>NZ_BAABZW010000061.1:0-533 GCF_040365325.1 Intrasporangium sp. DVR | reverse complement strand
GCCAGTATGAGAGCGGCAGAGAACCCGTGCCGGTTCACTGTCCTTGGGGTGGCGGATGCGGTCCTCGACGCGGGCGTGGGCGCGGTGCCGGGCTTCGAGGAAGGCGAGCTGCCCGGCGGCGGTGTTGGTGATGAAGGCTTGGTAGCGCCAGCCGTCAGCCTCCTCGAACAGCGACAGCTGCGCGCCGGGGTGGGGTCGTTCCCGTCGGGCGATGACCCGCATCCCGGGCGGCCACGTGGCCAGCAGGGCCGGGTCGATCAGGCGGGTCAGCTCGGCGACGCCGCCGCCCTCACGGGCCCCGCCGTCGGTGTCGAGGGCGGGGGTCCAGACCTTCTTGGGGACGAGCTTGATCGCGTCCCGGATGTGCTCGGTGATCGCGAACCCCACGCTGTACTCGAGGGTCCGGCCGCGGACCGTTCCCTGCTCGTGCAGCCAGCCGACCAGGTCGTGGGAGGCGCCGGCGCCGTCGGAGCGGACCAGCAGCCGCCTGCGGGGCGCGGCGGGGACCTGCGCGATCGCCTGAGCCAGGACGG
>NZ_BAABZW010000060.1:0-3333 GCF_040365325.1 Intrasporangium sp. DVR | reverse complement strand
CACGCCGAGCGCCTCACCCACGCTCAGTTCCGAAGAGCCACCATCGGGCGTGGCTGGGGCGGCGATTGGCCGGGACGGGCTTGCTCGTGGCTCGTGAACGCAAGTGCGAGCACGAGGGTTCTCCCGATCATCAGAGGCCGGACCGCCTGCCCGGAAGATCCACTTGGCCGGTGAACGTTTGACGGGCTTGGGGTTCGGCGAAGGAGTCGAACGGAGGAACCCTCGTGCTCAAGAACGTTACCCTTCCCGGCGCCGGCCGGGCTGATGCTGGCGACCCGGCAACGGTCCGGGTACAGGTCGGGATCGATGCCGCGGTGGTCGCCGATCACCACGTGTGCGTGCGCGAGTACCGCGCCGACGGGCAGGTACTCGCGACCCGCTTCCACGTCCCGCCGACGCTGGCTGGTCTGCGCCGGCTCGGGCAGCGACTGACGCCCTACCCGGGCGTGGTCGCTGTCGCCGAGCCGACCTCGATGACGTGGCTCGGGCTGTCCATCGCGTTGCGCGAGGCCGGCTTGGAGCTGTCCCTGGTCGGGGCCCGGCACGCTGCCCGGCTGCGCGGGGCGATCACCGGCAAGGACAAGTCCGACGTGATCGACGCGGACGTGCTGGCGATGGCCGCCGATGTGTTCACCCTGACCCCGCTGCGAGTCCCCAGCCCGGACCAGCTGGCGCTGCGCCGGGCGGTCACCCGACGCGGGAAGCTGGTCGTCGACGGCAACCGCGCCAAGCGGCGCCTGATCTCCCTGGCCCGCTGGGCCTTCCCCGACGTGTGGACCGCGTTCGCCGGGTCGATGCCCACCGCCACCGCGGTGCTCACCCGATGGCCGAACCTGAACTCGCTTGCCACGGCGAGGCGCTCGAGCCTGACCGCGGTCGTGGCCGGACACACCCGAGGCGTGCAGGACGTGCCCGCCCGCGCCGAGGCCATCCGTGCCGCGGCCGCGGCGTGGGGCATCTTCTGGGGCGGGTACCTCGACCTGGACGCCCTCGCCTGGGAGGTGGCCGAGCACCTGGCCGACCTGCGCGCCAGCGGCGAGCGGATCGCCCGAGCCACCGGGCAGGCCACCCGGTACTGGGCCCTGCTGTACGGCGACGACCCGCTGCTCGGCTCGCTGCCCGGGATGGGCCCGATGACCGCACCGACCGTGCGCGCCTTCCTCGGCGACGGCACCGGGTTCACCACGGCGAAGGCGGCCGCGTCCTATGTCGGGATGACCCCGTCGAACTGGTCCTCAGGCACCATCACCCAGCCGTCCCGGGCGATCACCAAGGAGGGCCCGCCGGTGTTGCGGCTGGCGTTCTACCAAGCAGCTGGCGGCGCCCGGCGCACCGACCCACAGCTGGCCGCCTACTACCAGCACCTGATGCTCGAGCGCGGACACTGCCACACCCAGGCCACCGTCGCCGTGGCGCGCAAGCTGATCGAGCGGACCTGGACGGTGCTCGCCCGCGGCGAGCCCTACCAGCTGCGCGACGTGGACGGTACCCCGGTCACGGTCGCGGCCGGCAAGCAGCTGGCCCGCACCGTGTACGCCGTGCCCGACGACGTCCGAGCCCGCGCCCGGGCTCGTTCCGCCGCGACCCACCGAGCCAAGCTCACCAAATAGCGCACGACCCCCGCGGGCCACCAGCAACGACGCCGACGACCGGCCACGACCGGCGCCGTCCCCCCGGCCGCTGCCCGACACGGCGGTGCCGAGGAGACGTCAAGGTGCAGCGCCCGCAAGGCACAGGCAGCTCCCTCCGGGACTTGGCTGTGCCGAGGACGAACGACCTTGACCTCGACGACCACCGCCGTACCCTCGCCAAGGCGGAGGGACGCACCCCACAAGCCGGTGCCCATCCGCCATCTCCTCGACCCTGGGCACCACCACCCCAAGGCCCTTGACAACAGTTAGGGAATCTCTTCGATCTTTAGCGTGGTGAGCCCCTGAAGAAGGGCTCGCGGCCCTACGCCAGCATGGGTGTTGCCTAGACATCCCAGAGCGAGGACCGCGAGCGTGCACCACCCTACGTTCGACGCCGATGCCGCGTCGATCCTGTTCAACCTGCCCGACTACCGAGTCGTCTCGGCGACCCGTGCCAGCGGCGACCAGCCCCGGCGGGTGATCATCGAGACGAGCGCCGCCGAGGGCGCCTGCCCGTCCTGCGGGGTCCTCTCCTCCCGGGTGCAGGCGCGGCCGGTCCAACACGTCAAGGACGTGTCCTGCGGCGGCGACCGGCTCGACGTGCTCGTCCGCAAACGCAGATACGTCTGCGCCGAAACCATCTGCCCCAGAAGAACATTCACCGAACAGACCGACCAGCTCCCGGGTCACCACCCGCCTCGCCGAACAGGTCATCAGCGCCTGCCGGGCCGAACCAGGCGCCGTCAGCAGGGTCGCGCACTAGGCCGGGCTGTCCTGGCCGACCGTGATGCGGCTGCTCACCTCCACCATCGACCTGACCGGCCAGGTCGACCTGCGGCACATCCGCCGGCTCGGGATCGACGAGCACCGCTTCCGCCGGGTGCGCTACACCCGCGACGAGCACGGCACCGTCACCCGCGACGAGCCGTGGTCGATCGTGTTCACCGACCTGGACACCGGCGCCATCCTCGATGTCGTCGACGGCCGCCGCGGCAAGGCCGTCACCACCTGGCTGGCCGTCCGGCCCCGCTGGTGGCGCCGCCGCGTCCAGCTCGTCGCGATAGACCTGAGCAGCGAGTTCCGCGCCGCCGTCCGCAAGGCGCTACCCAAGGCGAGGATCAGCGCCGACCACTGGCACGTCATCCGTCTGGCCAACGAGATGGTCACCAAGGTCCGCCGCCGGCGCGTCTGGGAGCTGCACACCCGCCGCGGGCGCAACATCGACGTCCCATACAAGTACCGGCAGCTGCTGGTCTGCGCCGGCGACCGGCTCTCCGTGCGCCAACACGCCCGCCTCCAACAGATCCTCGAGCAGGACATCGAGCTCGCCGTCGCCTGGGGCATCAAGGAACACGTCCGCCAACCCTCGCCGCCCGCGACACCGCCTCCTTCCAACGCGAATGGGCCGCGCTCGAGCGCGCCGTCAAGGCCACCCGCCTGCCCGAACCCCTCGCGCTGTTCAAGACCCTGACCGCCTGGCGCCGCGAGCTGCTCACCTTCTGCCGCACCAGACTCACCAACGCGCGATCCGAGGCCGCGAACCTCACCGCGAAAGCGTTCAAGAGGGCCGGCCGGGGGTACAGGAATCACGACAACTACCGATGCCGCATCATTGGCTACGCGCCGACACCGATCGCGGCGTGAACACCCGGGACCACGCTAACCCGGATCGTTCACGGCGCGGTGGCCTGATCGGCGTGTA
>NZ_BAABZW010000059.1:0-2441 GCF_040365325.1 Intrasporangium sp. DVR | reverse complement strand
AGCAGATGCTGGATTCAGCGTGTCCAAGAACCAGGGTCATGCCCCGTGATCCGGTGCCCACCGGGCAACCGGCCACCGCTGCGCAGCGCCAGCTGCCCGCCACCAATTCCCTGAACCGGGCCCAGCCACGACCGAGAGAGCCGACCCCGGGCCCGTCGATCTCTTTCACGAGCCCGAACACTCAGCCGGAAACCGGCGCGACCCGAAGCCTTCTCCCACGGCCACCGTAGCGACCACCACCCGTCACCGGGAGGCCCTTCAAGTCATACAAGCCGGTAAAGGCCTGGGTTGGTGCGCCGACGCGACATCGCCGGACCGCTTACCCCACGCCACCGGCCCACCCTAAACGGCAAAGGGGCCGGGCCAAGGCGAATATGGTTCGCCAACAGAAGCCCAGCCAGTCGAAGGACGGGCCGACGCGGCAAAGGAAAGCGTCTCAAGAACGATTGGATTGGAATCCGCACTCAGGTCGATTGAAAGGGTGATGCCCGATTCGGCGTCATTTATCCACCGCCCCGAGTCCGTTCGGAACTCCGTCGCTGGACGTCCAAGGTAAGTCGTTGTTGCGCTAACCCCTTCGAGCGACGCATCGGTCCACGCGAGAGCTGCGCGGATCGACGGAAGAGCGAGCCGCTCGGGTAGGAGATCGCGGCATATTGCACCACTTTCACGAGGCGCAACCCACAGAGGCCCGCCCAGCGACTCTCGCCAGTACACCTGGACGGCGCTATCCAGCCTCACGAGTCGCTCATCACAACTTAGCCGCCACTGACGCAGGTCGGTCATGTACTCCACCGTGCGCAACTCAGCTCCACCAGAGGCCAGCACGTATTTCCCCACGAATAGGCGGTCCGTGGAGGGCGCGGCGCCATCGCCCGTGCCGAACGTCCAGCCAGACGGCGATCGGTTCAACACGAAAGGGTTCTCGACTGCGAGTAACCAGTAGCGGAAGTGACCTTCTGCCCGTTTGGGAATGCCGTGCCGTATCCCGCGGTTCTGAAAGTGCCGGAGCCAGCGCTGGAACACTTCACCGACCGACCAACGTAGGCGACGCCCTTGGCGGTTTGCGCCGAACATGAATAGAGGGTCCGATCTTCGTAACCTCCCAGGTCTGTTTTTTTCTGGAGCTTCGCACAGGTCGTTTGGCTGACAAAGGCCCCAACACAGGTCTGCTTAGATTCGTAACTGATGTACTTGACTCGCTGGGCGTCGAGGACGATGAGCGGCTCGATCGCATCCCCTTCGCACGACCAGAACTCTGCGGCGGCAACACTTTGTGCCGCAGTCCTTTTTGCCGCCGCTTCGCCTGACATCTGCCACGTGGACCTGTCTTCAGCCCCGGCCTGCGTGACGGGCGCAACGAGCGCTGCGGCGCTGAGGGCAAATGCAAAAACGCTGAGCGCGAACTTCTTCATCGTGACTCCCCTGTGTGAATCGGCCTCCGCTAGCCGATTCCCAGACTGTAGACCCTCCACATGCGGCCCGGAAGGCCTCACGGATGACGGCGGCCATGACGGCCGCGAGCCAACCAGTGCGCTTAACTGAGGTGCGGGCGAAGCATTTCCGGTGAGTCCGCCTCGAGGTCGCGGCCCGACCCTCGCCGTTTGGGGTGATGCTCAACTTGTTGTGTCTCCCCACCAGGCGAGAGGCTCAGGGCTAGCCCGGATCGTTCACGGCGCGGTGGCCTGATCGGCGTGTAGAAGCACGGAAGTGCCTGTCCTGTAAGGAAAACTTGGGTTTGCGACGACTCAAGGTTCTCGAACGGGAAGGCACTCCGCAGGTGAAGCGTACTTCGTGGTCGGCTGGTCTGTCTGTGTCCGCCGACGGTGTCGGGGTGGTGGCCCACGCGGGCAGCGTCGGGCTGCGCCTGCTGGCCGACCGGACCGGACTGACCACCGAGCTGTCCAAGGCGATGGCGCGCCGCTCGTTCGTCCCGGTCCACGACCGCGGCCGGGTCCTTGCCGATGTCGCGGTGACGCTCGCCGCCGGTGGTGAGGCGATCGCGGACATCGACGTGCTGCGCCACCAGGGCGGAGTGCTCGGGCCGGTCGCGTCGCCGCCGACGGTGTGGCGCGCCCTGGACGAGGTGACCCCGGCCAGGTTGAAGAAGATCCAGACCGCGCGGGCCAGGGTGCGCCGCAACGTGTGGGCGCAGGTCGTCGAGCAGCACGGCGGCCTGCCGGCCTCCAAGGTCGCCGGCAGCGACCTCGGTGAGGTGGTCGTACTCGATGTGGACGCGACGATCGTGGTCGCGCACAGCGAGAAGGAGAACGCCTCGCCGACATTCAAGCGCACCTTCGGGTTCCACCCGCTCGGGGTGTGGTGCGACAACACGCAGGAGTTCCTCGCGGCCCTGCTGCGCCCCGGCCGGGCCGGATCGAACACCGCCGCCGACCACATCACCGTCCTGGCTCAGGCGATCGCGCAGGTCCCCGCCGCGC
>NZ_BAABZW010000058.1:0-810 GCF_040365325.1 Intrasporangium sp. DVR | reverse complement strand
CGGGCCGGCGCGTTGGCGCTGGTGCTCTACGACTTGACGACGTTGCACTTCGAGACCGACCAGGAGGACTCGCTGCGCAAGGTCGGGATGAGCAAGGAACGCCGGGTCGACCCTCAGGTCACGGTCGGGCTGCTCACGGACGCCTCGGGGTTCCCGCTGGACGTGCACCTGTTCGAGGGAAACAAGGCCGAGACGAAGACGCTGATCCCGGTGCTGACCGCGTTCCGGGCGCGACACCGGGCCGAGGACATTGTCGTGGTGGCCGACGCGGGGATGCTCTCGGCGGCGAACCTGCTCGCCCTGGAAGAGGCCGGGTTCGAGTTCATCGTCGGCTCGCGGATCAGCAAGGCCCCGTACGACCTGGCCGAGCAGTTCACCACGCGCGGGAACCACTTCACCGACGGGCAGACCCTCGAGGCGGTCCGCCCGATGGGGGTCGGCAAGGACAAGCGGGAGCGGCGGGTGGTGTACCAGTGGTCGTTCAAGCGCTATCAGCACGACAACCGGGCGATCAACAAGATGGTCGAACGCGCCGAGAAGGTCGCCGACGGCACCCGGCCGTTGAAGAAGGACCGGTTCGTGAAGTTCACCGACACCGCCACGGTCGTGGACTGGGGCCTGGTCGAGCGGGCCCGCTACCTCGCCGGCCTGAAGGGCTACGTCACCAACATCCCAGTCGGCACCATGGACGGCGCGCGCGTGGTCGCCGCCTACCAGGACCTGTACCAGGTCGAGCGGTCCTTCCGGATGGCCAAGTCCGACCTCGCCGCTCGGCCGATGTCATGCCGACGTCGGCATGACATCGGTTAT
>NZ_BAABZW010000057.1:0-903 GCF_040365325.1 Intrasporangium sp. DVR | reverse complement strand
CAACCGCTGCGCCCGATCACGCAGCTCATCCGGGTACTTCCTCGGTGCTGGCATAACTCCACCTTTCCGTGGAATCAGACCCTCCACCAGACCCGGGGCGATTCAGAGTCCGTACGCCTGACCCAGGCCCTCAACGGAGCAGGGGTGAGCCCCTTGAGCTGACACGAACCAGCCAGTGGTGGCCACCCGTTGAGCAGATCCCATGGCCACCACCGGGCAGTTCTCGTGACCGTCACCGGGCAGGTCTCACGACCGCCCCTGGGCAGAAACAGATGGCCCTTGACACGCAAGGCGATCAAGGTGACCCAGGGGAGGCGACGTGCGGGATCGATGCCGGGCTGGGTTGGCACGAACTCGTCGGGGAACGGACTTAGCCGCATGCGAGCAAGGCCTCCTCCGCGTCCAACTGACGGCCGGCGGCTTAAGAGGGCGGACCCACACCCCCTTCAACGTCGAATTTCCCTGTCCCTCAGGCTCTTCCCGTGCCAATGCCGTACCCCCCGGACCAGAACCGGGCCCGTGTACCCGGCCAATATCCGGCCATCGGCTCCTCACCCCGAACCCGAATCCGGCGGGCCTGACAGCTCCCGCGGCGATCGTGCTGTGGGCGTCCAGCCGGGCATGCCGAGCGTCAGGCGAGATCAGAGGCTGCGGCCATCGTCTGCCCGCACCGGCGACGCCGGCCTGCCGGGCAGCTGGACCGAGTCTCGCGCGACGCCCTGTCGCTCGCGATGCCCACACCCGTGCCCCGGCGGCCGAACCCAACCAGGTGCAGACGGCCGCGTCTGCGCCGAGCCGCCACGGCGTTGTCGACTGCTGCCTCCGTTCATTGCGGCCGCGCCCGCTGAGAGTCCCGCGTCACTTCGGCTCCCCTCTGACGTCAAGGGGCCGGGATCGGCTCTT
>NZ_BAABZW010000056.1:0-1747 GCF_040365325.1 Intrasporangium sp. DVR | reverse complement strand
CGTGGAATCAGACCCTCCACCAGACCCGGGGCGATTCAGAGTCCGTACGCCTGACCCAGGCCCTCAACGGAGCAGGGGTGAGCCCCTTGAGCTGACACGAACCAGCCAGTGGTGGCCACCCGTTGAGCAGATCCCATGGCCACCACCGGGCAGTTCTCGTGACCGTCACCGGGCAGGTCTCACGACCGCCCCTGGGCAGAAACAGATGGCCCTTGACATTCGCACTCGCCGTCCTCGGCCTCCGCGGTCAGGGCGCCTGGACCACTGCTTTGAATGCGTTCCTTCCGGGCGGCTTCGCCCCTAATGAGTTCGTGTGGTACGTCGTGGGGGCTGGACTAGGTTCGCTGGCACTTGCCGTCGGCGCTTGGTGGCTGGCACGCAGGGTCCTCATCGGGGACGCAATGCAGGCGCCCGGTTGGGCTGAGCATCTGGCCAGAGCTGCGGTGATCATCTCCCTTATCGCCGCGGTTCTCTCGGCGCTAACTATTGTCGGCGGAGTGCGCGGGCTTCCCATGTGACGACGCCTCCGCGGCTCCTTGGCCTGCCTCGCTTGCATGCAGGCCAGGGAGAGCCACCGAACCCATAGCGGAGCACAAGAGCCCGACGGAGTGGACGGGTCAGGGGTGGCCGAAGGTCATCGCGCAGCGACGCCGCAGGCGCCCTTGACGCGTCCCGGAGTCGGGCGGATGCTCCTGCGTCGGGTCGGCGGCTCGGAGGTCAGGTGCCTCGCGAGGGTGTGCATCGGGCTCTCGGGTTCCCGGCTGGCGTGGCCGGTGAGCGGTGGGGGTGCGCGTAGGCGCGCCAGCGCCGGAGCGCGGGGGTCCCTGCCGTGAGCCGGCCTGAGCCGGCCGGTTGGCGCGGCGGAGCCGCGCCCTTGATCTCACAGAGCCCTACCCAGCAATGTCGGCCCGCGTCCGCGTTCGACGTAGGGCTGCCGCCCGGGGCGGGGGTCTACTCGCGATGCCTTGGACGAACGCACTGTCAGCGGCATGACAGCGCGTTCGTCGGACCCCTCCTGCCAGTGCAGTCCCTCGGCGCAACTACGCCCTTGCTGCACAGCGCTCTGGCAGGCTGCCGCCCATGGACGTAAAGGGCATAGCGGAGCGGACTTTGGGTGGCGTGCTCAAGCCGGCCGGCTTCCGCAAGCGAGGGCTCAACTGGTTCCGGGCCCCGTCCGATTCCGACTACCAGGTCGTCAATCTCCAACGGTCCGGGTGGGGCAGTGGCGATTGCTACCTCAACCTCGGATGGGACCCTCGCGTCCCGGCTGGACAGTTTCGCCCTGCCCACCAGTGCCTGCTCTCGCTGAGGGCCGAGCACACGGACGTCGTCCCGGACATCGAGTGGTTACGACCCGACGGTGAAACGACCATCGACCTGCCGGGCATCAGCCTCCTCGACGTCGAGACCAGCACGCGAATGACGGAAGACGAGTTGTCCGCGCTGCTTCTCAAGGTCGTCGCGATCCCGGTGGTGGAACTGATGAAGCAAGCGAGGTCCGTCATCGACCTCGTGCCGCTCCTAACGGCCAAACCGTGGTTTGCGATGGTTTCTCTTCGCGACTACCTGAGCGCTTGCGGATATGAACTGCCTCCGTAACGCGGGCTGACTCGACGCGCTTCGGTGGCCCCCCGGAGGCCGCCTCATTGGTACCACCGATCCGCGGCATGTGCGGACGTGGCAAAGGCCCCTTTGTCGCCGACATGGCGGCTCTTCGGAACTGAGCGTGGGTGAGGCGCTCGGCGTG
>NZ_BAABZW010000055.1:0-3579 GCF_040365325.1 Intrasporangium sp. DVR | reverse complement strand
GACCGGAAACGATGCGGCATCAAACCCGTGCCGGTTCACTCTGCAGGGGATGGATCTGGTCAAGGGCGGCGCCGAGGTGGTCCTTCTCGATCTCGAGGTCGTAGCGGGTTTGCAGGTTGAGCCAGAACCGGTCGGTGGTGCCGAAGTAGCGGGCCAGCCGCAGCGCGGTGTCCGCGGTGATCCGGCGCTTGCCGTGGACGATCTCGTTGATCCGTCGCGGCGGGACACCGATCGAGACGGCGAGGTGGTGCTGGGTGACCTCCAGCGGGGTCAGGAAGTCCTCGAGGAGGACCTCCCCGGGGTGGATCGGCGCGATGGTCGCCATCGGTGTTCCTCCTTCGGTCAGTGATAGTCGACGATCTCGACGTCTTCGGGCCCTGCGGGTGTCCAGGTGAAGCAGATGCGCCACTGCTGGTTGATGCGGATGCTGTGTTGTCCGGCGCGGTCGCCTCGCAGGGCTTCGAGTCGGTTGCCGGGTGGGACCCGCAGGTCGTCGAGCGTCTCGGCCGCATCGAGCAGGACGAGTTTGCGTAGGGCGGTCCGCTCGATCCGCGGGTCGAGCTTCTTGGTGCGTTCTCGTGACCACAGCCGTTCCGTGACCGCATTGCCGAACGACCTGATCACACCCTGAGCATAACGCGTCGCGTTATGCCTGTCGATCCGTCGGCACGGACCGAGAGCTGGCTCGTGGAGGAAGCCCACTTCGCCGCGTCACGGGCGGCGTCGTGCGTCCCCTGGGTGACACGTCGTTCACCGCTCCCGGCAGCGACGCGGAGTAAATTGGCGAACGAAGGGAGTCGAGATGATTCGACGATGATTCTCTTTGGCCTGTTCTTCGGACGATGGTGGCGAGCCACCTTAGCGGCAGCTGCGCTGGCATGGCCCTTGCTCCTCGTAGTCACCGACGTGGCTGGCATGGACCCCACTCTGCTCGGGGCTGCGGCACTCGCGGTCGTCAACTCTGCGGTTGGGGTGCTCGTCCACCAAGCCGCCCTTTTGGCCTACCGACGCCATCGCCCTCCCGTCGCCAAGGAGGTTCACAGCTGACCTCAAGCGTCCGGATCGGCCCCGACGCGCGAGGCGGGAGCGCAACCGCGTCAATCCGGCACCCCTCTGACGTCAAGAGGCCGTTTCGAGGCGCCTGCGGACCGTGGTCTTCCTCGCCGGTGTCGGCGCGGGTAGCGTCGTTGGTGCGGGTCCGGGAAGTGGCTGATCCGAAGTTCCGGTGTGCGGGTGCGAGCCGGCCGCGCTGGATTTGTGTGACGCCCCGCGGTGCCCTCCCGGGACCGTGTCAGCTGCCGCCGGTGTGGCGGCTCTGGCGTCGGCGAGCAGCTGCCGGTAGAGGGCGTCGGAGATCCGTCGTTTGAGGCAGCGCATGGCTTCGGCCTTGGTCTTGCCGGCGGCGATCTTGCGCAGGTAGTACGCCCGGCCCGGGGTGTTGAGGCGGATCTGGGTGGTCGCGGCGATGTGGATCATGTGGTTCATCCGCCGGTTCCCGGCTCGGGAGAGCCGGTGCCGGACGATCTCTCCGGAGGAGGCCGCGATGGGGGCGGTGCCGGTCCAGGACGCGAACCGGTTCCGGTCGGTGAAGCGGGCCACGTCGCCGACGTCGGCCAGCACGCGGGCGGCGACGATGGGGCCGACGCCGGTCAGGTCCATCAGGCTCGAGCGGGAGGCCTTGACCATCGCCTTGAGCTCCTTGGTGCGCTCCTTGATCTTCGCGTCGATGGCGACGAGCTCGCCCAGCTGCTCGAGCGCGAGTCCCTTGCGCGTCTTGCCCGCCAGGTCCCTCGGCCGAACCGAGGAGAGAATCCGCCTGGCCTGCAAGGGCGTCAGGTCCTTCTTGGTCCTGCCCGGGGTCAGCTCGGACAGCAGCCGGTGCAACCGGTTGATCGTCTGCACCCGTTGGCGGGGTCAGCTCCTCACGTCGGGCCACCAGCATCCGCAGCGCCTCGAGCTCGACGTCGTAGGACAGGACTCGCAGCCCCTTCGTGCGGACCGCGACGACGGCGACGGCGTGCGCGTCGTGGGCGTCGGTCTTGCGGTTGTGACCGGTGTCGAGCGCGCGGGCTCGGGCGCTGAGCTTGGCCGGAACGTCGACGACGTGCTCCCCGTCGGCCAGCAGCCGCTGCGCCAACGGGCGACCCGCGCCGTTGCTGCCCTCGACCGCCCAGACCCGCTCCCGGTACGCGGCGACGTGCCGGCGCATCGCCGCGTAGCCGGCCTTGTCGGTGCCGAACCGGCCGGTGGCCAAGACGGTCTCCGGTCGTCGACGACCTCGATGGTCGCCGACAGCTTGTGGGGATCGACCCCGATGAACACCTTCGCCATGCCGCTACCTCGCCTCGTGATGGACCTGTAGGGATTGCGAGGCGGGCAGTGCTACTGAGAGCTGGGCAGACCCCTCTGGAGCCACACCTCACGGGCGGCACCCGGCGGGAACGCAAACCGAAGTAGAGCCACACCGATCACGCTGGTGGGCAGCCGCTTGGAGAGCTTCCCGCCGGGCGCCTGGACCGAGTCTGGCCGGACACCGGTCCTACCGAAAGTGTCTAGTAGCCGCGATCAGCGGGACCCTCGGCTGGTTGATCGGAGCCGTAACGCGCTTTTGTCAACATCTGCGGCGATGATGGACACGACCGACGAGGCCCAGTGATCCCCACCATGATCGTGTTTGGGCTTGTCGCTGGGCGCTGGTGGAAGACCAGCTTGGCTGCTGGCACGATTAGCTGGCCGACGCTGTTACTCGCACAAGGCGTGCTCCACGCTCCGCGGGAGGTGTGGGCGCGGCGGCTATCGGGCTCGTCAACACGCTCGCCGGCGTCGCGGTTCATCAACTCGCTCTCCGCCTGATGGGCGCCACCCGCACGCGTCCCCGCTCCGGGCGCGCATCGGCCTTGGCGCGCGCTCGTGTCTCTCCCATGTTGTTCAGCGTCGCTGTTGCCGCAGAGCTATTCCAGACCCACTCAATATCCCGATGCCGAAAGCCAGCAGGAGGAAACCAGGTCCCGGCGACCGGATCATCAGTACGCCAACAACGCTGATGGCGAGTCCGACGATGAGTAGCGCCTTCAGCATGCCGGCCACCCCTTCACAGACCGTCGGCGACCTCGGGGAGGCCACAAGGCGCGTCCATCTGCCGCCTGCCGGGCGTTGGCGTTGTGGGAGACCCGCCCAGCGCGGCGCTTTGGCCATGGCGTAGGGATGGCGACTTTCCACGGACGGCCGATAGATGGAGTTGCCGCTTGGCGCGACACGTGGATCTCGATTCCGAGGTCGTAGTCACTGGTCGCGATGCCCCCAATTCTCCGGCAAGCACCCAAGGAACCGGCTTCGACGCGTAAGTCACGTCTACCGTCGGCGGAAGCGCCATGATTGCGTCGACGGCTGTTGGCGTGTCCCTCTTGGGCCGCACAAAAGCTGGCTGACGCCACGTCCGCTCATGCCCTGAGGGGACGCCTACTCCGGTGGGCCTTGCCGCCGCCCCGCCTCCAAAAGGAGTTGCCCCTAGTTCGAGCGCGGGGTCGTGACTTAGCCTCGATCGGGCCTTGCCCCCGGTTCTTGGACACGGGGTGGGAT
>NZ_BAABZW010000054.1:0-838 GCF_040365325.1 Intrasporangium sp. DVR | reverse complement strand
CTGGCCCAGATCCCGCCCGCCGCTGGCGGCCGGGCACATAGACCCATTCGACGCTATCCACGTGCCGAGGCCGTGGCCGCGTCCGCAGGCGGCGGTGTGGGGCTGTTGAGTCAGTTCAGGTGCGTCGCGGGGTAGTGCCGGCGCGGATGCGCTCGGCGATGGTGGCGACGTCGTCGACTTCGCCGGAGGCGACCTCCATGACGAGTGTGTACGCCTCATCGTTGGTGAGGGTGAGGCGATAGCCGTTGAGTCCGAGGAAGGCGATCGTGGCTGCCAGGGCCAGTCGCTTGTTACCGTCGACGAGGGCATGGTTGCGGGCGAGCGAGTGCAGCAGTGCTCCGGCCTTCTCTTCAAGACCCTCGTAGGCGTCGCGTCCGAACACAGTTGCCTGCGGGCGGGCCAGTGCTGACTCCAGCAACCCGTGGTCGCGCACCGGCACCTCGGGGCCGAGCGTGCGCTCGGCGACGTACAGCAGTTCTGACAGGGTCAGGTAGATCACTGACCGAGCCGCTCCAGAGCCTCCGCGTAGCGGGGCAGCTCCTCGTCGAGGACCTGGTCGAGCAGCTCAGCGCGACTGTGGTTCTCCACGTACTCGCGCACCGCTTGGCGGGCCACATCCTGCATGGACCGGGACTCCCGCTGCGCGCGGCGACGCAGAGCCTCGGTCTCCTCATCCGTCAGTCGCAGAGTCATCGCCATAGCCCGATGGTATCAACCATGACACCGCTTGGACGAGTGCCCCACAGTGGGCTGCTAGACACTTTCGGTAGGGCCGATGTCTGGCCAGACTCAGTCTAGGTATCCCAGGGCTCTAACTCGTCAAGCAGCGGTGGTTTGG
>NZ_BAABZW010000053.1:0-1979 GCF_040365325.1 Intrasporangium sp. DVR | reverse complement strand
CGTGAACACCCAGAGCGCCACGCTCAAAGTTGAAGAGCCGCTATTGGCTCCCTTCTCTGTCAAGCGGGGGTCTTGAGATGGGTTCTATCCTTGGTGGTGGCGGGTCCGGGAAGTGACTGATCCGAAGTGTCGGTGTGGGGCTGTGAGCCGGCCGCGCAGGATGACAGTGACGCGCCCCGGTGTCCTCCCGGGCCCGTCCCCTCAGCCGTGATTGAATCGCCCCAGGTCTGATGGAGGCTCTCAATCCTGGGAAGGATGATGAGAGTCATGGCAGCACCGAGGAAGTACAGCGTTGAGCTGCAGCAGCGGGCGACGAGGATGGCGTTGGATGCCAGGGCCGACCCTGAGTCGGCTCGTGGGGCGATCAAACGGGTGGCCGACCAGTTGGGCGTGCACCCCGAGGCTCTGCGGAACTGGGTACGTCAGGCCGAGGTCGACGACGGCGTCCGGCCGGGCACCACGACCGATGACGCGCAGCGCCTGGTCGAGCTCGAGCGAGAGGTTCGCGAGCTGCGGCGGGCTAACGAGATCCTAAAGACGTCCGCGGCTTTTTTCGCGTCAATGTCACGCTGATGGTGTCCGGTCGGGTTCGCTCCTTTTTTCGCTGCCGCGGCAGACCTCGTCGCTGGCTGCTCGTCCGATGTGCGGCTCGACCGGACGCCCTGGCCGTCGGGCGTGGCGTGGCTTGATAGGAGCCTGCTCCGGGCTGGATTGAGGCGTGCCCGCCGCACCCGGCGACCAGGACGTCCATCCAGTATCGAGCAGAAGGACCACGACCATGGTGATGATCGGCACCGACTCCCACAAACGCACCCACACCTTCGTAGCCGTCGACGACGTCGGTCGGCGGCTCGGTGAGTGCACCCTGCGCGCCAACACCGACGGGCACCTGCAGCTGCTGACCTGGGCTGCCCGCTTCGACGAGGTGACCTTCGCGCTCGAGGACTGCCGTCACCTGACCAGACGGTTGGAGGGTGACCTGTTGCGGGCCGGGCAGCGCGTGGTGCGGGTACCAACCCGGTTGATGGCCGGGGCACGACGCGGGGCACGCACGCCGGGCAAGTCCGACCCGATCGACGCCGAGGCCGCGGCGGTCGCTGCGTTGCGTCACCCCGGCCTGCCAGTCGCTGAGCTCGACGGCCCTGCTCGCCAGGTCAAGCTGCTCTCGGACTACCGACGTGACCTGGTCATGCAGCGCACCCGCGCGTGCTGCCAGCTGCGCTGGCACCTGCACGAGCTGGACCCCGACCTAGCACTACCGTCCCGCAGTCTGCGTCAGGCCAACACCCGGGCGCGCGTCCAGGACTTCCTCGACACCCAGGAGGGCATTGTCGCCCGCCTGGCGTGCAAGCTCGTGGCTCGGATCGCTGACCTGAGTGAGGAGATCAAGGACATCGAGAAGGAGCTGAAGGCCCTCGTGCATGCCCAGGCCTCGACCCTGCTGTCGCTGCCCGGCTGCGGCGTGCTCTCCGCGGCCGTCATCATCGGAGAGACTGCCGGCGTCCACCGGTTCCGCGACAAGGACGCCTTCGCCCGCTTCACCGGCACCGCCCCCGTGCCCGTGTGGTCCGGCGCCTCGGCCGGAAAGGTACGCCTCAACAGGGGCGGCAACCGCCAGATGAACTACGCCCTGCACATGATGGCTGTGACCCAGGCGCGCGGCGTCGGACCCGGCAAGGCCTACCTGGCCAAGGTCGAAGCTCGCGGAAAGGACCGCGTCGCCGCCCTCCGACTGCTGCGAAGACGACTCTCCGACGCGATCTACTCAGCGCTCAAGGCCGACCAGATCCTGGCCTCCACGCACGTCCAGCAGGCTGCGTGAGTCCCGACCTTGACATAGGAGCATCGGGGAGCTCGACCCCCGAGGGCGATGACCATGGGCTTCATCGATGAGATGCGGGCCAAGGGTCATGCGGTCGAGTCGGTCTGTCGGGTCCTGTCCGAGCAGGGCTGCCAGGTCGCCGCACGCACCTACCGGG
>NZ_BAABZW010000052.1:0-3999 GCF_040365325.1 Intrasporangium sp. DVR | reverse complement strand
GTCGACCCACCGCTTCACGGTGGGCCAGGAGCATTGGAAACGGGCCGCGACCTCGCTGATCGGGTAGCCGTCCTCGACGACGAGACGAGCGACCCTGAGCCGGGCGCGGGGAGTCAGCGCTGCATTAGCGTGGGACATGGGAGGACCTTCCTGTCGAGTGAACCTTCAGCAGTTCCACTCAACCGCGGGAAGGTCCTCCCTTCACGTCACGTCACACCGTGTCGTCACACCGACTCGACCAACCTGTCCGGTCAGTACAGCTAGAGGCCGCGTGCGAGAACGCGGACTTGTGGTCGAGGTCGCGGCGTCGGTGCCAAGATGGCGCGATGGAACAGGTTTCGAGGTTCTACAGCGGCCCCGGTGGACTTGTGGCAGCCATCAGTGCGGCCTTGGGCGCGGCCGGGATGGACCTCGCCACCCTGCGGCCGGCAGACTTGGCTCCAGTCGACGAGTTCCATATCCGCGGCCGTGCGGCCTCTCTGGAGATCATCGAGGCTCTCGACCTCAGTGCCGACTCTCATGTGCTCGACCTCGGCAGCGGGCTGGGCGGGCCCGCACGGACGCTCGCCGAGCTGACCGGATGCAGGGTCACCGGCGTCGACCTCACGTCAGAGTTCTGCGATGTGGCGACGGCATTCTCGGAGTGGACGTGCCAGTCCGATCGCACCCACTTCCGGGTCGGGGACGCCACCGCCACCGGGCTTCCCGAAGCGTCCGTGGATGCGGCGGTGACCGTGCACGTTGCTATGAACATCTCCGACAAGCCGGCGCTCTACGCGGAAGCCTTCCGAGTGCTCCGGCCCGGTGGCAGATTCGTCGTCTACGACGTGCTCCAAGGCGAGGGTGGCCAGGTCCGATATCCGGTTCCGTGGGCCCCGGACTCGTCGACGAGCTTCCTCGCGACCCCGGAAGAAATGCGCGAATTGCTCGCAGCGGCTGGTTTCGAGCTCATCTCGGAAGTGGACTCCTCGGAGCAGAGCCTTGTCTGGTTCCAGAACATGCGCGCCCGGATCGAACGAGACGGACCACCACCGATCACCTTCGCGGCCTTCCTCGGCGACGCGTTCGGGCAGATGGCTGCCAACCAGGTGGCCAACCTCGCCGAGCGACGCATCCGCACGGTCATGGTCACCTGCTCGCGACCGCTCTGATTTGGGAATGTCGCGCGGCTCCGACCCGCGTCTTTGCGCCGCCTGGCGACCGGTAGTTGCTTCAAGACATGTCGATAAGCGCAAGACTCCGCGAATGCCGACCAGCGCCGGCGAGCCCCGAGATCTCGTAGGCTCCGGCGAGTGGGGTTCGGGCGTGAAGCGAGACGGGTGCGGGACAAGTCCTTGCCATTCGCGTACCGCCTCCACGCCCTTGGTTCCTGTATTCAGATGTCGCAGCCGATCGGGTTCCACGCGACGTGGTCGTACCTCGAGGAACGAGTCGGGCGCACGTGGCGTGACCCAGAGTTCTTGCTCCCTGCCTTGGCGCTGCTGGACGAGGTCCGAGCCCGACATCAGGTGCTCGAACGGCAGTATGCGGAGTTACGCCGATCCGAGAAGAGGAGCGGCCTGCGGTTTCCCGACGGTGACGCGGTCACGCCGGAGACCCCACGCCGCTGGCATGGGGACGAGCGTGCTGGAGCACGGCACACACTCAGATCGCGGCAGAGACGGTTCAAGGACCCCGCGCTGGCCCAGCACCCGGTAGGGGCAGAGGTCGTCGCGACAGTCGATCGTGTTCTTGCCTCGGGAGCGGTCGCAGTGCACGACCTGGAGTCTCTGGAGCGGTGTCTCGGTTGGCCTCGACGACAAATCCACGTCGCGGGATGGGAAGCTGATCCCGCCGAGTACCGTGTCGCCTCAGTTGTGCTCCATCTCATCGGGCAGCTGCACGTGATGACCTACGGCGGCCAGCCTCCCGGCTCGGCTTGGCACTTCGCAGCCGAACCGGTCTAGGCACGAGCGCCCCGGCGACCGGTCATGCCGCGAGGCGCGCGATCAGAGGCGGGGCCCAGGCGCGTCATTCCGCCGCATGTCGACCGGTAGCGGATTCATGGACTTTCCGATGAGCGTTCGGTTCTCTGGCGGCGGAGCGATCCCAGTGCACCTACGCTGTTGTCGATGAACGCGTCGGCATCCTGGGGCAAGACTCCTCGGGAGAGCATCGAGCAGGAGTGTGCGAATCGTGGCAAGGGCGCGGTCGTCGCGGGCTGCATCGAACTGCTCAAAGGCCGTGACGTTGACGCAGAACTGGTTCTCGCCCTCGGCGGTCCGCCGGCACGTTGGGTCGTCACCGGAGAGCCACCAGGGCCGCCCTACTGGCTGAGGGTCTGGGCGCTGCGCGGGCTGCTCTGGGCCTGGGGGGACGAGGCGCTGCCGTCCGTGGAGGCAGCACTTCATGATGACGCCTGGCGGGTTCGCGAGATGGCACTGAAGGTGGTGGCCCGCCACCGGCTCGAGGACGCGTTGACGGCAGTTGCCGGCCTTCAGGAAGACCCGGTGGCCCGGGTCCGTACGGCCGCCTCGCGCGCCCTGGTTCGGCTTGCCACGGGCGGACAGTGAGCTCATCCGGTGTGCTCTCCCGTCCCGATCCGCCGCCAGTCGGCGCCGAGCCGGTGTCGCACCACCCTCCGGCGCAGGGTGGGCGACGCCTCGACCTCGTAGCCGGCGGCCAGGAAGACCTGGAGCAGTCCGACCGACGCCTCGTCCCAGATCACGGTCTTCCCCGGTGGCGGCTCGGTGGGGTAGCCCTCGAGGACACTAGCGCCGACCTGCCTGCCGTACTCGACCGTGGCGGCGGCGAGCTCGTACATCAGCCCCTGTCGGCGGAAGCCCTTACGCACGACGAAGCAGGTGACCGACCAGACGTCCTCGAGGTCGGGGTCCATCCGCATCCACGACTTCTGCCGGGCCCAGATCCTCGGGTAGTTCTCCCGCGGCTCGACCGCGACCCAGCCGGCCGGCTCGCCGTCGACGTACCCGATCAGGCCGGACGTGGGGCCGCTTGTGCCGCAGCCGGCCTGCTCCAGGAGCGCAGCGTCGCGCCCCTCCTGGGTCGTGTCGCGCCAGATCCAGCCCGGGACCTTGAGCGCCTGGCAGCGGCACCTGCGGGCGCCGCCGGCGTCGAACACGGCCTCGACGTCCTCGCTCGTCGCGTCGTTGGCCGGTCGCCAGCTGAACTCGGGCACACCACGAGACTAGCGGCGGGCCGGCGCCAGTAACGACGCCGTGACAGTGGATCCGTGACCTCTTCGGTGCGTCACACCGCCGCGTGGTGGGCGAGTCCTGAGGACCCATGCTTCCCGGAACCGTCCGAGCACGGGCGGTGAGGTGCGCGAGTGCGTCACTCGCGGGTGTAGCCCTGGCCGGCTCGATACGGCCCCGTCCGGACAGGACGTAACTTGCGTGACAGCCGAGAGCCGAGCCTGACGACGCGCGCGCCGACAAAGAGCAGACTGGCAAGCCACACGAGCAGTGACGGGACCAGCACCATCAGGTTCACCATGAACGGGTCGTGCCCGGCGACGTACACCCGGGTGGCGCCCTGACCGTCTGGTGGCAGGTACCGCACGGGGAAGGTGGCACCGAGCACCTCAGGCGATTCCCCGTTGACCTCCTGGCCACGGGCCACGACCTGACCCGCCTCGTTGGACACGTCCACTTGCACGTAGATCCCTGAGCGAAACGGCTCGGCGACAGTGACAGTCGCCATGCCGGGCAGCGAGGCGCCGCGGTGGTGCTCCCAATCGCCAGGCAGCTGCCAAGCCATGAGTACGACGGTAGGTAGCAGCACGAGGAAACCGATGACGTCCCAGGCGTCGGCGAGCCGGATCCTCCGCATCGTTTCCTCTCCACCAAGCCGCAACCAGACTCGCGCCATCCTCCTACATCCGTGGTGGGCGAACACCCACTCACACGAGGTGCGTCTTATCGCCGCGTAGCGCTCGGATGGGTCAGGCGGTCAGGCGCTCTGAACCGGCACGGGTTCTCTGCCGCTCTCATACTGGCT
>NZ_BAABZW010000051.1:0-876 GCF_040365325.1 Intrasporangium sp. DVR | reverse complement strand
GACCGGAAACGATGCGGCATCAAACCCGTGCCGGTTCAGACAGCGTCAGCCGGGCCCCGGTGGCCGGGTCCGGGGCGCGATCCAGGACGGCGAGGGCATCTCGGTCGTCAAGGTCGTCGAAGGCGACCAGCGCGGCGGGGTAGTACTCCCGCAGCGCGTTGCGGAGCCGGTTCGTCTCCCGGGTCCGCGACCAGATCAGATTCTGGTGCGCCCGGGCGATGACCTTGATGCCCTCCACCTGCGCGCTGTCCCCGGCGACCAAGCGAGGGTTGTGCGCATCGGTGCGGACCAGATCGGCCAGCACCTTGGCGTCAGAGGCGTCGGACTTGGCACCGCTGACGTGGTGTCGGTCCCTGTACCGCGCCGCGGCCTTGGGGTTGATCGCGTGCACCTGGTATCCGGCGGCGACCAGCGCGTTGACCCACAGGCCTCGGTCGGTCTCGATCCCGATCCGCACCTGGGCGGTGTCCTCGGCATGGGCCCCGAGCAGGACATAGAAGGCCCTCAGGCCTTCGACGCCCTCGCCAAACCCTCCTGGCCGCGAGCTTCCTGCCCGCCTCATCCATGACATACACGTCGTGGTGATCCTCAGCCCAGTCGTTGCCGACGAAGATCACTGCTATCGCCCTCCTTCACCTCAGTTCGTCCTCCTCTCGTGCGAGCCGAGACCGCCCCGGTAGCGACCTAATGGATCAGTGCTCACCCACGGTGGGGGCACGACATCCCAGTAGCACTCAACGGGCGACCTACCCGCCGGCCGGGACACGATCTAGACCTAGAGGTCATGGCCTCAGGTGCCAAGCGGTGTTCACCGGCCGACGGCTCGGCCAACAGCCTCCCATCGCTCCGGAGGGATGACTGCACTCCCATTAGGTG
>NZ_BAABZW010000050.1:0-982 GCF_040365325.1 Intrasporangium sp. DVR | reverse complement strand
CTAGGGCGTGTCTCCCTTATGGCGGGTGAGACACGCGACAGTCTGTGGCGGTGACGAAGCAGCGATCGCGGTTCAGCGTGTTCAGTGACGAGGAGTGGGCGCGGATCGAGCCGTTGCTGCCGTCGAATGCTGGCCGTCGGGGGCATCCGTTTGGGGATAATCGGCGAGTGGTCGAGGGGATCGTCTACCGGTACCGGACCGGGATCCCCTGGCGGGATCTTCCGCGTGAGCAGTACGGTCCGTGGCAGACGGTCTGGAAGCGCCACCGCCGCTACGCAGCTGACGGCACCTGGGACCGGGTGCTCGCGCGGATCCTGGCCGAGGCCGACGCTGCGGGCAAGGTCGAGTGGACGGTGTCGGTGGATGCCACGATTGCGCGTGCTCACCAGCACGCCACAAACACCAAGCGCCCCGATCAGGACACAGGGGGCCTCGTCGAATTACAAGAATCTGCCGTTCGAGGAGTGTGAACCCGCGGGTCACGGGGTGGGTCGCTCGCGCGGTGGGCTGACCACGAAGATCCATCACGCCGTCGACGGCAAGGGCCGGCCGTTGGCGATCGTGGTCACCGGCGGGCAACGCAACGACGGGGCGATGCTGGTCGAGGTCCTGGCCGACATCAGCGTGCCGCGGCTGGGCCGCGGGCGAGCCCGGACCCGGCCGGATGCGGTGATCGCGGACCGGGCGTACTCCACCGGCGTCATCCGCTCGGAGCTGCGCCGGCGCCGGATCACCGCGGTGATCCCGGCCAAGAGCGATCACCTCGCGGCGCGGAAACGGCGTGGCAGCGCTGGTGGGCGACCGCACGCCTTCGATGCCGAGACCTACAAGGACCGCAACGTCGTCGAGCGTTCCTTCAACAAGGCCAAGCAGTGGCGCGGACTGGCCACTCGGTACGACAAACTCGCGATCACCTACCGCGCTGCAGTCACGATCTTCGCGATCCTCACCTGGCTACGCACATAAGGGAGACACGCCCTAG
>NZ_BAABZW010000049.1:0-930 GCF_040365325.1 Intrasporangium sp. DVR | reverse complement strand
GGCTCATCACAGTTGAGGGTGTAGCGGCTGGTGCGGGGGCCGAGTCCAAGTAGGGGTCGAGGTCTCCCGATGATGGAGGTTCCTACGCCGTCCATCCAGAAGACCTCGACGTGTCTGACGCTACCTTCGCTTCCCCTGACCTGACCACGTTCTGCCGCCTCGAGGAGCTCGGCCTCGAGGTCACCGGCCAACGACTCGAGCCGGACCGGGCCGTGCTGGCCTGCCGTGTGGTCGAACCCGACCAGTGGTGTCGCCGCTGCGGCTGCGAAGGTCTCCCGCGGGACACCGTGACCCGGCGGCTGGCGCATGAGCCGCTCGGCTGGCGCCCGACCACGCTGGAGGTGACGATCCGCCGCTACCGGTGCACCGGGTGTGGGCACGTGTGGCGCCAGGACACGAGCCGCGCGGCCGAGCCGCGGGCGAAGCTCTCCCGGCGCGGGCTGCGGTGGGCGCTGGAAGGGATCGTGTGCCAGCACCTGACCGTCGCGCGGGTCGCCGAGGGCCTTGGGGTGTCGTGGAACACCGCGAACGACGCGGTCCTCGCCGAGGGCAAGCGGGTCCTGATCGACGACCCGGCCCGGTTCGACGGGGTCAGCGCAGTTGGGGTGGATGAGCACGTCTGGCGGCACACGAGACGCGGGGACAAGTACGTGACTGTGGTCATCGACCTGACCGGGATCCGCGACGGGACCGGGCCGGCGCGGCTGCTGGACATGGTCGAGGGCCGCTCGAAGCAGGCGTTCAAGACGTGGCTGTCCGAACGTGAGCAGTCCTGGCGCGACGCGGTGGAGGTCGTCGCGATGGACGGGTTCACCGGGTTCAAGACCGCCGCCGTCGAGGAGCTGCCAGACGCGGTCGCGGTGATGGATCCCTTTCACGTGGTCCGTTTGGCCGGTGACGCCCTGGATCGCTGCCGGCGCCGGGTCCAGC
>NZ_BAABZW010000048.1:0-2403 GCF_040365325.1 Intrasporangium sp. DVR | reverse complement strand
GGCGGCCGACACGAGATTCGGGTCGTCGAACGCCACCGATGTCCGGCCGAGAGTGTGAGAGAGTCGCATCCCAGAGGTGCCCTTCCGGGTTGAGGTGTTTGGAACCGTCGCAAGTCCCAATCTCTCAGCACGGCAGGGCACCTCGTCGTTACGGCACGCTCACCCGACCAACTTCATCGGTGGATCGAGGCTAAGCCCCAATTGGGCGTGGCGGACTACAGACGGGACTCCCGCTCGAGTGGACTCGGGCTCCGTGATGCCGGGGTCTGCGGGTGCGCGCGGTTCAGCCCGCCGCCGGGTGGGCGAGCACCGATGCAGACTGACACCAGTCCCACAACGCCTGGCGGCGTGCCGGGTCGAAAGTGACCGGCTCCGCGGCCCTGATCCGGCCGATCTCTACGTACGCGTCGTGCAGCGTGGCATGGTTCTCGCCGAGCGCCAGGGCGACGAGGTGCCGAGCGGTACGCGCCGGGGTCGTCGCTCCTGGAAGCAGGCTCATCGCGGGCATGATACGGCGCCAGACCCAATACTCGTAACGTTTCATCGCCCGACCCAGTCCGGTGCCGGCGACAAGGCCCGGGTCGTACACGTTCAGGCGCCGGCCACTCGAGCCGAGCCTGGCGGCCCACTCGTGAGAGAGCGTCACCAGCGACAACTTGCTCGTCGCGTACGCGCTCCCTCCGGGTTCGCGCCAGCTGGCGCCGGCGACGTTGGGGCGCTCGACGAGACCGACGTCGGGGGTAGCCAGCTGCTGCGGGGCCTGCCAGGCCGGGTCTGGCACGAGCCCGAACGATGCGCGCTTGCCTCGATGAGTGGACGAGCCGGGGAGCACGACATGAGCCGCTGGGGCCAGCAGCGGCTCGAGGCCGCGCAGGAGAGCGTATTGCGCCAACACGTTCACCGCGAAGGTCAGCTCGTGCCCCTGAGCGCTGACCTGCCGCCGGTCGGTGAGCTGAATACCTGCGTTGAGGATGAGCGAGTCGAGGAGTGCGGCGTGGTCGCGCTCGATCAGGTCTCGGACCCGGGCGGTCGCGGAATGGACAGAGGCCAGGTCGCTCAGATCCACCCGGACCCCGTGGGCTACGAGACCAGCCGCGCGGGCTCGCGCCACGGCCGCGTCCAGTCCCGGGGCATGGCGTGCCAGTAGCACGAGATGGGGTCGTCCGGAATGCCGCAGCAGGCGGTCGAGAACGGCGGCGCCGATCCCGCTGGTGGGTCCAGTCAGCAGGACGGTCGGACGGCTGGCCCGTCCCACACCTGTAGTGTCAGTTTCTGTCATAACGGCGATTGTGGGTTATGTCATGAACTGACACAAGGGGTATTGTTATGGGCTGTGCCGAGATCGCCGGAACCGACCCGAGAGCGGCTCGTGGAGGCTGCCGTCGGGCTGTTCGACATGAAGGGGTACGCGGAAACGACTGTCGATCAGATTGCCGAACGCGCTGGGGTAAGCGCACGCACGTTCTTCCGGCACTTTCCCGACAAGGAGGAGGTGCTGTTCGCCGATGACGATCGTCTGCTGCCGACCATCACCGCGGGCATCACGGCGAGCACCGACCCGGTTGATGCCCAAACCCTGATGACCGACGTGCTGGGCAAGCTGGCCGACCTCTTGGAATCCGATCGCTCGCGGCTGCAACAGCGTCAGCGGGTCATCGACTCGCAGGTCGCGCTCACGGGCCGCGAATTGGCCAAGCAGGCGCGCTGGCAAGCCAAGATCGCCGCCGCGCTCATCGAGCGAGGCTTCCAGTCGGACGCCAGTGACCTGCTAGCTGCCATTGGCTTGGCCCTGTTCCGTCGGAGCCTGCACGCCTGGCTCGCGGACGCGGCTTCAGCGAGCCTACGTCAGCGGGTCGCCACCGCCCTGCCAGGTGTGCGGGTGATCCTGGACGAGGTCAGCACATCCCAAGCCGGTGACACATCCCTTGGCCCCGGCACGCCTTCCCTCGCTGCACACGGGCAGCGCCCGCGGCCTGGCCCGTAGCGCCAGGGCGACCTCGAGTCAGTCCCGCTCGGACGATCCGGCTCCGCGGCCGCGCTTCGGGACTCGACCGTGCCCTTCAGTGAGATGTCGCCCCGAATCGAGACAGTCGGGGTTTCTGCTCCGATTGCATACCCCCTCCCCTGTGTCGCTGCAGGTCAACAGCACGCGCCTCGCGCTCCCTGCGGTGCATAACCCAAACTCCTGCATGCATTCTGCACGAGCCACGGTTCAGTCCATGTCTCCGCAGGTCAGAGGCCCGCGGACTGCACCTTCGGAAACCCGTAGTGTCAAGGGCCATCTGTTTCTGCCCAGGGGCGGTCGTGAGACCTGCCCGGTGACGGTCACGAGAACTGCCCGGTGGTGGCCATGGGATCTGCTCTACGGGTGGCCACCACTGGCTGGTTCGTGTCAGCTCAAGG
>NZ_BAABZW010000047.1:0-1097 GCF_040365325.1 Intrasporangium sp. DVR | reverse complement strand
GCACTCGCGGACCGGGCCGGGCTGCGGGAACTGGCCGACGAGCACCTGAGCGTGCCCACGGACAAGGGCGCGAACGCCGGGTTGAAGGTGGCCTCGCTCGTGGCGGGCATGGTCGCCGGCGCCGACAGCATCGATGACATGGCGCTGCTGCGCCACGGCGGGATGGGCCGCCTCTTCTCCCGGGCGTACGCGCCCTCGACGCTCGGGTCGTTCCTGCGGACCTTCACCTTCGGGCACGTGCGCCAGCTCGACGCGGTCGCCGCACGGTTCCTGCTCGCGCTGTCCCGGCTCGTCGGGCTGGGTCCGCCGGTCCCGGACGCCGGCGGCGTCGCGGCCGACACCGGCGGGTACGCCTTCGTCGACGTGGACGACACGATCATCGAGGTCCACGGCCACGCCAAGCAGGGCGCCGGGTTCGGCTACACGCGGGTCCGGGGCCTGAACGCGCTCCTTGCCACGTTGACGGTGGCCGGGGCGGCACCGTTGGTCGTGGCGCAGCGGCTGCGCAAGGGCTCCTGCGGCTCGCCCCGCGGCGCGAAACGCCTCGTCGGCGACGCCGTCAAACAGGCCCACCGCCTGCTCGGCGTGAAGGCGCCGGTCCTGGTCCGGATGGACTCGGCCTACTACGGCCGCGACGCCGTCCACGCCGCGATCACCGGCGGCGCCCACGTGTCGGTGACCGTCCGGATGGACCCGGCGGTCAAGGCCGCGATCGCCGGCATCGACCAGGCCGCGTGGACCGCGATCAAGTACCCGGATGCGATCTTCGACGAGGCCACCGGCACGTGGATCTCGAAGGCGGAGGTCGCCGAGGTGCCGTTCACCGCGTTCACCTCCAAGAAGAAGGCCGACCGGGTCCCGGGCCGGCTGGTCGTGCGCCGGATCCCGGACGTGCACGCCGAGCGCAAGAAGGCCGCCGGGCAGGGCACCCTGTTCGACGTGTGGCGCTTCCACGCCTTCTTCACCACCGCCCCCGCCGAGCACATCGGAACCGTCGCCGCCGATGCGACCCACCGCGGCCACGCGATCATCGAACAGGTCCACGCCGACCTCAAGAACTCCGCGCTGGCGCACCTGCCCTCCGGGAAGTTCACCGC
>NZ_BAABZW010000046.1:0-546 GCF_040365325.1 Intrasporangium sp. DVR | reverse complement strand
GGCTCTTCGGAACTGAGCGTGGGTGAGGCGCTCGGCGTGGCGTTGCGGGGATGAATGAGTCGAGGCCTTCAGGATCGGTAGCGACCAAGCTGCCTAACTGAAGACCTCGACATGGATCACTGTAGTTGTGGTCCGCGCTCGGGCTGGTGTGCCCGCGCGGACGCCCTGTTCAACGCCTCGGGCATGCACGTGCTCGAGGTGGCCCAGGACGAGTCCGGCCGGCTCGTCGTCACGGTGGAAACCGACGCGGACGTGGGCGGCTGCCCCTCGTGCGGGGTGGTCGCGGTTGGCCACGGCCGGCGCGTCCACGAGGCCGCGGACGCGCCCTGCTTCGGTGCGGTCACCGTCATCCGGTGGCGCAAGCGGATCTGGCGATGCACCGAGCCGGCCTGCCCGGTCGTCACGTTCAGCGAGCAGCACGAGCTGATCGCGCCCCGGGCGAAGCTGACCTCGCGGGCGATCGGCTGGGCGACCGACGCGCTCGCCCACGACGACACCACGGTGTCCGCGCTGGCCCGGCACCTCGGCGTGGACTGGCACACCCTG
>NZ_BAABZW010000045.1:0-1307 GCF_040365325.1 Intrasporangium sp. DVR | reverse complement strand
TTCCACGGAAAGGTGGAGTTATGCCAGCACCGAGGAAGTACCCGGATGAGCTGCGTGATCGGGCGCAGCGGTTGGTCGCGGAGGCGATGAGCGAGGATCCCTTGCTGTCGATGAACGCGGCCGTGCGGCGGATCGCGCCGAAGGTCGGGGTCGTGCCCGACACGTTGCGCGGGTGGGTGCGTCGGGCCGAGATCGACGAGGGTCGCCGGCCGGGGACCACGAGCAGCGACGCGGCCTCGATCAAGGCGTTGCAGGCCGAGGTCCGTGAACTGAAGAGGGCCAACGAAATCCTGTTGGCCGCATCGTCTTTCTTCGCGCGGGAGCTCGACCCGCGACTGCCGTGGTGACCGCGTTCATCGACGCCCACCACGAGGCGTTCGGGGTCGTGCCGATCTGCAGGGTGCTCACCGAGCACGGCTGCCCGATCGCCCCGAGCACGTACTACGCGGCGCGAGCCCGGGGCCTGTCGGCTCGGGCGGTCCGTGACGAGCTGGTCCTGGACGAGGTGTGCCGGGTCCACCAGGCCTCCCGGGGTGGGCTGTACGGGGCGCGGAAGATCTACCACCAGCTGCGTCGTGAGGGGGTCACCGTGCAGGGGTCGCCGGTCGCTCGGTGCACGATCGAGCGGTTGATGAAAGCCACTGGGATGCAGGGGGTTCGGCGTGACCGTCGGGTCCGGACCACGATCCCCGACGACACCGCTGCGCGGCCGGCCGACCTGGTCAGGCGGGACTTCACCGCGACCCGCCCGAACGAGCTGTGGGTGGTCGACTTCACCTACGTCGCGACCTTCGCCGGGTTCGTGTACGTCGCGTTCGCGATCGACGTGTTCTCCCGGATGATCGTGGGCTGGCGAGCAGCCTCGTCGATGAAGACCGACCTGCCACTGGACGCACTGGACATGGCGCTGTGGCACCGCGGCCGCGCCGGGCACAACGTGAACGGGCTCGTGCACCACTCCGACGCGGGCAGCCAGTACACCTCGATCCGCTACACCGACCGGCTCGTCGAGGCCGGACTGCACGCCTCGATCGGTACCGTGGGCGACTCGTACGACAACGCCCTCGCTGAGAGCGTCAACGGCCTCTACAAGGCCGAACTCGTCTACTGGGAAGGGCCTTGGCGAGGCGCGGACGACCTCGAGCTCGCGACCCTCGGCTGGGTCGACTGGTTCAACCACACCAGGATCCACTCCTCGCTGGACTACCAGACGCCCGCCGAGGTCGAGGATGAGTACTACCGTCACAACCACGCCGTCGAGCAGCCGCTCCCGGCAGAACTGACCGTCTGACAAACCCGGGGCGATT
>NZ_BAABZW010000044.1:0-4037 GCF_040365325.1 Intrasporangium sp. DVR | reverse complement strand
CCCCGCACCAGCCGCTACACCCTCAACTGTGATGAGCCCGTAAAGTTTGGTGTGGATCGTGTTCCTGACCGGGCGGTCGAAGAGGAACGTGCGTGGTTACAGGGACTCCAGACAGGGGAGCCCCATCGCATCGATGGAGGGGTTGTGAGTAGCACTCTTCGTGTACTCAGTCACCGCCACGGTCGAAGCCTGGAGCAGGCTAGGGCAGGCGGGTTCTCGGGTCGGCGACGCGTCGCGGGCGCCTTGGCGGTCGCGCTTGGCGCCGCTGTCGCGGTGACGGCGGCACCGGCGTCAGCGGCCTCACCCGGGCCGGTCCCGGTCAACGTGAGTGCGGCCGCTCTGCAGGAGCTGCCGGACAGCGCTCAGTCGCAGGCTCCTGTGATCGCCACGGGGACCGCGGTGGACTTCGTCGACCACGGCAGCGGTGTCCAGGTCTTCGCATCCGCGGCGCCCGGCGAGGCATACCTCGACGCGATGGCGCCGGGCGACTCGTTCAACAACGTCCCGGTCGCGCGCGGTGCCGTGGACGGCTCGGGCGGGTTCACGCTTCGCGCGAACATCGACTCTCTGCCCGCGGAGTACCGCGGCCCGGATGGCCAGGTCGACCTGGTCATCGTGGTCTGGGACGGGGAGAACGCCGGCCAGAGCGACGTGAGAACCTTCTCCTCGCCGACCCCGGACAAGCCACGCGGTGTCGCGACCGTCAAGGCCGACGAGAAGCAGGTCTCCCAGCCCGGTACCGAGTTCCCCAAGGATTACCTCACGTGCAGCACCACCTTGTTGAGCCGCGGCTACCTGAGGAGCGCGGAGATCGGGGACAGCCAGACCCTGACTGGAAGCAGACCGCGTGGATGACGTACTCGTCGTCGCAGTCGGTCTCCCTCGGTACCGCGTTCGACGTGAGCACCGACAGCGTCGGCTGGAAGGCGGGCGGCACCGTCTCTCGGTCGAGCTCGTTCACCGCCAGCTGGGATGCGTCCGCGGCGAACCGCTCCTACACATTGGAGAGCGAGCTCGGCAAGTACAAGGAGGTCTGCTACATCGTCAGCGGCGGGAGCTCCTCCTACGCATACACGAAGTACAGCTTCGTGCCGATCAAGCTCACCGGCGGCTACTCCACCGCCGGCACCGCAAACTTCACCGCCAACTACTGCACCGGCGCACTCGCCGCGGGCACCTGGACCAGGAACCAGTCGAACGGGAGCGCATGGACTCTGTCGAGCGGGTTCGACATCAGCGGCCTGGTCGGCTTCGACGTGACGTCCACGTCGAACTGGGACACCTCCAACGCCCTGAGCTACAAGCAGCCAACGGCGGGCCTGTACAAGCTCTGTGGGAACAACGACTGGCCCGCGTACGCGAGCCGAGTCATCGGCCACTACGCCTAAACAGTGCGCCCTCTTCTTGCGGCTGTCTGTGTCCTGGCTCTCGGCGCCTGCGCGTCCGGGGGCCAGGACCCCGGCCCTGCCCCGAGCCGGATCGCGCCCGGCCTGCACTCCGAGGCCGCACCGAACCAGCCGCCGCGGCCGCAGGACCACTCGAAGTACGTGGCTGTCCCGTCCGGAACACCAGCGGCGGTCACCTTCGGGTTCCCGCTGTGCTCCCTGGCTGCGGGCGCGCGCATCAGCGCCATACGCCCTACCCGGGTCATCGGAGACGGATTCAGCATCGTGGAGATCCGGCTAGCCACGTTCGACCCCCACGCCGGCTACACCCTGGCCTCCCCCGGATACCCGCCCACACCGCGACCCAACGAACACGACCAGACTGCGTTGGGAGCGGCACCACCCGCGTGCACGGACAAGGCGACCGCGTCAGAGATCCAGATCGGCATGACCCGCTCCGCCACGGCCGCGGGCGGCGGCGGCGGATGGGACGGGACCGTAGTCGAGTACACCCTCAGCGGCACCAAGCTGAGCCTCGAGATCCCCTACGGCATGCTCCTGTGCGGAACCTCTACCGACCCCTGCTAGCCGCCGCCCTCGTCACGGTCTTCGCGGCCACGAGCTGCACGAAAGCACCTCAGGACGAGAACCGCGGGCTGCGCCCCGAGGCGGTGGTCCTCCTCGCGTACGCCAACACCTCACCCATTAGCAGCGCAGACATCCTCTGCTCAGGAGTCGTTGCCGCCGGACTGATCATCACCGCGCGCCACTGTGTGCGCGATGGGCAACGCCTGCGGGTCGTCGCCGACCCGGTCGACCTGTGCGACCAGACTCCAGACATGGGCACGCCTCTCACATCACCGTGGCAGATCCCCAATCCCCGGGCCGATATCGCGGTCGCCCGGGCCACGCTCCCCGGCAGCCCGCGGCCGCCCACTGCTGCTGGCGCACCCGGCACGTTCGTGGTGACCGGCTGGGGAACCCGACCCGGGCACCCCATCAGGTGCACCAGCCGCACCATCACGCTCAAGCCAGCAAGCGGATGCGGCGACGACGACACAACGCTGTGCCTGACCGGGGCACAAGAGAACACCTGCACCGGGGACTCCGGCGCCGGCGTGCTCGACCACACCGGCGAGCTCATCGCCATCGTCACCGCAGGGAACAGCTGCCACGCCGGTGCCCCCGGCACCTACACCCGGCTCGGCCCACTCATGACCTGGGCGCGACATCACGGACTCGCGACGTCGTAGCCGCTGTCCCGCTCCCGGCAGACGTCCCCGTGGTCGTCCCAGCAGTGCGGCGACGTGCCGCCATGAAGGGTTGCTTTGACCGCGGAACGCCGCTGGCCGCCGTGGAGGGCGCTGATGATGTCAGGATCTGTCGGCTCGTTCGTTTTCATAGTGAGCGTCGACGGACGGGGTAGCGCTCACACGGACCGCCCTCGGGCCGGTGTTCTTCGTGGAAGGGGGACACCACCCGGGGGCTCAGCAGTGGCACCCACGGTCGCAACCGGCGGACGCGGCAGAGGGGCCAGCCGGGTGGCAGGTCAGCCAGGAGACTCCAGCGCCGTTTGCCGCTTGTTGGCGTGCTCAGCTGGCGGTGCGGCTGTGCGCGAGGCGGTAGGAGTCGGTGCCGGTGTCGATGATGGTGCCGTTGTACGTGAGCCGGTCCACGATCGCGGCGAGCAGTCGCGGGTCGGTGAACGTGCTCGACCAGGCGGAGAACGCCTGGTTCGACGCAATCGCCACGGATGCCTTCTCCTCCCGCTCCGTCAAGACTTGGAAGAGGAGCTCCGCCCCGCGACGGTCAAGCTCCATGTAGCCGAGCTCGTCGATGATGAGCAGGTCGACCCGCCCGTACCGGTTGATGGTGCGGGTCAACGCCTTGTCGTCGGCGGCCTCGACGAGCTCGTTCACCAGCCGGGTCGCCAGCACGTACCGGACCCGGAACCCCTGCTCCGCCGCGGCCGTGCCCAGGCCGATAAGGATGTGGGACTTGCCGGTGCCGGAGTCCCCGACCAGGCAGAGCGGATCGCCCTTGCGGATCCAGTCGCCCTTGGCGAGCTCGTGGATGGTGGCTGGGTTGATGGCCGGGTTGGCGTCGAAGTCGAAGTCGCCGAGCCACTTGTCCCGGGGGAACCCGGCCGCCTTGACGCGCCGCAGGGAGGAGCGGCGGTCCCGATCGTCGACCTCCGCCAGGAGCAGCTCGGCCAGGAAGCCTTGGTAGGTCAGCTGCTCTCTCGTCGCCACGGTGACGGCCTCGTCGACCAGGGCTCGGATCGTCGGTAGCCGCAGCCGACGGCAGGCCTGGTCGACTGCGGCGATAGCGGCCGCTTGGGTCATCCCGCGCCTGCGGCGAAGGGTTGGCGTGATCGAGGCAGCGGGGGCGGTGGGGCTCATCAGCTGGTGCTCGCTCTCTTGTCGGTGCTCGCGCGGTCGCTTGAAGGGTTGGTGGCGGTGGTGCGGCGGCGTGGGATCAGCTCGTCGTAGGCGTCGACGGTCGGCAAGGGTCGGGTGTCCGGTGGCAGGCCGGCGATGATCGCAGCCGGGTCCATCAGCCGGCGCTGGGTCAGACTGACAACACGTTGCTCACGCACCGGAGCATGCGCAATGAACCGGCACGGGTTCTCTGCCGCTCTCATACTGGCTG
>NZ_BAABZW010000043.1:0-955 GCF_040365325.1 Intrasporangium sp. DVR | reverse complement strand
TGACCTGGAGGCGCTGCGGATCCTGTCGGATCGCCGCGACGCGCTGAGCAGGCGGCGGGTCCAGATCGTCGACCGGCTCCAGGCGCTGCTCGCGGAACTCCTGCCGGGACAGGCGAAGAAGGACATCACCACCGGGCAGGCCAAGGCGATGCTCGCCTCGGTCCGCCCACGGGACATCGCCGGGAAGATCCGCCGCCGGACCGCGGCCGAGGAGCTGGCCGAGCTGGTCGTGGTCGAGGCCAAGAAGAAGAAGGCCAGCGCCGAGCTCGAGGCGATGGTCCTGGCCCGCGGCTCCACGCTGATGGACCTGCACGGCGTGGGACCGGTGGTCGCGGCCCGCGTCCTGGCCGACGTCGGCGACGTGGCCCGGTTCGCCGACCGCAACCGGTTCGCGTCCTGGACCGGCACCGCACCCTTGGACGCCTCCTCCGGGGAGCAGAACCGGCACCGGCTCTCCCGAGCCGGCAACCGGCGGATGAACCACGTGATCCACATCGCCGCCGTCACCCAGCTGCGCCTCGACACCGAGGGCCGCGCCTACTACCGGCGCAAGCGCGCCGAGGACAAGAAGCCCCTCGAAGCGATGAGGTGCCTCAAACGGCGGATATCCGACGCGATCTACCGACAGCTGATCGCCGACGCCCACGCCGCCGAACAGGCGGCCGCGCTGACGGGCCCGGGAGGGCACTGCGGGGCGACTCTGACATCCAGCGCGGTCGACCTACCCCCGCACATCGACACTTCGGATCAGCCACTTCCCGGACCCGCACCCACGACGCTACCCCCGACCACCGCCCGTGCGAAGCCCCGCCCGGGCTCGGCTCCCCAGCGACCGCGTCGACGCGCCGGAGCCGTCAAGGTGCAGCGCCCCACCGGACGAACGACCTTGACGGCGACAAGCGCCGGCGCACACTCCAAAGAGCCGATCCCGGCCCCTTGACGTCAGAGGGGAGCC
>NZ_BAABZW010000042.1:0-1711 GCF_040365325.1 Intrasporangium sp. DVR | reverse complement strand
CGGACCGAGGCGAGCATCGCCTTGGCCTGCCCGGTGGTGATGTCCTTCTTCGCCTGTCCCGGCAGGAGTTCCGCGAGCAGCGCCTGGAGCCGGTCGACGATCTGGACCCGCCGCCTGCTCAGCGCGTCGCGGCGATCCGACAGGATCCGCAGCGCCTCCAGGTCACCGTCGACCTGCAGCACCCGCAGGCCCGTGGTGCGTACCGCCACGACCGCGATCGAGTGCGCATCCAGCGCGTCGCTCTTGCGGCCCTGCCCGGTGTCGAAGAGGCGCACCCGCGCGGCGAGCTTGGCCGGGACATCCAGCACCCGTTCGCCGGCCTCCAGCAGCCGCTGCGCCAGCGGCCGGCCAGCGCCGTTGGCGCCCTCGACCGCCCAGGTGCGCTCCGGCCAGGCCTTCGCGTACCTGCGCATCGCCGCGTAGCCGGCCCGGTCCGTGGTGAACCGGCCCGAACCCAGGACCCTCTCGTGCTCGTCGAGGACCTCGATGGTGGCCGACAGCTTGTGTGGGTCGACCCCGATGGCGATGTGTTGCATCTGCTGCTCCTGCCTTCGCTCGTGACCGATGTGGACGGCGAGGTGGGCAGTGCTACTACGAGCAGGGCAGTCCCCTCTGGAGCCACGCCTCGTCACGGCGCCCGGCGGGGCCGCAGACCGATGGTGAGCCACACCGATCACGCTGGTGGGCAGCCCAATAGAGAGCGCCCCGCCGAGCACCTAGACCGAGTCTGGCCAGACATCGGCCCTACCGAAAGTGTCTAGCAGCCCAGATAGGGCTAGCTTCGCTCCGGCATGTAAGGAGCGACAGCGGGATATTCGAGCGGCAGATCCCTGCTGATATCATCAGATATCTAGGAGGTGCTGCGCATGGCTGACGTACTGATTCGCGACGTTCCCGACGCGGTGCTGGCCGGCGTGGATGCCCACGCGGCCAGACTCGGGATCTCCAGGGCCGAGTACATCCGTCGGCGGCTGGCCTCCGACGCTGCCACCGCGAGCGCGCCCGTCTCCGTCGAGGATCTCCGTGCCTTCGCGGACAGGTTCGCCGACCTCACCGACGATCAGACGATGGACGACGCGTGGCGGTGACGGACTGGCTGATCGACAAGTCCGCCTTGGTCCGACTGGGCACCAGTCCCGATGCCGAGTTGTGGGCCGGCCGGATAGAACGAGGCCTCGTCCGGATGACCACCATGACGAGGTTGGAGGTCGGATACTCGGCCAGGACCGCCGCTGACGCGCGGTCGGTGTTCGGCACCGCGCCGATCTCGATGATGCCGGTCGAGTACCTGACGCCCGCGATCGAGGACCGAGCACTCGAGGTCCAGCTGCTGCTGGCTGACCGGGGCCGTCACCGCGCCCCGTCGATCCCGGACCTGCTCATCGCGGCAACCGCTGAACTCGCGGGTCTGACGGTGCTTCACCTCGACAAGGACTTCGAGCTCATCGCCGAGCTGACGGGTCAGCACACCGAGCGCCTCCGCCCTTGACGCGCTGCCGCGACCCGCGGCACTCCGCCGCCTGCGGACGCGGCCACGGCCTCGGCACGTGGATAGCGTCGAAGGGGTCCATGTGCCCGGCCGCCAGCGGCGGGCGGGATCTGGGCCAGTGCAGGATCGCCGCGCGAGGTGAGTCCATGTCCGGCCCGTCCACCCTTCTGCCTTTCCAGCCCGCGACGATGTCCACGGCCCAGCTGGCGGCAGTGTCCTACC
>NZ_BAABZW010000041.1:0-752 GCF_040365325.1 Intrasporangium sp. DVR | reverse complement strand
CGGACCGAGGCGAGCATCGCCTTGGCCTGCCCGGTGGTGGTGTCCTTCTTCGCCTGTCCCGGCAGGAGTTCCGCGAGCAGCGCCTGGAGCCGGTCGACGATCTGGACCCGCCGCCTGCTCAGCGCGTCGCGGCGATCCGACAGGATCCGCAGCGCCTCCAGGTCACCGTCGACCTGCAGCACCCGCAGGCCCGTGGTGCGTACCGCCACGACCGCGATCGAGTGCGCATCCAGCGCGTCGCTCTTGCGGCCCTGCCCGGTGTCGAAGAGCCGCACCCGCGCGGCGAGCTTGGCCGGGACATCCAGCACCCGTTCGCCGGCCTCCAGCAGCCGCTGCGCCAGCGGCCGGCCAGCGCCGTTGGCGCCCTCGACCGCCCAGGTGCGCTCCGGCCAGGCCTTCGCGTACCTGCGCATCGCCGCGTAGCCGGCCCGGTCCGTGGTGAACCGGCCCGAACCCAGGACCCTCTCGTGCTCGTCGAGGACCTCGATGGTGGCCGCCAGCTTGTGTGGGTCGACCCCGATGATGATGTGTTGCATCTGCTGCTCCTGCCTTCGCTCCTGACCGATGTGGACGGCGAGGTGGGCAGTGCTACTACGAGCAGGGCAGTCCCCTCTGGAGCCACGCCTCGTCACGGCGCCCGGCGGGGCCGCAGACCGATGGTGAGCCACACCGATCACGCTGGTGGGCAGCCCAATAGAGAGCGCCCCGCCGAGCACCTAATGGGAGTGCAGTCATCCCTCCGGAGCGATGGG
>NZ_BAABZW010000040.1:0-1054 GCF_040365325.1 Intrasporangium sp. DVR | reverse complement strand
ACTTGGCCACCAGCGGGGACCTGAACGTGGCCATTGACAACGCGACGTACCTTTGGGTCTGCTTCATCCAGTCCGCGTTCGGCACCTCGCTACCGCGCTGGGGCCATGAAGCGGCAAACGTCTCGTAGGTGCGACGACCAAGCAGAAGGGCTTCTGACTGCGCGTAGTCCCCCTCCATGGCTGCGAACATGTCGTCGTCAGCCTTCACCCAGTTCTCTGGCGCTTCGATGACGCTGTCCAGAGTGACAAATAGCCGAGCATTGAGATTCCGCCTGTCGACGCGACCGCCGTGCTGTGGTCGCGGCCTACCCGGGCCCAGCGATGCCGTATGCCGCTGGGCTGGGTCCGTTGGTCAGCTCCCCTCCTCAGCCAGAGACCTTGGCGATGGTGACGGGCCCGACGATCGAGAACCCGGTGCCCGGAGCGGAAGGGTCCTCCCACCGCGACACGAAGTCACATGACTGTGTCGTTTCCAGCCCGGTCTTCTTGCCGAAGGTCTCGGTGGGGATGAGCGGCATGAGGGCCTCATAGGACTCTGGCGGCTCCTGCAAGAGCCCCTCGGCGTAGTAGTGGGTCTGTTCCAGGACCACGTAGTGGCCTGCCAGGTCCCCGCTCGTGATCCACAGCGTCCCGGACCCGAGGGCCACCCAGGCGTCTGCCGCCACTGTGACGGAGCCGCAGAAGAGGGTGGCGTCGGGTAGGCGCGTTCTCGGTGCGCCGGAGGCCCCCGCTGCGCTGGCCCCCACCGTTGCCGCCACGACGGCGGCCACTGCCATTGCTCTCTTGTTCATGATCCCTCCCGATCTGACCCGTGGTGCCGTTGGTGTACCGAAACAGTCTGGTCTCGGGGTCGAACGCGGGGCAGGGTCTTTGGTCCTGACGCCGTCATCGGGACGTGGCGACGGGGAGGGGCTGTTCCCGGAGGTGCGCGCGCTCGGAGTTTCTTGACCAGCTCGTCGCCGGTGGTTCGGTGCGGGGGCCGGGCCGCGTCATAGCGCACTCGGAGCAGCGTAATAGCGCCCACTTGGACGCACATCTCAGGCGCTGACTGGTC
>NZ_BAABZW010000039.1:0-3673 GCF_040365325.1 Intrasporangium sp. DVR | reverse complement strand
ACATCGGTTATGCCGACCTCCTGGTTATGCCGACCCCGGGGGTGGGGGTGCAGGTCAGCGGGTCGGGAGGAGCCGAAAGGTCGGCATAGTCATCGGCGGCGCGATGCTCGGGATCTCTACCTGAGGAGGCGGCCATGGCCGATGTGGATGTCAATCGTGCGGACGTGTTGGAGGCTTGGGCTGAGCCGTTGGAGGCTTGGCTGACAGACTCCGCAATCTCGGAGGGACGCTCCCGCCGGACGGTACTGGCGTTTAGCCGGTTCTCGGCCTGGGTGACCGGTCGGGGGCTGGGAGCCGAGGACGTGAACGAGGACGTCATCGATGAGTACGTCGATCTCGAGCGGCAGCGGTCGGGCAGCAGGGTCCCGGCCGCAGCGCAGTACCTGCCGCTGGTCAAGCGGTTCCTGGCCGCCCACGGCGTGCTCGTCTTGCGTCCACCGTTGAGCCGCCGTCGCGACGGTCGGCCGCGCCTGAGGGAAGGTCCGCTGGATGAGGCCGTCCTGGACCTCGTGGGCTGGCTCCAGGGCCAGGGGTACGCGGCCGGCACGGTGGTTTCGGTTGCCTGCACCGCGGCACGGCTGAGCTCCTGGATGGCCGCGCAGGGCTCGGGCGTGCAGGATCTCGACGCCGCGCTCCTGGCCCGGTTCGTGGCCTCGCAGGCACGGAGTCGGCGTCGTCGGCATCCCTCCTCTGCGCGACGGATCGTGACGGTGCGCAAGTTCCTCCTGGCCACCGGCCTGCTGGCCCCACCTTCACTGCCGCCGCCGGAGGCGCCGACGCCGGCCGAGCAGCTGCTGCAGGAGTGGACGGCGCACCTGTGCACCCAACGCGGGGTCAGCCGAGGGTGGGCGAATGAGACCCGCCGATGGGTTGCAGGCTTCCTGGCCGAGCTGGCTGTCGACTCCGACCGGAACCTGATCTGGGACGGTGTCGACGCGGCCGCCGTGAACCGGTACGTCGCCCGGCAGGGGCAGGGGTACTCGCTGGCGTCGCGGCGCCATCTGGTCTCCGCGATGCGCGGCCTGTTGGACTGGGCGTTCCTGACCGGGCGGGTGAACTGCTCGATGTCCGCCGGGATCCTCCGGCCGGCACCGGCCGCGCCTGCTCTGCCGCATGGCCCGACCACGGTGCAGGTTCAGGCCCTGATCGCGGCCGCGGACACCAGCACGCCGGCAGGTCTGCGCGACCGGGCGATCGTGATCCTGATCAGCCGGCTCGCGCTGCGCGCCGGGGAAGTCGCCGCGTTGGGCCTGGACGACCTGCACTGGCACGACGGGAGGCTCGTGATCCACGGTAAGGGTGAGCGGGTTCTGACCCTGCCGCTCCCTAGCGACGTCGGGCAGGCACTGGTCGACTACCTGCGGGACGGACGTCCGGCAGGAGCCGCGGACCGGGCCGTCTTCACGCGACTGCGCCCGCCGCTGGTCGGGCTCAGCAGCAAGGGCGTCTCCGGTGTCGTCGCGCATCTGGCTGCGGGGGCAGGGCTGGGGACGGTGCACGCTCACGCCCTGCGGCACACCGCCGCGACCGCGGTGCTGGCCGCCGGCGGCTCGCTGATCGAGGCCCGCGAGCTGCTCGGGCACGCACGCACGGACACCACGATGGTCTACGCCCGGACCGACCTCGTTGCACTGCGCGAGCTGGTCACGTCCTGGGGGAAGGTGCCCGGGCCATGAGCACCCTGCACGAGCACCTGACCGAGTACCTGACGATGCGCCGCGCCCTCGGATACGACCTGGACAAGCTCGAGCATCTGGCCGGGCAGTTCTGCGACTGGCTCGCCGCCGCGGGCAAGGAGACGTTCACCACCGCCGACGCCGTCGAATGGGCGCGGCTGCCCGCCGCCGCGGACCCGCGCTGGTGGGGCATGCGCTTGGGGTCGGTGCGCACCTTCGCGAAGTACCTGCACGGGATCGGCTTGGACGTGCAGGTCCCACCCCCGGGGATCCTGCCCGCCGGGCCACGACGCGCGGCGCCCTTCATCTACTCCCAGGCCGACCTCGACGCGCTCTTGGACGCCTGCGGACAGGTGTTCATTCGGCCTCTGCTGGCCGCGACGATGCGCACCGTGATCGGGCTGCTGGCCGCGACCGGGCTGCGGATCGGCGAGGCGCTGCGACTGACCACCGGTGACATCGACACCGCGGCCGGGGTGCTGCTGATCCGGGCGAGCAAACGCAAGGACCGGCTGGTCCCGGTACACCCCTCCACCGTGGAGGCGATCATCGGCTACCGCGACCTGCCCGCCCGGACCGCGACCCACCCCGCCGCGGACGGGCCGCTGCTCGTCAGTTCCCGTGGCGTCGGCTACCAGCGCAGCACGATCGAAGCCCACTTCGCCCGGCTCGTCACCACCGCCGGACTGCGACCACGTGGGGCCGCACGTCCCCGGCCCCACGACCTGCGACACACCTTCGCCACCGGGCACATGGCCGCCGCCTACTCCGAGGGTGGCGATCCGCAACGCACCCTGACGCTGCTGGCGACGTGGTTGGGACACACCAGCACGGCGCACACGTACTGGTACCTGGCCGCGTCCCCGGAGCTGATGGCCCTGGCCGCGACCCGGCTCGAGCAGCGGCAGCAGGTGCGGTCATGACACTCCTGGCGCCCTCCCTGCAGTCCTACTTCACCGACCACGCCCACGCCCGTAAGGGCCTGTCCCCGAACACGATCGCGGCCTACCGCGACACCTGGCGGCTGCTCATCAAGCACCTCACGGCCACCACCGGCGTCCCCGCGGACAAGATCGACCTGGCCATGATCGACGTTGAGGCCATCACCGCGTTCCTGGAGCACCTCCAAGCCGTCCGCGGCAACAGCGCCGTCACCCGCAACGCCCGGCTCACCGCGATCCGTGCGGTGCTGGCCGTGACCCTGCCCGACCATCCCGAACACGCGGACACGATCACCCGGGCCCTGGCTGTCCCCGCCCGCCGCGCCACCCCAAGGACGGTGCAGTTCCTGACCGTCGAGGAGACCGAGGCGCTGCTGGACGCGCCGGACCCAAGGACGTGGACCGGGCGCCGCGACCGGGCACTGCTGACCCTGGCCGTACAGACCGGTCTCCGGATCAGCGAGCTCACCGCTCTGACGATCAACGACATCCACACCGGCGCCGGCGCGCACGTGACCTGCACCGGCAAGGGACGCAAGTACCGGGCCACCCCGCTGACCGCCGCCACCCTGACCGTCCTGGTCCCCTACCTCGCCGAGCGAGTCACCCGTCCCGGAGCCGCCGTCTTCCCCGGGCCACGCGGGCAGCACCTGTCCCGCGACGCGCTCGAGCGGCGACTGTCCAAGCACCTGGCCGCCGCCACCGAGCGCTCTCCCTCCCTGAGGGCCAAACACGTCACCATGCACACCCTGCGACACACGGCGGCGATGAGGCTGCTCCAGGCCGGCGTCGACGTCGCCGTCATCGCGCTGTGGCTGGGCCACGAGAACACCTCCAGCACGGACGTCTACCTCCACGCCGACATGACCATCAAACAAGCTGCGATCGACCGCACCCGAGGTCCACAGGTCACGCCCGGCACCTACGCACCCGCCCCCGACGTGCTCGCCTTCCTCACCAGCCTCTGACTATGCCGACCTTTCGGCTCCTCCCGACCCGCTGACCTGCACCCCCACCCCAGGGTCGGCATAACCAGGAGGTCGGCATAACCGATGT
>NZ_BAABZW010000038.1:0-6544 GCF_040365325.1 Intrasporangium sp. DVR | reverse complement strand
CCGCGCGGGCGCCGCGGCCGAGCAACTACGAGGGCGTTCGTGAGCTTGTCGCGAGGTCGGTCAAGACCGGCTTGGGGCGGGTCAGCGCGAAGCGGCTGCTGCCCAAGGCGCGACTGGAGGGGTACACCGGCTCGGACCGCAACTTCCGGCGCCTGGTCGCGCAGGAGAAGAAGCGGTACCGGCGCGAGCAGGGCAGCTCACGCCGTCCGGCGGTGTGGACCCCGGGCGAGCACCTGGTGATCGACTGGGGCGTGATCGCCGGCGTGCACGTCTTCTGCGCCGTCCTCGCGTGGTCGCGGGTCCGGTTCGTGCGGTTCGCCCCGGACGAGAAGGCGCACACCACGCTGGCGCTGCTGGCGGAGTGCTTCGAGGCCCTCGGCGGGGTGCCGAGCGTGGTACTGGCGGACCGGATGAACTGCCTGAAGGGTGGGGTCGTAGCAAACCGGGTGGTGCCCACGAGCGAGTACGTGCGGTTCGCCACGCACTACCGGTTCCGGCCTGACTTCTGCGAGGGGTACGACCCGCAGTCCAAGGGAATCGTGGAGAACCTGGTCGGGTACGGCAAGGATGACCTGCTGCGCCCGCTGCTGCTCGAGCACGCCCTCGACGCGGGCGCTGGGATCGACGAATCCGTAGTGGCGGCAAAGGTGCTCGCGGACCTGCCGGCCGCGAATGGGCGTGCCGCGGCGTGGTGCGAGCAGGTCAACGCGAACGTACACTCGGAGACTGGTGCGGTCCCGGCCGTGCGGCTCGAGCGTGAGCGTGAGCTGCTGGGCGCGTTGCCGTCGCTGCGTCCCTCGATCGGCCCGCCGCCCGTGACCCGCAAGGTCGACAAGCTGTCCACGATCCGGCTCGGCTCGGCCCGCTACTCGGTCCCGGTCCGGTTGCGCGGCCAAGCCGTGGCGGTCGTGGTCGACGGGCCCCGGGTGCTGGTCCTGGATGTCGGCACGGGCGAGGTGCACGCGCAGCACCCCCTCGTCGCCCCAGGTGAGGCCTCGATCCTCGACGAGCACTACGGTGGCCCGCGGCCGGCCGTCCCGGTCCGGGCGATCCGCCCGAAAACCCTTGCGGAGAAACAGTTCTGCGCGCTCGGCCCAGCCGCGGAGGCGTTCATCGCCGGCGCCGCAGCAGCCGGGCACACCCGCCTCGGGCCGGAGCTGGCCGAGCTGAACACGCTGACCGCCGCGCACGGCGAGGCGGCGATGGTCGCAGCCCTCGAACGAGCGGTCGCGTTCGGCCGGTGGAAGGCCGCGGACGTGCGCTCCATCCTCGCCGCTGGCGCGGGCACCCCGCACCCCAGGACCGCCGGGAACGCCCTCGTGATCGACCTACCCGTCGCCCTCGGCCGCTCCCTGTCCGAGTACACACCCACCCACGCCAGCACCAACTCAGACGTGAAACCGACTGGCAACACGCCGGACTCGCCCTCGACCGGTGAGGCGGTCTCCTGATGAGCGCCACCACACCACCGGCCCTGCCCGCGGACCTCACGGCCGGGCTGCGCCGGCTCAAGCTCGCCGCCATGCGCCAGCTCGCCCCCGAACTGCTCCTGACGGCCAAGACCCAACGCTGGTCACCCGAGGAAGTCCTGCGCGCCCTCGTCGAGGCCGAGGTCGCCGCCCGCGACGCCTCCAACGAGCGGGCCCGGCTCAAGGCCGCCGGGTTCCCGGTCCTGAAGACGATCGAGGAGTTCGACCTGCCCGCCTCCTCGATCCCCGCCCCCACCTGGGCCTACCTCACCTCGCTCGAATGGATCAGCGCCAAGGAGAACCTCGCCATGATCGGGCCGGCCGGCACCGGCAAGTCCCACACCCTCATCGCCCTGGGGCACGCCGCCGTCATCGCCGGACACCGCGTCAAGTACCTGACCGCGGCCGACCTCGTCGAGACCCTCTACCGCGGCCTGGCCGACAACACCGTCGGCAAGACCATCGAGGCCCTGCTCCGGCATGACCTCATCCTGATCGACGAGGTCGGCTTCGCCCCGCTGGACGACACCGGCGCCCAGCTGCTCTTCCGCCTGGTCGCCGCCGCCTACGAAAGACGTGCCCTCGGCTTGGCCTCGCACTGGAGCTTCGAGGAGTGGGGCCGGTTCCTGCCCGAACACACCACCGCCGTCAGCATGCTCGACCGGCTGCTTCACCACGCCACCACCGTGGTCACCAGTGGCCAGTCCTATCGCATGCGCCAAGCCCGAACCCGGCAAGGAGGTAAGGCACCAAGAAGCTGAACAACCCGCAGAGGGTGGGGACTTTCACTTGGCCACCAGCGGGGACCTGAACGTGGCCATTGACACGCGCCGAGCTGCGGGACGGGTCGGAGGTCGATTCGAAACCGGGCCGGACGACCTGCCAGAATGGCCGGGCTGTCCCGCCCTCGTAGCTCAGGGGATAGAGCACCGCTCTCCTAAAGCGGGTGTCGCAGGTTCGAATCCTGCCGGGGGCACGTCGTGTCTGTGCAGGTCAGAGGCTCTCCTTCGGCTCCAGCGTCAGCAGTCGGCGTGAGGCCTGGCCCGGACTGGTGCCTGATTGGTGCCCGAAGGCGCGGTTGATCCGCTCGATGGCGGCCCGCTCGGCGTCGGTGCCCATGAGGTGGCCGTAGGTGTCCAGCGTCAGCTTCGTGGAGCTGTGACCGAGCCAGACCGCGATGGTCTTGATATCTACCCCAGCGGCGATCCACAGGCTGGCGGCCGTGTGCCGCAGGTCGTGCGGCCGGCGCCCGTCCGTGGTCCCGTTCCACCGCACGGCGCGGCGCCAGTTCTGGACGTGCAGGTACCCGCCCTGACTGGCCGGAAAGAGCAGGTCCTCCGGATCCAGTCCTTCCAGACGTGACTCGACCACCGGAAGGGCCAAGGACAGCAGCGGGACGATCCGGCTGCGTCCGCTCTTGGTCGTCGTGCGCTCGATCACCTTCCCGGTGCGCCCCGACTGGGGCAGCGATCTGGCGACGACGACCGCCGGGTACGGGACGCTGGTGACGTCGCGTGCGCGCAACCCGCGCAGCTCGCCGAAGCGCAGCCCGGTCAGCCCGAGGAACAGGGTGACGTCCGCCTGGGCGCCTGCGTGCTGTCGCTGCTCCTCCACCACGGCCAGCAGCTCGTCCATCGTGAAGGGCCTGAACTCCCCGCGACGGCGGCCGGAGTCCGGGCGGGGCAGCCGGACCGCCGCCGCCGGGGAGTCGCGGATGACCCGCGACCGAACTGCGTAGTCGAACAGGCCCCGCAGGGTCGTCCGCACGCGTGCCGCGGTGCCCACCGACCGACTGCTCGCGACCGCGCCCAGGAAGCGCTCGATGTGGACGCGGTTCACCGACCCGATGGGACGATGGCCCAGCGCCGGCACGATGTGGACACGAAGGGCGCTCTCGTCCGACTCCCAGGCGCGGACCGAGACCTGGTCGCGCCTGGCCTCGAGGTAGGTCTTTGCCAGCTGGGCCACCGTGACCCTGCCGGCCGACGGAGGCACGAAGTCGCCCATAAGGATGAGTTGCTTCTGCTCGCGCTCCCAGACGGCGGCGTCAGCGCGTCGCTCGAACGAACGGTCCGCGACCACGATGCCGCGGTGCTTGACCTGGACGCGGTAGCGCCTCCCCCGCTTCTGGATCACTCCGGCTCCTCGCGCTGAGCCTCCAGCCAGTCGTTGAGGTCAGAGGGAGTGAAGAAGACCCGACGGCCGATCCGGATGGCGGGGGCGAACCGGCGCTGCACACGCAGGTAGTTCAAGGTATTCGGTGAGATGTGGCACCAGCGCGCCGCTTCCTCGACGGTGAGGAGCTCGATGGGGCTGACGGTCTGAGACATGGTCGTTCCTTCCGTTCGCTCGTGGTCAGCGAAAACCGCTGTGTCCCCTAAAGCGTCGAGACCCGCCCCAGGGACTCACCGTGCCATTTCATTCAGCCACTCCTTCTCGTCTGCCGCGCGCCCCTCGCCCCAAACCTGTGGACAGCTCCACCATGTCTATCCCCCGCCGCGACTGCCACCACATCCGCGGCTGTTTCCGCTCAACTCAGACCTGAGGTCCCCGCCCCTGACAGATCTGCCGAGGCAGATCCAGGACACACCCGGTGCACTCGGTCGCCGTGGTGAGACCCTGGGCCTCGCTCGTCCGCTTTGTATAAGCGTGATGACGTTGCACAAGCTCGCCGCAGGGAGCGGGTACACGTACCTGACGAAGCAGGTCGCCGCTCACGATGCCACCGAGAGCCGGCAGGCCGGCCTCGCCTCCTACTACGAGGAGAAGGGCGAGGCGCCGGGTCGGTGGCTGGGCACCGGCCTCGCCGGGCTCGACCTCGCCGTCGGGGACGTGGTGACCGAGGAGCAGATGAAGCTGCTCTTCGGTCAGGGTCGCCACCCACGCTCCGACGAGCCCGGGGCGACCGCGAACGGGTGGGGCGCGCTGGGCCGGGCGTTCCCGACCTTCGACGCCACGACCCTGCGCCAGGTCACGGCCCGGGCCTTCAGCGAGCACAACACCTCAGGGGGCCTGCCGTGGAACGCCTCCATCCCGGCGCAGGAGCGGGCAGCGATCCGCACCCGGGTCGCCCTGGAGGCGTTCGAGCAGCGCCACGGCCGCGCACCCGTGGACGAGGGCGAACTGACCAGGTTCATCGCCAGGGCGTCACGGCCGGCGCAGGTGCCGGTTGCAGGGTTCGACCTGACGTTCTCCCCGGTGAAGTCGGTCTCGGCCCTGTGGGCCCTCGCCACTCCGGAGGTCGCCCGGCAGGTGGAAGCCGCGCACCAGGACGCGGTCCGCGCGACGCTGGCGATGCTCGAGGCCGAGGTCGCGTTCACCCGGGTCGGCAAGGGCGGCATCCGCCAGGTGCCCGTCACCGGCCTCATCGCAGCAGCCTTCGACCACCGCGACTCACGCACCGGCGACCCGGACCTGCACACCCACGTCGTCGTCTCCAACAAGGTCCAGTCCCTGCCCGAGGAGGGCGGACGGTGGCTCACCCTCGACGGGCGGATGCTGTTCAAGGCCAAGGTCATGGCCTCAGAGCACTACAACACCCACCTCGAAGCCGGGCTCGTCGACCGGCTCGACGTCCGCTTCAGCGAGCGTCCGTCACCGGAGGGCAAGCGGGCGGTGCGCGAGATCGACGGCATAGACCCGGCCCTGCTGGACGCGTGGTCGTCCCGTCGGCAGGCGATCGAGACCCGCCAGCGCGAGCTCGCCGCCACCTTCCGGGCCGACCACGGCCGCACGCCCACGACTGTCGAGTCGCTGGCGCTGGCGCAGCAGGCGAACCTGGAGACCCGCCCGGGCAAGCACGAACCCCGCTCGGAGTCCGAGCAACGCCAGACCTGGCGGGCGCAGGCCACCGCCGTGCTCGCCCCCGCGGGACGCAGCCCGGAGGAGATGGTCCAGAGAGCGGTGGGGGCGGGGTGGGGACGCACCCGGGAGCGTGGTGGAGACGTTCGTATTGCCGCAGGTCAGCGGGTGGAGACGCTCCAGGGACGCATACCTGCGCTCAGGGGTGGGGGCGTGCGCCCCCAGCTCCTCGCCGCCCGCGTCGTAAAGGTGCTGGAGGGGTCGCGGGCGACGTGGCAGGTGTGGCACGTGCGCGCAGAGACGCTGCGCCAGCTCCGCACCGCCCAGGTCCCCCTCGCCCGGATCGAAGAACACGCGCGTGAGGTCGAGCGGTGGGTCCTGCACCGCTTCTCGGTGCCCGTCGGGGTGCCACCGGAGCTGGGTGAGCCGGAGGTGCTGCGCCGCCCGGACGGCCAGTCCGCCCACGTCGTTCACGGCAGCCAGGCCTACACGTCCCGGGCGATCCTGGCGGCGGAGGAAGAGCTCCTCGCCCTGGGCTTGCGTCGCGACGGCCGCCAGGCAGACCCAGTCGTCGTGGAGGACGTGCTGGCCGCCCAGTCTGCGGACGGTCCGAACCTAGACCGGTCGCAGACGGCGATGGTCCGCACCCTGGCCACGAGCGGGTGCCGGGTGCAGGTCGCCCTCGCCCCGGCCGGCGCCGGCAAGACCGCCGCCCTACGCGTCCTCGCCCGGGCCTGGGAGACCTCCGGCGGCACCGTCCTCGGATTGGCACCCACGGCGGTCGCGGCCGAGGAGCTGGGCAAGGCCACCGGCATCCATGCCGACACCCTTGCCAAGTACCTCCACCAGACCACCGTCGCAGGTGCTTCACCGGGAACGAGCACGACGACTGCCGTAGGTGGAGCGATCGGCCCAGGGACGTTGGTGCTGATCGACGAGGCCGGGATGGCCGGCACCCGGAACCTCGCGGCCGTGGTCCGCCACGTGGTCGACGCCGGTGGCAGCGTGCGCCTGGTCGGGGACGACCAGCAGCTGGCCGCAGTCGCGGCCGGCGGGATCTTCCGGGACCTGGCTGAGCAGGGCTACGCGCACGGCACCACCGCCACGCTGACCGAGCTGCACCGGTTCACCGACCCCGCCGAAGGAACCGCCACCCTCGCGATCCGCGACGGCGACCCCACCGCGCTGGAGCACTACCTCGACCGAGACCGGGTCCACGCCGGCGACACCGGGGACGGGGCCTTGCCCCCGGTTCTTGGACACGGGGTGGGATT
>NZ_BAABZW010000037.1:0-20624 GCF_040365325.1 Intrasporangium sp. DVR | reverse complement strand
CCGACCCGCCCATGACGACACCGTCCTGACCACCCAGCCGACGACGGCGCAACCCGAGGAATCCGACGTGGAACACCCCGACAGCGAGGTCGGGCGATCACCCACGCCCCCACACGACCCTCAGCCCGCGGAAGGCATCACGCCGACAGCCGAAGGCTCATCGGTGGATCGAGGCTTAGGTCGGACGCCTGCCAGCGACCGGGCGCGATGGCGCCACCCCGAGATTCAGGCCGTCAGTGGCCGGAGACGTCGCCTGCACTCCCTTCGCTATCGACGAGGCGGTCGCACAGATCGAGGGCCACGCCCACGAGATCCAGGGTGGCAGCGGCGACCGTCGTGTCATCGCAGTCGGTGGCGCCACACGATCGCCAAGCTCGAAGGTTCGAACCCGTCACCTGCCACGTAGTGCTCCGAGAGGCCCTGACCAGCGAAAACGCTGGCCAGGGCCCTCCCTCGTATAAGCCCCTCGTGGGCTTTTCCGGGAAGTGATTCCGAAGGGGGCACGCGGGGTCCTGACGTGCGGAAACGTGCACGCGCTCCGGGCTCGTGGGGACTGGTGGGGAAGTTGACGCTCCGCGCGCCGGGACAGCCGCAGCCACGGGTCGCTGGCCTGCGCCACGCGGAGGGTCATGAGCGACGTGGTCGGGCGGTTCCCTCGTCCGGCTGTGGGAAGCCGTACGTCAACGAGACGCTTCCGCTCTTGTAGGCACGGGATGCGCGCAGCCCCAGGTCGAGAGCTGAGCCGGCCGCGTCGAAGAGTCGCCGGCCGGAACCGACGAGAACCGGCTGGACAAAGAGACGGAGCTCGTCGACGAGGCCGGCCACCAGCAGGGTGCGGAGAAGCTCGGTGCTCCCGTTGAGTGTGATCGCCCCTCCGGGGCCCTGCTTCAGGCGTGCCACGGTCTCGACGATGTCACCATCCAAGACGGAGGTGTTGTTCCAGGTGAGGCCCAGGGGAGCGCTCGTGGCGACGAACTTCGGCGTCTCGTTCATCCAGTCGGCATTGGGCACCTCGCTCCCGCGCTCGGGCCACGATGCGGCGAAGACGTCAAACGTCCTGCGGCCGAGCAGAAGGGCGTCGGACCGGGCATACAAGGCGGTTTGTTCGTCGAACATCTCCTCGTCGGGCACGACCCAGTTCTCCGGTGCCTCCACGACCCCGTCAAGGGTCATGTAGAGCCAGGCATTCAGCTGGCGCATGGTTGTTCTCCTTCGGTGGTGTTTGCTGATGGAGAGAGACTCGCCCTGTTCGTACTGCGGGTCTTGGACGAACGTCCTCGCGCGGGCCGATCCACGCCGCGCCCGGGCGGCATATGCCGCCCTGAGACCAGGCTCGAACAGGCGGACAATCGTCCAAGCCATGGACCTGGCTGCTCTCGCACCCTAGTGCCCATGACGACGTCTCCCGCGCACTCCCGTCACGTGGTGACCCCGCGACGGGCGCTGTCCTTGGTCTACCTCGCCGTATTCGGCCTCATGGCCGGGCAGCAGATGCTGAACCCCGTCCTGCCGCCGCTCGCGCGTGAGCTCGGCCTGAGCGAGCTCGCGCTCGGCAGTGTCTGGACCGTCGGGGGTGCCGCGGTCATCGTGGGCAGCCTGCTCTGGGGTCGCATCGTCACGAGGTGGGGGCACCGGCGAGTCCTTGTCGTGTCCCTCCTTGCATCGACCCTCGGGCTGCTCGGCCTCGCGGCCGTCGCGCAGGCCGGACTGCACGGCAGGATCGCCCCCCCGGTCATCCTCACACTGATGCTGCTCAGCCGCGGACTGGTCTTCGGGTTGGCCTGGGCCGCGACGCCGGTCGCCGCCCAGTCCTACGTCGTGCACGTGACCACCGGCGAACGAGACCGTGTTCGCGGGATGTCGATGGTCGGTGCGGCCATGGGCCTCGGGCTCGCAGCGGGCCCCGCCTTCGGAGGTCTGCTCAGTCCCTCGGGCCTCCTCGTCCCGGCCTACGTCGCGCCCCTCCTGGTTGCCGCCGTCGCCGTGGCGGTGGCGCGCGGACTGAGCGGCCAGCCCGTACGGAGTTTGAACCGACCCGTCGCGAAGGTCAGCCCCCGGGACCCGCGCGTCGGCCCCTATCTGGTCACCGGCTTCACCATGCACTTCAGCCTCGCGACGATGCTCATGACCGTGGGGTTCGTCGTGCAGGACCGCTTCCATTTGGACGCGCGGGCGACGGGCAGCACCACCGGCCTCGTCATGCTCGCTGCGGCGGCGACGCTCATTCTCACGCAGGTCCTGGTCGCACCGCGATCGGGATGGTCACCCACTCGTCTGATCCGCGGGGGCGTTCTCGTCATGGTCGTGGGCCTGGTCGTCGTCACCGTCGCGCCCAGCGCACCGATTTTGGCCATCGGGGCGGCTGGGTTGGGCGTCGGCATGGGCCTCGGCGCACCGGGTTTCATGACGGCGCCGACGTTGAATGCCACCTCGGACGAACAGTGCGCCGTCGCGGGCCTGCTCGGTGCGAGCTCGGCCGTCGCCTTCATGCTCGCGCCGCTCCTGGGGACGGCCCTCTACCAGGTCGCCCCGGTCGCGCCGTATGGGCTCGGCGTGGCTGCGCTCATGGCGGTCGGCGCCTTCACCTTCCTCGACCCGACGATGCGTGCGCCTTCACCGGCTCCCGAAAGGGGGCGGCGGTCCAGCACCGTTTCCGGCCAGCAGTGAGCCGTCCATCACCGTCACTCATCGCAAGTCCGACGGAACCCAGCGATCCCACCCATAGAGGAGCCCGTCATGCTCAAGACCTTCTACGTTCTCACCCGCTTGCTCACCGTCGCCGTCGTCGTCCAGTTCTTCCTCGCCGCGATGGGTGCCTTCGACGCGGCCCCGAAGGAGGACGCCTTCTCCCCCCATCGGATGCTCGGCTACGCCATCCTGTTCTTCTCGGTCCTCATGCTCGCCCTGGCGGCACTCACCCGTATGCCGGGCAGTCTCCTCGGTGCGGCCGGTCTTGTCGCGGGGCTGGCGCTGCTCCAGCCGACCATCGCGGCGGTCGCTCGTGCCCTCGATGGCTCGGACGGCACGACGAGCCTCGCAGGCAAACTGGTGTTCGGAGCGCACGCGATCAACGCCATGTTCATCGCGATGGCCGTCGATCGCGTCGGCGTCCGCGCCAAGGATCTGGGCTCGGCCCGCGAGGGGTCCAGCAAGAACGAGCAGTTGACCGAGTCCGCGCGGCATGACGCCCGCCACGGTCATGCTGCTCGACTACGGGGTCGCCGCCGCCGGGTTCGCCGGGTGGGTGGGGGCTGGGGTCACCGGGGCCCTGGGACGTCGCCGTGCGTCGCTGGCGCTCCTCGTCGCGGCGGCAGTGGCGACGCTCGCCCGAGTCGGGACGGTCGCACTTCTCGGTGCCTTCGGGTGGTGGTTCGTCGAGGAGAAGGTGCTGCTCGTGCTGCCGTTGACCCTCGCCTCGGATCTGGCGGCGGTTATCCACGCACGCTCGGTAATCGGAGTCACAGAGGGACCGTCGCCGAGCGCGGTGGTCGCGTACTTCACTGCCGGGTCTGCCGCATTCGCCGGTCTCGTCGTCTCCTTCCTCATCGGCCCTCGCCTCACGCTCCTGACTGGGCTCGTCACCGTCGGCGCAGTGGCCCTCGCTGCAGTCGTCAGGGCACGTGCGGTACCTGCTCGGGAGAGTCACAAGGACGGCAACGGGCTCACCCGCCGCTCTGTTCTCGCGGCCGTTGGCGGCGCTGCGACGGTCGGTGTCGCCGGCGCGCTTGTCGGCTCGTCGTTCGGGTCGGCTCGGGAGGTGACGACGAGGCGTGGTCTCGCGCACGGCGCCCACGTCGGACGTGCCCGCTCGAGGCAGACGGTCTCGATCGCGGACCTGCGCGGTGCGGCCACGCCCTCGGTGACCGGTCGCGTCCGGGAGCACGTCCTAACGGCTGTGCGGGCGAACGTGCGACTTCCCTCTGGAAGAACCGTCGAGGCGTGGACCTTCGACGGCTCACTGCCGGGTCCGGCTCTCGTCGTCGACGAGGGCGACGTGCTTCGGGTGACGCTGCGCAACCGTGACATCGACCAGGGCGTCACCCTGCATTGGCATGGCTACGACGTGGCCTGCGGCGAGGACGGGGTGCCCGACCTCACCCAGCGGGTGGTCGCTCCGGGTGAGGAGTTCGGCTACCAGTTCCGGACCGATCAGGTCGGAACCTACTGGTTCCACACGCACAGCGTGTCCCACATCGGGGTGCGCAAGGGCCTGTACGGGACGCTTGTCGTCCGCCCACGAGCCACGACCCTGAGGAGGAGGGCAGCGGAGCTCGATCTGACGGTGCCGATCCACTCGCTCGAGGGCGTGCTGCTCCTTGGTGGAAGCGACGTCCGGACGTACCGCGACGCCGAGACCGGCACGCGGGTTCGGCTGCGGGTCGTCAACACCGACTCGAGCGCGCACCGCATCGCGTTGGTCGGCACGTCGTTCCGAGTCGCCGCCGTGGACGGACGTGACCTGAACGAGCCCGGCGAGGTGACGGGCCGAGCCCTGACAGTGCCCGCGGGCGGTCGCCGTGACCTGGTCCTCGACATGCCTGCCGCCGTGGTGTCTCTCGTCGTGGACGACCGGGACACCGGTGGGCTGCGCCTCGCTCCGCCCTGCAGGCGAGTGCCGGACATGAAGGCCGACACGTCAGGATGGGCTGAGCTTGACCTGCTGCACTACGGCGGGGTGTGCCCGCCACCGTTCGACGCCTCGCGTCCCGACCGCAGCTTCGAGCTCGTGCTCGACCGAGGCTTGGCGCTCTCCGACGGAGCTCCCGTCCTGGCCTACAAGGTCAACGGTGCGGCATACACCATCCCGGCCCAGGTCGTGCAGTACGGCGACGTCGTGCGGTTCACCGTCGTCAACCGCAGCCTCGAGGTGCATCCGTGGCACCTCCACGGGCACCCGGTGCTCGTTCTCTTGCGCAACGGCACACGTCCCACCGGCAGCCCGCTCCTGGTCGACACCTTCGACGTGCTGCCGGGCGAGGTGTGGGAGGTTGCCTTCCGCGCCACCAACCGTGGCATCTGGATGAATCACTGCCACAACCTCCCTCATGCGGACCAAGGCATGATGCTGCACCTGGCCTACGACGGTGTGGAGTCACCCTTTGCCGGCGGGCATGCTGGTCACGAATGAGCCGGGGACAGCGAGCTGGCACGGGGTATCCCGATGGGCGGGTCCGCGTGGCCAGAGGTGCGGTGCAGCGTGACCCGAGACCTCCAGGACGGGTGGTTCCTGAGTCCTCCGGGACTGAGTCCTCCGGGACTGAGTCCTGCGAGGTCGGCGAACTCTCGGTTGAGGTGTGGTTGGTCGGAGTAGCCCGCTTCTGCAGCCACCTCCGCCAGGCCGGCTCCGGCACCGAGGAGCCGCAGGGCCCTGTCGAAGCGGACGATTCGTGCCGCCTGCTTCGGGCTCAGTCCAACCTCCTCTCGGAACCGCTTCCAGAACTGGGTCCGACCGACCCCGTACTGCCCCGGGAGGGTGCCGATGGGGAGGTGTCCTCCCGATCGCACGATGCGACGCCAGGCGTCACCCGCGACGGGGTCAGGGCGATGCGTCGCGTCGGAGTGACGTGCGAGCCGCTTCGTCAGCATGGCGTGCACCAGGTCGAACCGCTCGGCCCAGCTCGCGGCATCGATGATGCGGTTGCGAAGCCGCTCGGCGTCGGCCCCCCAGATGTCATCGAGAGCGACGAGGGGTCGACCCAGCTCGGCGGGGTGGACGTCGAGGAGCGCTCGTGCCAGCAGGGGCGAGAGCTGGATCTCGAGACACTCGAATGTTGCACCCGAGACGACGGAACGCGGCGTCATGCCGCCCACGAGTGCGCTGGCTCGAGCGGACCCGCCCGTGGCAGTGAGAGATCCTTGGGTGCAGTCCACCGCGATGCCCAAACTCGGACGGGGCATGAGTTGGTGGCTGAAACGTGCTCCACTGCGCTCGCTGAAGCCCACGAGTCGCGTGCCCGGAACAGTGAGGTCGGGAGGCGCCACGATGACGTCGAAGTGGAAGGCCCGGTCCGTACTCACGGCCCCAACCCGATCAGCACGCTCTCGAACACGCCGGCTGCTCGCTCCAGCTCCGCGTCGACGTCCGGCGCGTGTGCGACGACGAGGGAGAGCTCGGTGAGCGCGCCGTACAGCGCGGCGGCGAGCAGGTCGGGCGAGGCCTGGGGCGGCAGCAGGCCCTCCCGCTGCATGGCCCGCACTCCCGCAACGACCAACCCCCCGAGATGCTCGTGGTCGAGTGACCGCCACTCGTCCCAGCCCAGCGCGATCGGTCCCTGCAGCAGGACGATCTCGCGGTACTCCCGCCCGCAACACATCCTCAGAAACTCGCGAGCGCCGGCGATCGCGCTCTGCAAGGGATCCGTGTCATCGGCCATCACGGCACGCATGCGGCGTGCGGCCTTGACCTGCTCGGCGCTGACGAGCTCGCGGAACAGTCCCAGCTTGCCGTCGAAGTGGTGATATAGAGCGCCCCTGCTCAGCCCGGCCGAACGCACCAGCTCCTCGGCCGAGACCTGACCGAAGCCTCGCTGGAGGAAGAGGGGCAACGCCGATCTGAGCAGCAGCTCACGAGTGGCCGCGGCGTCGAGCTCCCTCTTTGCTGTCGACATACACCGTGTATATCACATGCACTATGTATGTCACCGACCTTCCGGGGCCGGCTGGTGTGGTGAGGTGCGGGCGGCATTCGCGACGGCAGAAGCACCATCTGCGTACTACGTAGACGTATCCGTTGCACGGGGTCGAGCTAGGTCGCGCCCTCTTCGGGGGCAGCGTCGTGCAGCTTGAGATCAGCGATATGTTGGATCAGCCGGTCCAGCACGGCTTCCTCATGCACGGCGAGACCTCGTGCACGCATCGCGGGCGCCAGCTCGGGATCCCACGCCGCTTCGACCGGACTGCCGAGCAGGGCAACGCTTCCTGGCCCAGTCGTGTAGTCGTCGACGGTCATGAGCCAGGGGAGGGCCCCGAACCGGGCGACGCATTCGTTGGCGAGCGTCAGCCCGGCCCAGTCGAAGTCGCCGTGGTAGCGCAGGACGGCACCGGCGCGCCTGAGTCGTGTCAGCACTTCCACCACGACAAGGTTCGCCCGGCCCATCGTGCACACGGCGCCGAAGGAGGGCTCCGATACCGCGTCGGCGATCGCCTCCAGGGTCCGTGGGTTCTCACAGATGAGGACCGACTGGCCTGGCGCCCACTCGAGACCGGCGTCGAGGTCCCACCACGTCACGTGTCGCGGCGCAGTCCCTCGGGGCGTGCTCCGTGCCTCCGATGCGCCGTGATCGGGGGCGGGAGATCGCCGGTCCGGCTGGAGATTCCATGTGAGGCACGTCGTTGACACCCGATCCACGACGACGCCGAGGCTCTCCCAGAGGGCACGACGATCGGCTGCCCGCCGCGGCAGGCCTGCGCCGAGCCTGGCGGCCGCGGCCCGCAGCACGACGAGGGACGTCTTGGTGCCGTCGTCGAGCCCATGGGCCGACCCGGTGACGCGGGCCGCCAGCTCCGTCCGCGCCACGAGGCTCACGCCGTCGCGCGCGTGGCCCCACGATTGGTCGCCCCACAGGACACCGCACTCATCGAGGACCTCGAGAGCCGTGATCACGACAGCCGATGAATCCCGGACCCGCGTCAGGATGCCGTCCTGACGGAGGCCGTCGAGCCAGCCCTCGACCCACGGCGCAGCGGCCCCGACCTCATGCACACCGGCCGACGCGAGCCACGTGTGGGCTGCCACGAAGGGTTCGTCCCTGCGGGCCAGGTCCTCATTTCGCCGCTCCGCGCGATCGGTGAGGGGCCGTCCGGTCACCGAGCTGACCACCGCGACCACGTCCAGACCCGTCCGCGACCTCAGCCGCTCCGCGAGGTCGGGCAGGCTCAGCCGCACCGTCGCCCCGGCCACGGGTCGCCCGAGCACATCTGAGAGGGCGTGGCGTTCGCCTCGGTCGAGATCGCGCAGCTGCAGCGTGCCGCGAGGCTCCAGGCCGCGCCGCTCGAGCGCTGTCCCGACGAGCGCCCACACGCGCTCGAGCCGGTCCCCGTGGAGCCAGCCCGGCACCCCCTCCGCACCGGCAGCTCGGTCGTCCCGCGCCCTCACCGGCAGGTCACCTGCCCCCGACGTCACCGGCACCGACCGCCGTCAGCTGCTGGCCGTCCCACCTGTGCTCGAACTGCGCGATGCCGCGCTCTCCCGGGCTCCGCAGCGCCTCGTAGATCGCGAGCTCCGGCACTGTCGCGTGCGTCCCCCACAACCGTTCGCTGGTCACGACAAAGTCGAGGTCGAGGTCGACGAGCAGGCCGAAGAGCAGCGGGTGCGTGCGCGCGTCGATCTTGGGGAACGCATCGTCGAGCAGGACGAACCGGGGCGCGTGCGGCGCTGCACCGGCGAGCGATGTGAAGTGGGCGGCCGCCGCCGCGAAGAGCGGCAGGTAGCAGAGCACCTTCTGCTCGCCTTGTGACAGCGCGGACTTGCGCTGGAGGTCGCGCCACTCGCCGGTCTCGGGCCGGTGGTACTGCACGCTGAAGGCGAACCACCGGCGGTAGTCCAATGCGCGGGCCAAGTGCTCGGCATACGACTCCTCAGGCGCCTCGGTGCGCGAGGAGTCGATGAGCCGGTGCAGCGACTCGCGAAGCTCGACGCGCTCGCTCGGCAACAGCGCGCCGACCGGTGCGCCCAGCAGCTCGACCGCGCGCTTCGCGTCGGCGGCGATGTCATCGCGTTGCCGCCAGCGCAGCCGCACCCGGATGCCCTGGGACGTCGTCACCCCCTCGAGCTGGGCGTTCATCGCCGTCACCAGCTCCTCGGCCTTGATCCGCACCCCGCGCAGCGCGTCGCCGAGGTAGCCGAGCACCTGCTCCTCGAAGATCTGGCGCTCTCGCTGGCTCAGCAGCTCCTTGTTGGCCCGGACGGTCGCGCCGAGCTGGGCCTCGAGGTCGACGAGCGGGAGCTCGCCGCCCTCGCCGAGCCCGAAGGCGACCCAGGCGCCCTCGACCTTCGCGATCCGCGGCTCGAGGGTGGCCGCCGCACTCGCGACGAGGGCCTGGCTCGCGGAGACGACAGCCGTGTCGTCGGCGCGCTTGCCGTCGGGAAGCGACGCGAGGAGGGCGCGTGGGTTGTCGGGAGTCCAAGGCCCGTATGCCGCTGAGCTGGCTCCTGCGGTCGCGCTCCCGTCCGGGGCGGGCCGGGTCTCCGTATCGCTCCCCGCGCCATCGTCCACGCTGTTGCCTGCCGGCCCCAGGGCAGCGCTGATGATGCCGGGCACTCGCTCGAGGGCCAAGAGCAGGTCACGGCCCCGCGCGAGCTCGGGCGTCGCCTCGTCGAGCGCGCGCCGGGCGTTCGCGTGCTCGCTGTCGAGCGTGCCGGAGGCGCGCACGAGCTCCTCGACCCGACCGGCGTGCTTTTCGCGTTCCCGCTCCACGTCGTCACGGGTCAGGACGAGCTCGGCGAGCCGGCGTTCCAGCTCGGCGACGGAGGCACCGGCGGCGGCCCGAAGCTCGTCGAGCTCTGCTGCCGCGGTGGCCGCGTCGCCCGCGGCCCGCTCGTGGTCGGCAGCGGCCACCTCGGCTCCGTCGGCCTCATCGAGGGCTTGGCCGGCGAGGTCCTCCCAGCGTCTCAGGTCGTTGACGATCACCTCGCGGCCCACTTCGAGCTCGCGCGTCTGGATGAGCAGCGCCTGCAGGGTGCTGTCCCGACCCAGCAGGCCGGTGGCGTCGATCGGTAGGCCGTGCACCTGGCCGAGGGAGGCGAGCTCGGCCTGGGCCTTGGCGGCTGCGGACCGGGCAGCTTCGGCATGGCGGTTCGAGGCGGCGAGGTCGGCGCGGGCATCGTCCACGGCGACCGCGGCGGCGGACTCGTCGGCCCAGGCGACGGTCAGCCTCTCGTGCGACGGGAGCGCCCGTTGCCAGGCCTCGAGCCGCGCCAGCCTCGCGGTCTGCGCCTCGACCTCACTGGCGGCGGTCTCGATCGTCTCCGCGAGCGCGTCGAGCCGGGCATCGAGGACCGCGAGCCGCCGGAGCCGCTCGGCCTGCCGAGCGGTGGCCCCGATGAACTGGGCCCGCGACTTGCCCGTGCGCCCGACCATCGTCCCGACCTGCCACGTCCCGTCCCGCCCCAGGCGCATCACGGCTGAGCCGGGAGCGTCAGCGGTCGGCACCGACTCCGCGAGGCCGATTCGCGCAAGGACGGCGTCGACCACCCCGGGTTGCACGAGTCCCTTGGCGTGCGCATCCGGGCGCAGCACCGCACCCAGACCGACCCCGGCCGAGGGCGCGTCGTCCCGAGCCGTGTCGGCAGGCGGTGCGTCGCGGGTGACGAAGACGTCGTCCCGGTCACCGACGATCTCTCCGGTGGGGGTCACCCACGCATCCAGCAGGCCGCTGCCCTCCAGCGCGGCCTCGATCGCGGCGCGCTGGACAGCGTCGACGTCGTCGCAGAAGTCGACGAGGCGCCAGAAGGGGGCACCGCCTCCCGTCTCGAGCGCGGCCCGGTCGTCCCGGCGCCAGAGCGGCGGTGCCGGCCTCGGGTCCTGCTCGGCCGCAACGACGTCCCGCTCCGCCGCGACCATGTGGTGCTCGGCCTGCGCCGCGGACAGCGTCGTGCCGGCCTCGGCGCGGCGTCGCTCGGCGTCAGAACGGAAGGGAGCGACCGCGTCCGCGAGGACGGACCCGAATCGGCCCAGCGCCTCGGCCGAGAGTTCCGGCACCTCCACCGCGACGGCGTCCGGCTCAGCGGCCCACTGGCTCAGGGCCGCGCCGAGCGCGTCGCCAGCAGCCAGGACAACCGCCGTTGCCTCGTCGAGGCGGGTCTTCCGGAGGGCGACGACGGCCTCCGCGCGGGCTGCGTCCTCCTCGCGGCGATCGGCCTCGACGCGGCGTTCCTCGGTGCGGCGCCGCGCGTCATCGACGACCTTGACGGCAGCCCGGGCGACTCCGACGCGCTGCCGCAGCTCACTGATCTCAGGGACGACGGCTTCGAGCTGCCCGCTGAGCTCGGGCGTGGAATCGTCCTTCTGCCAATCGAATTCCGGCGGCGCGAGGTGCGCGGCGTGGGTCAATGCCCCGCCGATTCCGGCCTCTGTGCCTGCTGCCCTGACGGCTCGAGCCACGTCGACCCACTGGTTCGTAGCCGACGCCAGGGCTGCGCCCGCTTCCTGGGCCCGACGTTGTGACTGCGCCATTCGCTGCCGCTTCTCCGCGAGCCGGTCCGCCGCCGCCGCGGCCAGGCGGCGCCTCGTCGACAGGTGCTCCTCGAGGGCGAGGAGCTGGGCCTGCGCCCGCGCCTCAGGGCCCGCCTTGAGCTGGGCGATGCGGGCGCTCGCCTCCGCATGCCCCTCCTCGGCACGTCGCAGGCCGGCCCGGGCCGCGTCAAGCTGCTCGCCCGTCTCGGCCACGGAGCGTTCGAGCCGGCGCACGTCGCGGCGGCACCGTCGCTCGATCTCGGCGGCGCCGATGACGGCCCGGGCCCGTTCCTCGAGAATGCTGCAGGCGTAGGAGCGGTAGGTCTGCAGGAAGGCGCTGATGGCGGTTGCAGCCCGCTCCTGGCGGTCGATCTGCTCTCCGAACTCCTCGAGCTGGTCGAAGGTGTCCCCCGCAGACCGGATCGCCGACTCGTCGATCTGTGGCAGGGCCTGGACGAGCTGCTCGGCGAGTCTCTTGGGGTCGATGTCCTCGCCGACCTGAGGCTGGCGCAGCCAGTAGAGCAGACGGAGCAGGTCCTCGTACTCGTCGAGGGCGAGGCCGAAGAGCAGCTGCCCGACGTGCTCGCGGTAACGGCGCGTCGAGGTCGAGTCGAAGAAGTGCCCGTCGGGCTCGACTTCGGCCCGCAGCCGCTGCATCGTCAGGGGCCCGCCCTCGTCGGACAGGTGCAGGTCGACGCCCACGCGGCGCGGGGACGTGAAGTACCACGTCGTGGCTGTCCGGGCGGACTCGCTGGCTCGCAGCCCGATCCCGCAGGTGAGCGTCTCGGTCGAGCCGTCGTCAGTCTGCCGGGCGAACTCGACCCAGAGGTAGCCGGTGCGGTTCTGCCCTGGGTAGCCGTCGAGCATCAGCCAGAGCAGGCTCGTGTGGTGCCGTCCGGAGGCGGTGATCTTGGCCTTGTCGCCATCGATGACGTACGGCAGGAGCATCTCCAGAGTCTTCGACTTGCCGGCGCCGTTGGTGCCGCGGAGCAGGAGTCGTCCGCCGCCGAAGTCGAAGACCTGGTCGTCGTACTGCCAGACGTTGAGGATGCCTCCCCGCTGCAGCGAGAACCGCTGCACGGGAGCCGGTCTCCACCGTTCGCTGCTCATGACTCACCTTCCAGGTCGAAGAGCGACGCCTCCCCGGTGACCGAGGACTCGGCGAGCTGCGCCACCGGTCGATATCGGCAGGCCGCCGCGTGGACCTCCCACAGCTCGACGTCGCGGCTGGGCGGGCGGCTGGGAGGGTAGTCATGCTGACCGGCGTGACCCACGTCAGGTGCGGGCCGGACCAGCCCGACCGACGCGAGCAACCGCAGGCTCTCTGCCACGGCGGCAGCAGGGTCCTCGCGCTGGTCGCGCCGCAGGCCGGAGGACCACTGGGCCATGATCGGCCGCGCCATGGACTCGATCCGCTCACGCGGGATCGGCCACCAGGCGCCGCGCCCCTCGGCGCCAGAGCCGGCTCCGGCGGTGGGGCGCAGCTCGTCGACGATGGACTCCAGCAGGAGCAGGGCCAAGTGGCTCGTGCGGCCGCGACCGGGGAAGTCGAGGTCGGTCAGCTCCTCGGCTGGGTCGAGTGCCAGCGCACCCTCGGCCCGCAGTTCAAGCGACAGTCCGAGCTGGTCGAGGAACCACTCACGCTCGCGGTTGCGGTTGCGCGCCCACCACTCGGCATGGTCAGGTGCGAGGTCGCCCGTGGTGAGGATCGGCGACTCGACCAGGCGGCGCCGCGTCTCGATCCGCGCGCCTCCGGCTGCTGAGGAGATCTTTGCCGGCGCCAGCAGATCGTCGACGGTGGACATGGTCGACAGCGGTGCGGCGACGAGGAGTCCGAGCACGTCACGGTGCACGTCGAGCAACGACTGGGTGCGGTCCTCGGCCCAGTGCTCGAGGTCGCCGTCGCGTTCGCTCAGGGCGCCGAAGCGTACGAGCGCGAGCAGGGCCGCGTGCAGCGCCCGCCGCTCACCGAGCACGTCGAGGTCGACCTCGATACCGGCCTCTACCGCCGTCGCGCGCACGGCTGCGACGAGCTCGTCGACGAGCAGCTGCGACTTGGTGCGGGTCAGCGCGGCGATGGTGAGCGTGAGCAGCGCGTAGGCCCGCGGGGTGAAGGGGACGGCGGCCTTGCCACGCAGCAGCGGCCTGGAGCCGTCCCGGCCCAGCCCGGCCTTGAAGAGGCGGGCGCCCGCCGGGTCGACCGTCAGACGGTAGCCGAGCGACTCGGAGAAGAATCGGGTCAGGGCCATCCGGTGGCGCCGGATGAGCCTGAGCTCGTCGTCGTGCCCGTGACCGACCGGCAGGAGCGGCCGCCGGAGCAGCGCCCGGATGGCCATCTGCCGCTCATGCTCGTCCTGGATGTCCTCGGCGGCCGGGGGGCCAGTGCGCTCGACGGTCACGACACCCCTTCCCGGGCCTGCATCACCGGCTCGACTGCGAGCGACCGGTCGACGAGCCGCAGGCGCCCGGAGGGGCTCGTGATCACCGTGCCCGACCCCGGGGTCGTCCGGATCCGCAGGACGACGTCATGGCCCGGGATGGCCACGCTCGTGTCAGCGCGGGCACGAGCCCCCGCGCTGGGGTCGGTGGCCGCCTGGGCCAGCCCAGCGGCATACAGCTGAAGCAGGGCCTCGCGACCCGCGTCGCTGAGCCGGACCCGCTCGAGCCTGCCACGGTGCCCAGCGACCTCGGCGACGGCCCGCTGCCGCTCCTCCTCAGCCACGGCGTGCTCGTGCAGCCGTCGCGCCTTGACCTCAGTGAAGTCCTCAGGGCGTGCGGAGGCCCCGGAGATGCGTCGCTGGCCGGTCGACCGCAGCATGATGGGGATCTCGGCCCGTGGCGCTCGCGCCCATGAGGTCGTCGGCGGCACCGCGGCGTCGGACTCGCTGACCTCGAAGCCGAGGTGCCGGCTGGAGTAGAGGCCGAAGGCGCTGGCCCAGATGGCGTGCGCGGTCGCGTCGTCGGCGGCGTCGAACCACCGGGCCAGCCGGAGCAGCTCGGCGTGGCGGCCATGCTCGCGCTCGGAACTGGTCACGATGCGTCGCAGGTTGACGAGCAGCGACCGCATGGCCTCCGCGGCGAGGCGGCGTACTCCCTCGGCATCGCTCGCCCGCGATGCGCTCCCCGTGAACCAGGCGACCAGCCCACCCCAGTCGTCCGGGTCGAGCCCGGGAGCGCGCCGGGCGGCTCGCCCCTCGAGGTCGACGAGACGCTGGCCGGCGTTGGCCCGCTCGCAGAGGGCAGGGATGCGGGGGTGCAGGGCGGAGAGCACGTCGGCGATCTGTGGCATGTGTCGGGCGATCTCGTCGACGAAGCGCTGGAGGTAGTCGAGCAACGCCGTCTTGAACGCCTGGAACTCGGCCCGCTCGAGGTCGAAGCGGCTGAGCACCTGGGTGAGGTAGGTGTAGAACTCCCGCGTGCTGTGGACGAGCCGGTCGAACTGGGCGAAGACGGTGCCGATGCGTTGCGCGAGCTCCTCCGGGGCGACGCCAGAGAGGTCCTCGGGCTGCCGGGCCAGCTCACGCAGGCCCTGCAGGATGGCGCCGAGCATCTCGCTGCTGATCTCGGTGGCCGTCTCTGCGTGGCCAAGGAGCTCGTCGACCTGCCGCTGCACGAACTCGCCCCGCTGGGTGAGCTGGTAGCGCGCGCGGTTGCGCAGGTAGTCCTGCAGGCTGCGCGCCTCGGTCTCGCGCGGGCTGCGAGCGAGGTTGCCGTGCTCGACGAGGTAGGAGAGGCGCGCATCCACGGTGTCCTCGTCGAGGTCGACACCCACGTCGGCGAGCCTGGCGGTGACCTCGGCGGCCGACTGGTCGGAGAGCATGCCGGTCAGGCCCTGCGTGAAGAGGCGCATGATCGCGATGTAGCTCGCGGACTCATCATTCACGGCATACCGAAGTGCCTCGAGGCGCACCCGGTCGATCCGGGCGGCGCGCTCGTCGTTCCCGACAGAGTCGGCCACCATCGGGGAGGGCAGCTCTGGCACGCGGCCAGCGTAGACGAGCGCTCGGACACTCACTGGGCCCTTCCGAGCCATCCTGTCTCTTGTATGTATCGCGACACACGTCCTGGAGGCACGAGCGGTCGAAGTATTCGGTATTCGGTATTGACCGAACACCGAACAGGCGTGGGGATGCAAACGTGAATACCGAGTTGCTTGTGACGGCGCGCGATGACCCTGCCAGGCGGTGCCCGCTCGACAGGGGACGTCACGGCGACATTGCGCGTGCCCCCGGTGCCCGGAGCCGCCGGTTTGTCCGCGGCGGCCGGGGAGTTCTCTGCCCCGCCTGATATACCCCGCGTTCGCCTCGGTCCGGGTCAGTCCTCGCCGGTGAGAATCTCCAGGGCCGTCTCGGCGTCGATGCGATGCTGGCCGCTGAGGACGGCCCAGGAGATGTCGTCAGGTGTCAGCCGCTTGCGCAGCAGGCGAAGCCGCGATGCGTCGGAGCCAGTGAAGCCTTCACGCTCGGCGAACGGGTCGTCGATGCAGGCAAGCAGGGCCACAGCGTCGTGCAGATGGCGGTCGCGGTCTCGGGAGTCGGTCTGGTAGGCAGCGGCCTTCAAGACCAGCGCGCCGAACGGACCGGGCACCGAAATCGTGGTGACGGTGCCGGGCACGATCTCTAGACGCGCGTTGATGGTGCGTCGCAACGCCTGTGTGCCGCCCTCAATGCGGACCATGTCGCGTCCAGCAAGCCGTTCGGTGACCTTCGGGGCGTGGTGGTCGGAGATCAAGACGTCGACTACGTCCCCCAGCTCCTCGTCAGGGCGGTCGGTGACGAGGTCGATCGTGCTCGTGCCGCGGTAGAAACGGTGTGCGGTGTTGTCGCGCGGATCGACCGCCGAACGCAGGTCGTAGCCGAGGGAGCGCAGCGCGGCCGCGGTCTCGGAGGCGACGCCGCGCGAGGTCTCGATGTGCAGCACGATGTCGACATCGTTGGTCGGCCGCACGATGCCCGGGCCGTGGTGGATCGAGTGCAGCTGGGTCATCAGGCCGCCGACCAGGGTCCACTTGTCGGTCGGCAGGACGGCAGCGATCTCGGCGACGTTCGGCCACGGGTCTGGCCAGCCGCCAAGGGCGGCTGCGATGTCGACGGTGGGGCGCTCGAGGCCCGGATAATTACGGTCTGACATTCTCGCGGAACAACTCCAACCGGCTGGCCAGTAACTGCTCTCCCACGCCGCGTTCGCGCGGGTCGAGGGAGGTCGCCGCATCGACGGCGGCAAGAGTTGTGTTGAAGGCCGCGAGGTACGTGATGAAGTCAATGTCCGTGGAGGTGCGGCGCAAGGTAATGGACCCGTTGGTGTCCTCGCTTAGCCGGTGCCTGCGCACAAGGGCCGCGCTGCGGTCGGAATGGATGTAGCCGTCGATCGTCGAGTCGTCCTCGACGAGCCCGAGCCGCTGGCGACCGGGGATGACGAGTTCCTCGCGAACGCGCTCGATGACAGAGCGGTGGCCCGACCATGTCGTCACGGTTGCACGGTCTCGCAACCTGATAGCCAGCTCGGTCGGGTCGGTGATCTCGCGCAGGGTGGCACGGAGCCTGCTCGTCTGGACATCGCCGAGACCCTGCGGGGCCGCACCTGAAAGCATCGCAATAGCTCCCCAGGCGGTCTCCTCTGCCCAGGTCCGAGTCCGGCCCGAGCCGCGCTCGGCGCGGTAGCGCTCTACCGACGTGCGGTCGAAGATGCCTCGGGCGACCCTGGTGATGGACCCTGTCTGAGCGAGGACGCGGACTTGGCGCGCTTCTACGCCCAGGAGGTGGGCTACCTCCTGGCTCGTCAGGAACTCCCCCCTGATCGCCATAACAGAATATTGCCGCTTCCGGTGCTTATCTGTAAAGCGTCAGTGTGCCTTCGGAGCGGGGGGTTCTTGCACGCTCGCTGCAAGACCGCACGCCGGAACCTGTCAAGCCGGATGAGACAGCGGGTCTGTCAGGCGCTCTGTATGAGGGCCTCTCGTGAGGGCTGGTTGATCCAGGCCTCGGTGGGCAGTTTCGGCGATGCGGGTCGGCGGTGGCCGAACCGTTCGGGTCGGGCCGCGTAGGCCGCGTCGAGGGTCTCCTGGCGCAGCGCCCGCACGTCGCGGGCGGTGCCGTAGTGGACCGACGCCGGGGTGTGCAGCCCGATCCCGGAATGGCGGTGCTCGTGGTTGTAGTAGGCGAAGAACTTCTCGCCGAACGCGCGGGCGTCGGCCAGCGAGCCGAAGTTCTCGGGGAAGACGGGCGCGTACTTGAGGGTCTTGAACGCGGCCTCGCTGTACGGGTTGTCGTTGGACACCCTGGGCCGGGAGTGGGAGCGGGTGACGCCCAGGTCGACCAGCAGCTGCGCGACGGGCTTGGAGGTCATCGAGGTGCCCCGGTCGGCGTGGACCACGTCCGGGACGCCGTGCACCCCCATCGCGTGCTCGAGCATCTCCTTGGCCAGGTCTGAGTCCTCCCTTGCGGCGATGGTCCAGGCGACGACGAACCTCGAGAAGATGTCGAGCACGACGTACAGGTCGTAGTACACCCCGCGGACCGGGCCCCGCAGCTTCGTGATATCCCACGACCAGACTTGCCCCGGCTTCGTGGCGAGCAGCTCCGGGATCGTCCGCGGCGGGTGAGTCGCCTGCGAGCGGCGCTCTCCCGCAGCGTGGTTCGCGCGCAGGATGCGGTGCATCGTGGACATCGAGCACAGGTAGGTGCCCTCGTCCAGCAGCGTCGCCCAGGTCTGCGCCACGGACTTGTCGACGAACCGCTCCGAGGTGAGCACGGCCAGCACGTGCGCCCGCTCCGCCTCGGTCAGGGCGTTGCCCGGCGCCGGCCGCGGCGCCCGCTCAACCGCCGGCGCCGGCGGCTGCCGCGACCGGTAGTGCCCCGCCCTCGAACGGCCCAACAGTCGGCAGGCCTCCACCGTCGAGGTGTGCTCCGCGAGCTGCTCCACGAGGGGGTTGATCACCGCGTCGACCGCGGCGGCGTATCCGCGCTCTCGGAGAGCGTCTCCAAGAGCGCGTGTGCTTTTCCCACCAGGTCCAACGCCGCCCGCGTCCGGGCCAGCTCCGCCTCAGCCTTCGCCGCCCGCGCCGTCAACGCCTCGATCTGCGCGTCCCGCGGGTCCTTCCCGGCCCGCCCGCCGGGCGCCGCGCCCTGGCCCCCGGACCCGCCAGCCGAGCGTCGCCACTCGACCAGATGCGAGGTGTACAGGCCCTCCCGCCGCAGAATCGCACCCCGCTGCCCGTGCTCGGCGGACTCGTACTCCGCGAGGATCCGGTCCTTGTACTCCTGGGTGAACCGGCGCCGCTTCGGCCGGTCTGCTCGTGCTGCCACACCCACATCATCAACCGTGGGCAGGTCCGCCATCGTCATCGTCATCATGCTCAACCAAACTCGCCCCGTGCAGAGGGAAGGAAATCACCGACCTGTCTCACACGATCCTGACGCACAGGGCGCCTGGACGGTGGCAGTGGACATCCGGAGCGTGCTCGGCTGCCTCGCGAGGAAGCTGGCACCGGCTGGCGCCGGCGGACCCACTGTGCGGAAGCTGTGGGGAAGATCGGCGCCGGGCTGGGTGGCTGCAGACCAGCGGCCGGTGCAACGTGGGCTGTAAATCCGTCGCGAAAGCTACGAGGGTTCGAATCCTTCACCTGCCACCACGTGCTCAGAAGGGCCCCTGACCTGCGGAAACGCTCGTCCGGGGCCCTTCTGCCGTTGTCTGGCGGCGTCCGGCTGGAACCGGCTCCAGATGGCCCTTTGGGGGTGTCAGTGGGGAACTGGTGGGGAAGTTTTGCGGCTCCCCGTCCGGCGTCGGTTATGCCCGGATCCCCGCGTCTGCGGAGAGGGCCAGCTCGACCCGGCGCCTGGAGGCCTCGTCCTGGCCGACGATGCAGGAGGCGTAGACGCGCAGCAGCACGTTGACGCTGTGCCCGGCCCACTCAGCGACTTGGGTCGCGGGGACCCCGGCGTTGAGCCACAGCGAGACCGCGGCGTGGCGCAGGTCGTAGGGGCGCTTCGCCAAGGGCGAGTGGTACTCGGCGTCGGTGAGGGCCCGTTGGCGGGCCTTGTCCCAGATCCGGTAGACGATGCCCATCGACTGTGGGCTCGCGAACGGCGCGGCGACCGGGATGCCCGCTCGTCCCGCGCGAGTGACGAAGAGGCGACCCTCAAGGCCCGCGGGAAACGCTGCGATGTGTCGCCGCAGCAACGCCACCAGTTCCGGTGGCGCTGGTGTCTGCCGGGTCGCCCTCCGAGCGCGGTGCTTGAGGCTCCGGTCCTCCGTGGCTTGGCCGGTGTCGGTCCACGCGGCTCCTGTGGTCTGTGTGGAGCCGAGCAGGTGCAGAGTGCCCCAGGCGTCGGGGCTCGTCGGTAGGTCGAGGTCCCGGACCTTGAGGTGGCGCACCTCGGAGGGGCGCAGGCCGGCGTAGTAGATGCAGGCGAAGAAGGCCTCCAAGGACGGGTAGATGGCAGCGACCTCGTCGAGCAGCCTCTTGGCTTGCTGCGGGTTGACGACCACCCGTCGGTCCACCTCGTCCGTGTGCTTTGGAGGCTTCCAGGCGATCCGGTCCATGGGGTTCGCCTGTAGGGCGTCGACCTCTACGGCGTACTGGAAGACGCTGTAGAGGGCAGATCGCTTTCGGGCGACGGTGCTGGAGGAGGCCGGCGTCCCGTCCAGCTTGAGCGCCAACGCGTCGAGCACTCCCCTCAGCCTCGCTGGCTCCGCCATCTCGACGAGCGACGGCGAGTGCCGGCGAGCCCATCGAACCGTGGCCCCGTGCTCCTCTGGCGGCTCCGTGTCCTTGGATCCGGAGCGAGCTGCAGAGTTGAAGACCCAGTTTTCCAGAGCGCGGCGGACTTCCCTCGTGTCGATGCCGGTGGTGGATAGGGCTGCAACGGTGGCCGTGGTCAGGCCCTCGGCGATGCCTTTGCGGTGGCGCGGTGATGCATGCGGCCACTTCACGTCGACGAAGGCCATCGCGTGCTCCAGCCACGAGAGCTCCGGCAGCTTGTCGAGGACGCTGACGGGCTGTCCCGTCTGCACGTCGAAGGGCTCGGCCTGGCGCAGTCCCACAAGGAGCCGCGCGCGGAAGGACTCGGTCAGCTTGATGGTGTCGAAGGTCTGCTGACGGATGCCACCTGCCACCCTCCATCTGACGGTGTACGTCGTCTTCCGCTTGCCCTTGTAGCGACGTAAGCCCCACACCTGCACGTCGCGAGTGGTCCGGCCTGCCATCGTCAGGCTCGCTGCTCGAGAGACTGCAGCCAGTTCTCGAAGTCGGTGCGCCGGATGCGCAGGTCGCCGTTGGGCAGCTTGATGCAGGGCGGCGCCTTGCGCGCGGCGCGCCAGTCGTAGAACGTCGAGCGCGCGACGCCCAGCTCCTCGCATAGGTCCTTGACGCTGAGGTGCTTTGACGTTGTCGGGTTGGTGGCCATGGTGTCCTGGGGCCTGACCCTGGTTCTTGGACACGCTGAATCCAGC
>NZ_BAABZW010000036.1:0-2084 GCF_040365325.1 Intrasporangium sp. DVR | reverse complement strand
GTGGAATCAGACCCTCCACCAGACCCGGGGCGATTCACATTCGGCGGTGAGGACCTCGGCGAGGAAGGCCTTGTGGGTCAGGCGTTCTCGTGCGGCGGCCTCGGCGATCCGGGCGTGTTCGTCGCGGATGGTGGGCAGGCCAAGGATCTTGGTGGCGGCGGTGATCGCGGCCTCGGCGGCGGGCTCGCTCAGCGCGGTGACCGCGGCGCGGGCCCGGGTTTCGGTGGTGGTGCGGGGGCTCATGCGAGTTCTCCTGTCAGCAGCTGGTCGTAGCCGGCCAGCGACGGGATGGGTCGCGTCCCGTCAGGGATCGCGGTGCCCGGCAGTGGGATTGGTGGCGCTGGCTCGGTCATGGCGGCGAGGTGGGTGCGTGCGGTGACGGCGAGCCGGTCGGCGTCGAACCGGCCCGAGGCGATCGCCTCCCGCATCGCAGCGGCGAGGGCGGAGGGCGGCAGGGTGCGGTGCAGCAGCAGCGCCCCCACCAGGGCCTTGGTGCCGTCCTTGTCGCCGAGGTGACGGCGGGCCGCGTCCCAGAAGTCCTGGTGCGCCTGGGTGAACGAGCCACCGGCGCGCGCGTTCGCCAGCGCGGTCGCGCCGGCGAGGGCGCCGGGCTTGCGGGTCAGGACCTCGAGGTAGTGGTCCAGGACCAGGTCCTCGGTGCCCTTGTGCAGCGACCGGACGTGCGAGGCGAGGACCGCGCCCCCATCGAACGCGCTCACCGTGTCCGCGCCGAGGCGCACGGCGACCCGCCGCCCGGCGTAAGACGCGGGGACCGAGTAGTACGACTGGCGGACACAGATCCGCGCCTTCATGTCGACCCGGCACGAGAGCGGCGTCGAGGCGTCAAAACGACTGTCCGGCAACGGATTCAGCAGGACTGCCTCGCGTTCGAACGCGGCCCCGACGGTGTCGCGGCGGGCGCCGATGCGGCGGGCGTCGTCCCTCGCGTCGGCAGCGGCCATCGCCTCGTTCAACGCGGCCAGGGTCGGCAGGTGCGGCACCGGGGTCAGGTGCCGGCGCCGGAACCGACCCACCTCGCCCTCGACACCGCCCTTCTCGTGAGCTCCCTCGACCCCGGGGCGGCAGTAGAACGACTCGAACCCGTAATGGCTGCGCAGCGCGACGAACTTCGGGTTCTCGAACCGCTCCCGACCGAGCAGGCAACGCAGCACCGCTGGCTTGAGGTTGTCGTAGCGGATCATCCCGGACGGCACCCCACCGAGCGCCTCGAACGCCCTGACGTGCCCGTCCAGGAACGACTCCTGCGCCTGGTTCGCGTACGCGATGTGCACCGCCCGGCCCGAGTGCGACAGGCGCATGATGAACATCCACAACCGCAGCACCACCCCGGCGATCGAGGCCTCGAACTGCCCGAAGTCGACCTCGGCCCCCTCACCGGCAGGATGGGTCTGCGGAACCATCACCTCCCGGCGCACCAGCCCCACCTCGACCTTCAACCGGGCCACGTGCGGGCGCACCGTGGACTCGGCCACCGGCGCCCCGTGCTCCTCGACGAGGCGCTGCCACACCCGCCGGGCGGTGTGCCGCTGCTTCCTCGGCGCGTCCAGATCGGCGGTGAGCCAGCCGGTCACCAGCTCCTCGTACGGCCCGAACGCGGCCGCCTCACGCTCCGCGCTCTTACGTGGCGGCGGAGTCGCGTCCGCCAACGCCTGACGCACCGTCCGGCGGTGCACCCCATGCCGGCGAGCCAACGCCCGGATCGACAACTGCTCATCCCGACGATCACGTCGGATACTTTCAAACTGCTCCACTCTCGATCTCTCCTTCACCCTCTCGCCTCCAGCTCGTCTTGGTCGGACAAGCCGGAACGTAGAGGCAGGCGGGTCGAGAGTGGGGCCAAATCAAGCCATCACAACGGCCCTAACCGGGGCCACTTGAGGCTGTCACACCCATGTGCTCGGTGATCGCGAACCCCACGCTGTACTCGAGGGTCCGGCCGCGGACCGTTCCCTGCTCGTGCAGCCAGCCGACCGGGTCGTGGGAGGCGCCGGCGCCGTCGGAGCGGACCAGCAGCCGCCTGCGGTGCGCGGCGGGGACCTGCGCGATCGCCTGAGCCAGGACGG
>NZ_BAABZW010000035.1:0-3171 GCF_040365325.1 Intrasporangium sp. DVR | reverse complement strand
GACCGGAAACGATGCGGCATCAAACCCGTGCCGGTTCACAGTGGTCTGGGCCGGCTCCCCTCGCGCCAGTTCGCGATCAACGCCACCTGGCTGATGCTCACCCAGGTCGCCGCCGACCTGGTCGCCTGGACGAGGCTGCTCGCCTTCACCGGCGACGCGAAGATCCTGCGCGACTGCGAGCCCAAGGCGCTGCGCTACCGGTTCCTCCACGTGCCCGCCCGCCTGACCCGCAGCGCCCGACGGCGACGACTGAAGATCCCCGAGACGTGGCCCTGGGCTACCGCGATCGTCGCAGTCTTCGCGAACATCGCCGCGATCCCGCAACCAGCCTGAACCGGCCGACCCACCCACGAGATCACCACCCCGGAGAACCGCAGCCCGGCAGCGCCAGCCGGCACCTCGTCACACCCCCGATCAGCTCGCGCCGCCACCCCAGATCTCAGCGCGCCCCTCGCAGCGGTCGCCCGCTGCTCATGAAAGACCGGGGCTAAAGATCGAAGAGCCAGCAAAGGTTGACGGCGTGCGCGATGTCAACTTAGAGTTGACGTCGTGGAGGTTGTGCGCTCGGCCCTCAAGCACGGGATCGATGCCGCCGACATCGAGCACGCATGGACCAACGCCATCCGGCTCGTGGAATACGAATACGACGGCGAGGACCGCCTCCTCGTGATCGGCCCTGACCAACACGGCCGCATGCTGGAACTTGTCGCGGTGCCTGCTGGTCAGCCCACGCGCATCATCCACGCTGACAGGCTCCGACCGAAGTTCTTCGACTATCTGCGATGAGGTGAATGACATGGCAAACCTGAAGACCAACCACGACCGCACCGGCTTGGACCACCTTGACCCCTCCACTCACCCGGCGCGCGACGCCGCGTCCTTCCGCCGCATCCTTGCGGCAAAGAACGGTCTCGCGGTCGCGGAGCAGGAGCTGCGCGACGCGGTTCGCGCCGCCCGTCAGGCGGGCGACTCCTGGACCGTCATTGGTGCCGCGCTCGACATCACGCGGCAAGCCGCGCAACAGAGGTTCGGAGACCACTGACAGCGGCATGAGCGTGCGACTTCGAGGTGCCGACACGGCGGCGACTCGTGGGTCAGGCTCGCCTGACTGCCTCGAATGAGCCACGAGGACCGAGGGTTTGGTCGGCTATCTCAGTCGTCAGCTTCGGCACGATGACGTCTTGCAGCAGCGTGAGTATGTCTTCCGCAACCTGACGTTCATTGCTGCCGTCTCCGGCGAGTCTCCACCAGTGGTCCCGACCGTGACTCAGGAAGCCCGCACGCTGCACTTACCGATGCAGGGCGACCGTGTTCGGGGCTCGGCTTGGCCGAGTAGTAACTGTAGGTTGCCCTGGCCTCTTCCCACGCGGCCTTGCCAATGACCATCAGGTTGATCGTGAACTTGGCCTCGTTGCCAGTGCTGGCCTGCGATGTTTGGAATCCCAGCATCGCCCAATCCCGCTCATCGGGAAGCGTCCACACCTTGCCTGAACCCGTGCACCCCAACTCGCGAAGTGCGGGCCCCAGACCGTCTTGATCAGGCGCTCGAGCCGGTCCTGTGCCTCACCCATGCCCCGTGATCCTAGGCCGTTTGACCACAGTCAAGGGCCGCCCTGCGACGTCCGCAATTCGGCATGAGGGGACTGTCATGACCGCGTCATTGGGGGCGAAGTCCGGTGCCCATAGTCGGCGGATGGACGCTGCTCCTCGGCGCCCGCCCTGGACGGCGCAGCCGTGGTGAAGGCCACGGGGGCCGAGGGTAGTCTCACGGCCGAAGGCGATGGCCGGATATTGGCCGGGTACACATGACACTTTGGGGCTCTCGGCGCCCTTGAGCGGCCAGGCAAGGTGTTGGGAGGCAAGGGAATTGGCGGCTCAAGGGGGCGTGCGTCCGCCCTTTCAATCCGCCGGTCGTCGGTTCGAGCCCGACGGGGCCCACCACACGTTTGAGCGGGTCAACGGCAGCTTCCGGCCCCATCAGCGTTCGTCGCCAATGCGTAGCGAGGCGCGGGCGGCGAGCAGTACCTGCGTCCAGAGCAGGGCCACGGTGGCCACCGAGAACGGGACCCCCAGTTGGTCGGAGTGCGTCACCCGGAGGGCCAGGCCGAAGATCAGGACGATGACAAGCAGGACGCCGGTGCCGACGGCCGGACCGCGCAGCGCCGCCTGGTGCCTGGCGTACCAGCTTGAGGCCAGGACAGCGCACGCAGCGCCGATAGCGAGGCCGATTCGAATGACCTGAGCAGGCCCGCTCGCGAGTTGGTCCGCCGCCAGCAGCTCCCAGACCGGCCAGCTCAGGCAGCGAGTATAGGAGCGAGGGCCCGCGGCGAACAGGCTGACCAGGTGCATGGCGACCATCACCGTGACGCTGACCCACGCCAAGCTGCTCACGCGAGACGGCGAGGGGCGCGTCGGCGTGCGCTCCAACGCCTCCGTCGCAACCACCATCGCCGCCATCGCGGCGAGCGCGGAGCCCAGATCGAGCGCGCCACCCCACGCGGGAACGGGGAGACCTAGCACGGTCTGCCGGCCGAAGTACCCGGCGACGAGCGCACCCGCCACGGTCACCCACGGCAGGGCCTTGACCAGCGGGACCGCACCCTTGAGGCGAAGCGCCAGGATCGCGGCGGCGAGCGCCGCCGGGCCGACGAGGATCGCGGACGTACGGTGCGTCATCTCGATCCAGGGATTCATGTAGAAGAACGAGCTAACCGACCCCGACGGGAGGAGAGCCGAAGCCGTACAGCCAGGCCAATTGCCGCACTCGAATCCGGATTCGCTCGCGCACACTAGTGAACCGAGAGCAACCGCCAGAAAGGTCAACAATGTCGCCAGCCGGAACACCCGGCGTGTCAAGGTCGGGACAGTCGAGGCGGGCGGCACGGCCGTGGTCGAACTCACGACAAGTCACCGTAGACCCCCGCCTGCCGGCCTAGGCACTGGGTCGGACACGCGCTGCAACGCGGGAATAGTCTTCTTAGCCTCGATCCACCGATGAAGTTGGTCGGGTGAGCGTGCCGTAACGACGAGGTGCCCTGCCGTGCTGAGAGATTGGGACTTGCGACGGTTCCAAACACCTCAACCCGGAAGGGCACCTCTGGGATGCGACTCTCTCACACTCTCGGGCGCACGTCGGTGGCGTTCGACGACCCGAATCTCGTGTCGGCCGCC
>NZ_BAABZW010000034.1:0-657 GCF_040365325.1 Intrasporangium sp. DVR | reverse complement strand
GTCCCAGATCAAGACGGCGCTGCGGGCCGGCGGGCGTCGCCGCTTCCTGGACGCCACCGCCCAACGGATCCAGCACGCCCTGCGCAGCCAGCACTTGAGCGCACCGGCCCCGCTCGTCGAGGCCTACGCAGCCAGCACCAGGGCCATCGTGGGGCTGCTGGTCGCTTTCAACACCCAGATCAGCAATCTGGAGACTCAGTTGAACCAGTCTTTTGAGCAGCACCCGGACGCCGACATCTACCTCTCGCTTCCAGGCCTGGGTGACGTCCTCGGCGCCCGGGTGCTCGGCGAGCTCGGGGACGACCCCGAACGCTTCGCTGACGCCAAGTCTCGCAGGAACTACGCCGGCACCTCACCCCTGACCAAGGCCTCGGGGAAGAAGAAGGTGGTGCTAGCCAGGTACGTGCGCAACAAGCGTCTCTACGACGCCATCGACCAATGGGCTTTCTGCTCGCTGTCCACCAGTCCCGGAGCTCGCGCCTACTACGACGAACGCCGCGCCGCGGACCACGAGCACCACGAAGCCCTACGCACACTGGGCAACCGGTGGATCGGCATCCTGCACGGTTGCCTCAAGCACGGCACTCTCTACGATGAGCACACCGCCTGGGGCCACCGCCAAACCACCGCTGCTTGACGAGTTAGAGCCCTGGGATA
>NZ_BAABZW010000033.1:0-560 GCF_040365325.1 Intrasporangium sp. DVR | reverse complement strand
GGCTCTTCGGAATCAAGCATGGGCTGGGCCTCGCCGGTAGGGGCGGGTTCCTGAGGCTGCCAGCAGGATCCGGATCCGGTAGTGGTCGAACGTTCTGAAGCCGTGGGCCAGGCGTCGGGTCTTCTCGATGATGAGGTTGACCGCCTCGGTGCCGCCGTTGCTGATCCGGTCGGTGTCGAACCGGGCCAGGACGTGCTCGCGCCACTGCTTGAGGGTGCGCCCGAGCCGGGCGAGCTCGGGGACCGGGCAGGTCGGGAACGAGGTGATCACCTTCTCTGCGATGCGTCGGCCTTCCGCGGGGTCGGCCCGGTACATCGAGCGCAGCTGTTGGTAGCCGAGCCAGGCGACGGTGACCTCCCAGTTCGGGTCGCCCGCCTGCAGGCAGGCGTTCAGCTTGGCGACCTGTTTCCCCGAGAGGTGTTCTCGGCCGCGGCGTAGCAGGCCGCGGATCTTGTACAGCGGGTCGTCCTTGTGCCCGCGCCGGCCCAGGGTGTCCTGCTGGACCCGGCGCCGGGTCTCGTCGACGACCTGGGTGCCGAGCTTGACGACGTGGAAGGCGT
>NZ_BAABZW010000032.1:0-124413 GCF_040365325.1 Intrasporangium sp. DVR | reverse complement strand
GCCAGTATGAGAGCGGCAGAGAACCCGTGCCGGTTCAGTGGCAGTGGCCGAGTCGGCCGGGGTGTGCGTGCGACCGATCCTGCGCACCGTCACCGACCGTGCCACCGACGCCGTAACAGCGGTGCCGATCCCGTGCGGCTCGACCCGGTCCAGCGTCTGCCCGTCGTGCGCGGACAAGGCACGTCGCCTCCGGATTCACCAGTGCCGCGAAGGCTGGCACCTGACCACAGACCCACTCCCGGCCGATGAGGGTCCTGCCGTCGACCAGGACAGCACCGACCCCGGGCAAGACGACCAGGACGAAGAGGAGACGTCCCGACGGACCCGGTCGACGCGGCGTCGGGACGAGATGCCGGACCTGCCCACGATCCCGGTCGAACACCGCACGGTGGGTCGCACGTTCACCGATCCGAAGACGGGCCGTGAGTTCCGGCCCTCGATGTTCATCACCGGCACCCTGCCCTCCTACGGGCTGGTGATCCCCGGTGAGGGCGTCCCCCGGAACCCGGCCAGGTACGACTACCGGCGTGCCGCGTTGGATGCGTTGCTGTTCCCGAAGCTGGTGGACCGCACCATTCAGAACCTGCGCCGCTGCGCTGGCTACCAGGTCCAGTACTTCGCCGCCGTCGAACCCCAACGCCGCCTCGCCCCGCACTTGCACCTCGCCGCCCGCGGCGCCATCCCCCGCAAGATCGTCAAGGGCGTCTGGGCGGGGTCGTACGTGTCGATCTGGTGGCCGCCCATCGACCGCGTCGTGTTCTCCGAGCACCACCCGGACCGGTGGCCGATCTGGGCCGGGGGGGAGGCCGGGTACGTCGCCCCGGCCACCGGCGAACCGCTGCCCACCTGGGAGCAGGCACTCGACGACCTCGACGCCGATCAGGACGCCGAGCCGTTCCACGTGGTGAGGTGGGGCAAGCAGACCGACGTCAAGGGCCTGCTTGGCGGCACCGAGGACTCCGACCGGACCGTGCGGTACCTGTGCAAGTACCTCACCAAGGCGGTGGCCGAGACCTACGCGGCCAACCCCGACACCCTCAACCCCGACGACCCCTCAGCCGTGGCGAAGGCTCGCCGGTACGAGAACCACATAGACCGCCTGCACGAGCACGTCCGCGTGCTGCCGTGCTCCCCGAGCTGCGCGAACTGGCTGCGCTACGGCATCCAGCCGAAGGACCCCACCCCGGGCCTGCACCCCGGGCACTGCCCAAGCAAGGCGCACGACCGCGAATGCCTCGGACTCGGCGGTCGCCGCGCCCTGGTCTCCCGCTACTGGACCGGTAAGACCCTCACCGAGCACAAGGCCGACCGCGCCGAAGTCGTCCGCCAGGTCCTCGAAGCGGCGGGCATCGACGCCCTGGACGCGGACCGGCTCGCGGCCGACGTGCTCCATTCGGACGGCAAGCCGCGGTTTGTCTGGGAGGACACCCAACCCGACCAGCGCGACTACCCCGCGATGATCGCCGCCTCACTCCGCGAAGCCAAGGCCCGACGCTCCCAGTACGAGCATGCCAAGACGGTGGCGGCTCAACGAGGCTCGCCTCCCGCCGGGCCTGTGGACAGTCGTTCAGCAATTCGACCATCCGCTGCCGATGACGCGGCCTGAGACGAGGAAAGAGCCATGGAAGTGCACGAACTGATGACCACGGATGAAGTCGCCGAGCACTTCCGCGTGAACCCGTCTACCGTGCGACGGTGGCGGCTCGACGGCGTCGGCCCCCGTTTCGTCAAGATCGGAAGCGTGTACAGGTACCCCCGCGCGCTCATCGAAACGTGGGTCTCTGATCAGGTTAAGGAGGTTGCCGCCTCGTGAAGAAGCCAGCTGAGCCGCCCATCGGCGCGATCGTTCATGGCGATATCCGGGTACGCCAAGCCAAGAGCGGGTCGCGGTACCTGGCTCGTGTCCGCTGGACTCATCCGGTCACTCATCACCGAGAGGAGGCGACGCGCCAGTTCGGTAGCGAGCACGCGGCGCAGAACTGGATAGATGAGCAGGTCGGCATCGCCCGAACTGGAGTCAACCCGGGGCAGACGTTGGCGGACTATGTCGCGTCTATCGGCACGAGCTGGGCCCGCGGCATCGACGCCTCCTCGACCATGGACCCGTACTCGGCGGGGATTCGCCGCAGGGTGCTGCCGACCCTCGGGCAATTGCCGGTGGCGATGGTCACGGCAGGCGTCATCGACCGGGCCATTGATCGCTGGGAGTCCGAGTACGGGGCCTCAACGGTCAAGAACACCGTCGCCGCGTTGGTACTCGTGCTCGACCAGGCGATGCGCGACGGGCTGATCTCGCGCAACCCGGCAAAGGACCGTGCCCGTAGGCAGCATGTTGGCCGCCGCAATACGTCGCATCGTGACGCGACGAACCCGCGTGACCTCGCCTTGCCCGATGTAGCCACCTTGAACAGTCTCGTGACGGCTGTCGTCCAGCGAGGCAACCATCAGTGCTGGGGCGACGTGGTGACCCTTCTTGCCACCACCGCCATGAGGATCAGCGAGGTGGCAGGACTCCTCGTCGGGGACGTCGACCTCAAAGCCGGGCTTGTCCACGTTGAGCGCCAGACATACCCAGGTCGCGGTGGCCTCATCACGAAGGCGACGAAGGGCCGCCGTCGCCGGATCGTGCCGATCATCGACCCTCTGCGGCCCACGTTGGAACGACTTACCGCCGGTCGACGTGAGACCACGCGGCTAGTGATCGGTCCGCGAGGAGGCGTCATCACGACCGCGACACTTCGGGACGCGACGGATTGGGACAACGTCGTGGTGCAGCTCGGCCTGGCGGGGCTGGTACGCCACGGTCTGCGTCACACTGCGCTGACCTGGATGGCGGACGCGGGGACTGACCTCTACGTCCTCCAGCGGGTCGCCGGTCACCAGGACCCCGCCGTGACTGCGAGGTATCTGCACCCCGACCACGCGGCGGTGCTTGCCGCTGGGAGCCGCTTCTCAGCGTGGTGGGGACTAAATGGGGACCTGACGGCGGATCTTGGCGTTCCGGGCGCATCGGCGGGCGGGCGTGAAAACGGGGCCTGACGTGTGTGGACACGTCGGGCCCCGTTAGTCGGGCTGACAGGATTTGAACCTGCGACCCCTTGACCCCCAGCCTGACTACCGGGCCGGTTCTCTCCCGGTCTCGCCCTCTCCCCCGCAACGAGTCCGCGCGTTAGCCGGGGCTCGTCCCGTCTCGTCCGGTCACAACCCGTGCCCTTTGTGACCGGCGTTGTGACCATTTGCAATCATCACCGCGTGGCAACCAAAGCGGCTCCGCTCGCGGCAACGCACCCCGACCTAATACGCCGGTGGATGGGCAACGTGAACGAGAGCGACACTCGCACCCCCGACGGCTTCAGCATCAAGGCGCGGTTGGAGTGCTGGTGGTGGTGCGGACGAGGCGATCACGTCTGGTTCGCGGCACCTCCGGGGAAGCACCTGCACTCCTTTAGTTGCCCCCAATGTCTATCCGAGGCATCGGCGGAGACCGAGCGCTTCCTGTCGCAGCCGATAGCGGAAGTGCCCGAGTTGGTGGCGGCTTGGCGCGACCCGCGACCCTACGACGGTTTGACTGTGGGAGACCTTCGGTGGGTGGGGCTGGACAGATACAGCCTGCGGTGCCCCCAGGGCCACAAGGTCGACACCGTAGGCATTCGCTTCGCATACGCCGGGTGCCCCTATTGCCGGGGGCACGAGACAAGGAAGATCCCCGGCCCGTCGCTCGCGGAAGCAGACGCCGAACTCGCGGCGATCTGGCACCCGACGCGGAATGGCGATCGCACGCCAGAGAACACCCCCGCTGCGTACCTCCCGCTCGTGTGGTGGAAGTCGGCCCAATGCTGCGGGCACGAGTGGCAGGAGTCGATACGGACGCGCGACCTAGGTCGGCGACCTCAGGCCGGACGGGGCCACTACTACTGTCCCAAGTGCCAGTCGGTGTTCGGCAGTCTCGCGTGGCTGGACCCCGAACTCGCAGCGGAGTGGCACGAGGACAACGACCTAACACCGTGGCACGTCAAGCCGTTCTCCGCCGGAGTGGTCGCCAAGTGGCGATGTGCAGCCAACCCTGAGCACGTGTGGGATGCCGCCGTCATTGATCGCTCGTCGGGTCGCCTCTGTCCCCTGTGCTCAACCGCCGGGACGTCCATGATCGAAAAGGCCTTCCTCGCAGCCGCGCAGTCGCTCGATCCCGACGCGCACGCTGCCCGGATCGACCGGTGGCGGGTCGACGTGCTGATCCCGAGCGCGCGGCTCGTCGTGGAGTACGACGGGGAGTATTGGCACTCGGAGAAACAAGAGACCGACTCGCGCAAGACTGCCGCACTGATCCAAGCGGGCTATTGCGTGGCCCGGATCAGGGAGAACTCACTCCCGCACCTCGACCTGCACAGTTCTCGTTTGCGCCAGGTGTCGTTTCGTCCGGGCTTTGGATCAGTCGATCAGACCATGCGGGAACTTGTGACCTGGGCGACTGATCGGGCCTGACTTGTGGGCGGTCCCTATATACACAGCGTCAGGGATTCCGGCGCTCGGCTCGTTCGGCTTCGGCTCGGGCGAGAATCCACGAGGTTACAGAGGCGATCACCGCGCCGACGACGCCGATCCCCAGCAACATGAGCACGACACCCACAATCCGGCCCTCGGTGCTGACCGGGAAGCGGTCGCCATAGCCAACCGTCGTAACGGTCGTGCAGGCCCACCACAGCGCATCGCCATAGGACGTGATGTTGGCCTCGGGCGTGTCACGCTCCGCGTCGAGCACCGCTAGGGCCCCGAGCCCCACCGCTGCCGCCGCTGCCCCCCCGACGTACACGAGCACGCGTCCGGCGAGATTGTTCGCGGCTGAGCGGTCGAGAATCCGCAGAAGTGCGAGCAGGCGCAGCAACCTCAGTGGGCGCAGCAGCGGCAGGGCCACAAGCGCCACGTCGTACCAATGGCGCAGGGCGTAGGCCCGTCGGTCATCCGTCAGGACGAGCCGGATGAGCAGGTCAATGGCGAACGCGCCCCACACCGTCCACGAAAGGGCGTCGAGAATGGTGCGCGTGTCCGGGTCGAGTCGAGGGTCGAGCACCGGCCACGCATATGCGACGAGGAAAGCCAGCGCGAGCAGGATGAGCGGCACCTCGGAACGGCGCTCCCATTTCTCAACAGTCACGGTCGCGAGTCTCGCAGAACTCTCGGCGTGTCAGGCCGCCAGTCTCCTTCGACTCGGGGGAGCATGTCGCCGTGAACTTGCCGGACGCGTGGGAGTGGATCAACAGCAATGGCGTCGGGCTGTCAGCAGCCGCCACGGTGCTCACAGCAGCCGTCGCAATGGTCGCGCTGAGGCAGGCCGCGAACGACAGCCGCGCGCGCTCGCGCCCGATGTTGGTTGCAGAGTTTCGGCGTGCTGAGAACAGTCACAGCGTCATTGACCTTGTGGTGCGAAACGCGGGGCCAAGCGTCGCCCGGAACGTCAAGGTGACTTTCGACCCCTCGCCGATCGTTCCGCCTGACACCTCGACACTCGTTACACCCTTCCTGATCAAGCGTTATGCCGACGTCATCCCCACGCTCGGTCCGGGACAGCAACTCACGAACATCTGGTACACGGGGGACGAGCAAGGTAATCGCGAGCCGACGCCGGACGAGGTCACAGTCACATTGACGTACAGAGGGACCGGTCGCCAGAGATACCGAGACGAGTTCCCGCTCCACGTCGACATTGTGCGGATGACCACCTACTCCACGTCGACCGACTCAATCCCGGGGCGCATCGACGGCATCCACAAATCGCTCCAGACGCTGGCCCAGGCCGCCGGTCCAGTCGTGAAGGCCGCGAACTACCTACGCAGGGACGAAGTCGCTGCCGAGCAGGAGAGAGTGCGCGATCTTGCCGAGCAAATGCGCAACGCTCGGTCAACGGAGGTGACGCAACCCCCTCCCGCGTCGGAAGCGCGGTCCTGATAGGCACGCTCATGGCCGGTCCCGCGCGGCGCGCAGACGGTAGGCGTCGGCCTCCGCGTTGGCGCTCCCGGGCATGACGATCGCGCCTCCCGACAGCCCGCGCGGGCCGCGCCTCGCGGCCACGACGACACCGAGCCGACGGGGCAGGACGGGGCGAGCCCCGGTCGGGTTGCTCGTCCGCTCGGGCACCCGGCCCCGGGGCACCGTGACCCGCCCGCGCCCGTAGTCGGGCCGCTCGGTGAGGTCGGCGACGAGCATCCCGACCGCCGTCACGATGTCGTCGTGGCTGCCGGGCGGGTTCTGAATCTTGACGACGCCGGGGCCGGTCTCCACGAGCCGGGTGCTCAGGAACTCGGTGCGGGTCTCGTCGTCGTCGGGCAGGTCGAGCGCGTGGTCCCGCAACGCACCCCACAGCGAGCGGGCCAGCCGGTTGGCCCCGGCGGCGGAGAACACGAACTCATCAGCCCGGACCCCGGCGCGCGTCAGGTTCGCCGTCAGTTGCTCGGCTTGCATCCGGTCGAACCGCAGCCGCCGCACCCGGTACTCGCGGCACAGGCGCAGCGTCGCTGCCTCCACCTCCGACAAGTCCACGCGCCCGGCCTGCCCGCTGGCCCGGTCGGGCCGCCAGTAGAGCACCCGGTCCACGACGACGACGCGGCCAGCCTCGCGTCGCTCGGTGTGCCCGACGACGAGCGCCGTGAGGTCGCGACGGGTGCCCACGTCGAGCGCGGCGACGTACTCCACGCCGGGCCGGGGCGGCAGCACCGCCGAGCCGGACCGGATGCACGCGGCCACGTCCTCCGGGGTGGTCAGCGCGTCGTCGCCCTCCGCGAACTCGCAGAGGATCAGCCGCCGCCACTCCGAGGCGGTGAGGGCGGCGCGGGTCGCGGCTACGTCGTCGGGTGACCACCACGGGGCGGGGCCGGGCCGGTGCGAGGTGCGCCAGTGGGGCGACGTGCTGGCCTCCGCCCACACCTCCGCACCGAGCCCCGTCGGGCTGCCCGCCGTGCCGATCACGAGCAGCACCGACCCGGGCACCTTGGGCACTGCCGACACAATCGCGGACCACAGGCGGCGGTGGTTCGCGGTCGCGGGCCACACCCCCAACTCGTCCACGAGCGTCAGCCAGGGGCGCAGCCCGTAGGCGCTCGCCCCGTCCGCCGTCTCGACTGCGAGCGTCGCCCCGGTGCTGCGCACCGTGAGGGCGCGCGCGCCGACGTCCACCAGCCCGAGCAGCCCGGACCGGTCCGCGAGCCCGTGGATCGTGTCGAGCATGATGCCAGCCTGGTCCGCGTCGGCGGCGTAGGCGTGCGAGCGGGACCGGCGCGGCGCGAGCGTCAGCAGGAGCACGAGCGCCAGCGCCGCCGTGTCGGTCGTCTTGCTCATTCCGCGCCCGCGCAACAGGTTGTGCCGCCGTGCCACGGCGGCAGCGTGGGCGGCGGGGCCGGTGGCAACAGCGTCGGCGTCGCCCCGGGCCGCTGCGATCACCGCGAGGGCGTCCGCGCGCTGCCACGGCGTCGCCACGTCGCCCCACCGCTGGCCGTCGTCGAGCACGAGCGCGCACAGCAGCGCGTAGGGGTCCGGGGTGGCGGGCGTGGCCGTGGTCGCGGTGCTCATGCTCCCGCCCTCTCGTCGTCGTGGTGGTCGTCGGCGGCGTAGTGAGCGACCACCGCCGTGGTGGTGTGCGTCGTGGTGCGGGCGTGCTCTGCGGCGGAGTGCTCGGCGTCTGCCCGCGCCTGCGCGCGGGAGCCCTGCGCGGCGACCGCCGCCAGCACCTCCCCCGCCGGGTCGGGCTCGTCCCACTCCCCCGACGCGACCCGGGCCGCGAGCGTCTGCCGCCCACGCTCCGCCATCGCCGCGAGGTCCACCGCCAGCACCGACGCGGCGGCGCGTTCCTTGGCGAGCGCCGCCTCAGCGAACGGCGTCAGCCCGAGGGACGCGCGAGCCCGGGCGGCGCGGTCCTCGCAGCGCAGCAGCCACGTGGTCGGACCCTTGCGCGGCTCGCCGTCGTCGTCCAGGTCGCCGACCGTGGCGAGGTGGCGGCGCATGAGCATGGCGCGCGCCTCCCACTCCGCCCACGCGGCCACCTCGCCACCGTAGGGGGCGAGGTCCGGGCGCGCGTCGAGCAACCCGGCGGCGAGTTCGCGCGCGAGCGGAAGGTACACGCGCGGCGAGAACGCGCCGCCCTTGAGGGCCAGCGCGTGCCCCGGTGCGAACGGCGGACGGGTGCCACGGTTGCGCGCCGGGATGCCCGAGGCCGGGATGCCCGAGGCGGGGATGCCCGATGCCTCCCCCCGCGTCCACCCGCCAGCCATGCTCAGCCCCTCCCCGTGAGTGCGTGGGCGATCGCGTCGAGGTTGGGGACGTGCGCCCACGGTGCCGTGTTCGGCTGCGGCGCGGGCGTGCCCGCGCGCAGCGCGTCCGCCGCGAGCGCGCCGAATCCGACGAGCCCGCCCAGGGCGTCGGCTCCCTCGGTCCACTTGCCCCCGACCCCGAGAGACCGCGTGAGGCTGCGTTCCATCGCGCTCGGACCGACCGCCCCGGCGTGGTCAAGGGCCTCGGTGCAGGTCGGGCAGGTGTAGCCGACGAGCCTCGCCGCAGAGGGCCGCCCGCCGAGCGGGCCCGGGCCGACCGGGGGGCGAGCAGTCCACACGCGGCGCGCGGCAGCCTCCCGGCCACCGTCGCGGGCCACCGCCAGCGCTGGGCGGGCGACGGTGGCGACCCCGCAGAGCAGACACCCGGAGGTGAGCGGCTGCGCGCCGGGCGGCAGGTCGCGCGGCGCAATCGGCGGCGGCGCGAGCGCGACCGGCGGGGCCGAGAGCGAGAGCCGGTCGGCCATGAGGTCGGCGTATGCGCGGCGCAGCCCGCTCCGCGCGCTCTCGCGCACGTGCGCCCAGGGGCGCGGGTTCGCGGTGCCGGGCTGGGCGTCGGCTGCGCGGGTCGGGGCGAACCGGTGGGACCACGCGAGCGCCGAGCCGGGCGAGGCGAGCCGCCGGACCATGAGACCGAGTACGTCGCGGGTCAGGTGGTCCGGGTCGGGCGGGCGGACACCGAGCACGTCGATCACCACGAGCGACGAACGGACGAGGCGGGCCACATGCTCGCCTGTGTAGTGCAGCCCACCTATCGCGACCCCGCCGGGCAGCAACCGCCCGGCGAGGTCGGCAGCCACACCGCCACGCGCGGCGCACTTGGGGCAGGTGGTCAGCGGCTCGGCGGGCAGTCCGGCGGTCGAGGCGCTGAGCACTCCCCCGGCGAGTTCGACGCCGGACGGCTCCGCGTAGCGGACCGCCGCCAGGTCGAACGGGCCAGCCACGACGCGGCCACACTCCGCACACGCGAGGTCGTTCGGGTCGAGCGGGATCGGGTCGTGCGGCACCCTCGCGGCCAGCGCCTGCGCCTCCGCGTCGGTCAGGGGCTGGTCGGGGCCGGAGTGCCGCGTGCGGCGGAACAGCCCTCGCCTCGCGGGTCGTTCGGTCTCGGTCGTGGTGCCGTCGGTGGTCGTGGTGTCGTGCGTCGTCGTCATGGTGGGTTCCTCTCGGGGTCAGAAACGCTGCCGCGTGGCACTGCTCGGCGGCCTGGCAGTCGAGCGCGTGAGGCGGGTCGGTGGGGTGGAAGTGGCGAACCGCTGCCGGTCTCGGCGGTGCGGTGCCTGCGCGAGCAGCCGCCCCAGGGCGGCGATTTCGTCGGGCGTGAGCGTCGGCGGCTCGGCGGAGGGGCGGAGCGGGATCACGAGCGGTCCCTCCCGCTTGGGGGTCGCCTCGCGCTGCGCGCCGCTCTGCGGGTTGTTGGGAACGACGTCCGTGTGACTGTCCCGACCGGGGGCGTTCGCGGCCCCACGGGGCACACGCGGCGTTTCCGGGGGTGTTGCGGGGCGTGCGCGTGGCGGCAGCGCCGCAACCCGGTGCGCGAGCGCCCTTGCCGCCGTGCGTCTCTCGGCCTCGGCGCGGCGCTCGTCGGCAGCCGCGACCCGGGCGCTCACGGCTGCGGGGCTAAGCCCGGCCACCGAGTCCGGCCCGAGTCCAGGCACGACCGGCGGCGGCTCAGTCGGGCGCGGGCGGCGGTAGTTGCTCGTCATGGTGTGTTCCTCTCATCGCGCGTTGGAAGTCGGCCCGTTCCGGCGGCGGTTGTGCCCGGGGTTGTGACCACTCGGGCATCGGTGCAGGTCAGGACGCACAAACCCCTAGACCCGCCGACTGATTGGGCGCTCATGGGGTCGGTCTCTCGTCGGGTTCGCGGTGCCCAGTGCCGACCGGCGGAAGCAGCCACCGCCGCTCGGCGTCGGTGAAGTCGTCGGCAGGGCAGCCCGTCGCGTGGCGTACTCGGACGTAGAGCGGCAGGGCGTGGAAGGCGGCGCGCCCCTGCTCCCCCGGTCCCGGCGGCTCGCGGTCCAGCGAGGCCACCTCGCCGCAGAGCGGGCACCGCCCGAGCGCCGTCGCCAACGCTCGGGCGAGCCAGCGTCGGCGGAACTCGTGCGGCGCGTCGGGGGCGAACGCCGGGACCGCCACGACCGGACCGCCCTCGGGTCCGACCCGCCACGCGGTGAAGCCGTCCGGCACGGGAGCGCCGTCGAGCCGGGTCAGCAGCGGCCACACCTCGGGCGGGACGCTCTCGGCGGCGAGAGCCTGAGCAGCCGCGAGCCGGGCGCGCAGGTCGGCGAGGTTGGGACCGGTCATGGTTTCGCCTCCGGGTGCGAGTCGAGCAGCGGGAAACGCGGGCGGGTTATCGCGCGCGCGGGTTTGTGTTGGTGGAGGGAGCCGCCCCCGTGCGGCGTGTGGGCGGGGAGCATCACGACCGCCCCCAATCGCGCAGGTCCAGCACCGCCGTGGCGTCCCCGACCCCGTCCCCGTCCCGAGCGTTGTCGCCCGTCTGCGGCGTCGTCGTCCCCGTCCCCGTCCTATAGGACGGGGGGACGGGGTCACTGACCGCGTCCCGGACGGGGTGGGACGGGGTGGGACGGGGTGCCCTTTCCGGCTCGGGCGGGTCTCCCCCGTCGGATCCGTGGGACCCCGGATCGGCTTCCGTGGGGAAGTGCAGCCATGCGCCCCGGGCACCCTTGCGGCGGGCGATCAGTCCCCGGTCGGCGGCGAGCCGCGCCGCCTTGCGCACCCTCTCCGCCTTGCCGTCGAGCCCCTCCTCCAAGGCCGTCTGGCTCACCCCGAGACCGCCCGGGGCGTCGGCGTGGTGGGCGCTCACGTAGGCGACCACCTCCGGCACGAGCCGCTCCACCGCGAGCGCGTCGCCGGTCGCGGTCCGCGAGCCCCGGCCGCTCATGCTCATGCGCAGCGTCACGGGGTCGAACGTGAGCCGGTCCTCGTCCACGTCCACCCCGCGCCCCAGCGCCCGCAGGTAGCGCCCGGAGGGGTCGCCCGTCCTGGCTCCGGTCGTGAGCGTGATGATCGAGTCGGGCGCGTCCTCAAGGGCCGACGAGTTGCGCGCCCGCTCGCCCTCCCAGCCCGCGTGCGCCGTCAGCACGACGTCGCTCGCGCCGACCGGCCCACGCGCCCACGAGTCGAGGTCGGCCAGGAACCGCGTCACCTGCCCGGCGTCGTTGGCGTTGTCGCCGGTGAACATCCGCGAGAACGGGTCGGCCATGACCGAGGCGACACGCTGACCGCGCAGGTACTCCGCCAGCGCCTCCCGGTCGCCCTCGTGCCCCAGCGGGTTGCGGCGACCGCGCAGGTTCACGAGCACGAACCGGTCAGCCGGGATGCCGATCCGGTCGGCCCACTCCGCCACGAGCGCGGCGCTCACCTCGTAGTTGAGCAGCGCCACGCGCTCGCCCGGAGCCAGCGGGCACACGGGGAACGCGCCGAGGAACGGCTCACCGATCAGCAGCGAGCGCGAGAGGTTGAGCGCGAGCGTCGTCTTGCCCGTCTTGCGCTGGGCCACGACAAGCGTCAGAGCATCGGACAGGATCAGTCCCTCCACGCGGTGCGGCGGCTCCGGCGGACGGGCCAGCACCTCCGCGAGCGTGCCCGCGTCGAACGGCGGCATCGTCGCGGCGTCTGCGGCGGCTTCCTCCGCCTTGAGCAGCCGCATAGCGTCGCGCTGGACCCGCAGCGAGTCGAGCCGGGCACTCACCCGAGCACCGTGGGGGTCTACAGGCTCGTCCGGGTCGGGCACCTGGCCCACCGTGTGCAGCGTCACCGCGTCTCCGCTCTCGTCGTCTCTAGGCTCGTCGTCGTCGTACAGGTCGCTCACTCGCAGCCGGAGGGCGTCAAGCACAGGGCGCGGGTCGTGAGTCCCGTCCGGGCCGTCCGTGCATCCGGCATGGCACTTGAGCAGCACCGTCGCCCCGCCGCTCTGGGTCACCGCCGCGCGGAGCGAGAGGGACGGCTCCCGGTCGTCGTGTGCTGGGCACTGAGCGACCGCGCGCGCCGCCCCGCGCTCGCGCACCACCAGCCCGGCGTTGCGGAGGGCGTCGAGCAGGCGCAGGTATGCCGCGCCGGGCCGCCGCTCACGCGGACCGGGAGCAGGTCGCGGACTCGTCGTCGGGCCCGGCCCGGTCGAGCGGGCCGCGAGGAACGCGCGCGCCTCATCGGTGCTCGTGCCGCCCCGGGTCGTCACCTCCGCGCTCGCCCCGAGCCGACGACGGATCACCGCGAGCAGCGACTCAGGTACGGGCAGCGGGTGAACCCATGCGACGAGCCCGAGCGGGTCGGCATCGCCGGGGTCGGTCAGTCCCAGGTAGACCGAGCCGGGAGGGTGCTCGCCCCCGGTGAACTCGTATCGTCCGCCGGTCACCTCGTAGAGCGCCCCGGACCGGTGCCGGGAGCCGGGCAGGGCCGCGTAGCCCGTCGAGCCGCGCCACTCAAGGCCGGGAGCGAGGTCGCCGGTCGGCGGGCACTCGTCGCCCGCCACCGTTCCCCACAGGTGCGCCCGGTCGTGGACCCGCTGGACCCTCATCGTCTCCGCCGCCCACTGCTCCGCGTCGGGTCCAGCCTCCACGAGCAGGGCGGTCAGCGCGTCGGCGTTGCCGTCGAGGTCGATGCCTGCGAGCGCCAACCCTGCCAGGGCGGACGATGGCTGCCCGGTCATGACTGCGAACGATGGGCTGCCCCGGCGCGCGCCCTCGGGCGGCTCGCGGTCGTCGTGCTCATCGGCGGCGGCCACGACGGCAGCGGGTGAGGTGAGCCAGTGGTCGGCATGGTTATCCGCCTCCGAGCCCCGGTGCGTCGGGCGCTTGGTTCCGGGCCACAGCGCCAGGACGGGCCAGCCGCTCGCGGCGACGCTCGCGGCGATCAGCACGCGGTCGGGATGATCCCCGGGGCGCAGACGAACAGGGCCGGGCGGCTCCGTGGTGGTGGAGTCTCGCCCGGCCCAATAGCCAGCAGCGGTGTCGGTAGCGGTCGGCGGTGGTCCGCCAGGATGCTCAGTCGTCATGGTCCACACCGCTCATGCCACACCGCCGCGCATTCGCCTCGGCGTTGGCCCGCAGCCCGCTGCACCTCGTCGCGGTTGCCTGCGCGAGAGGCCGTGAGGATGGCGGCGCGGTCCTCCGGGCTCAGAGCCCGGACCTGCCGCAGTCCCTCGGACCACCTGGCCCAGCACGACGGGCAGAGTCGGTGCGAGACGTAGACCCGACCTACCCCGTGAACGACGCGCCACGATCGCAGCGACTCGGGCGAGTAGTGCCCGCAGAGGTCGCATCCGCCCCACTGACTGCGGTGGACGACGTACGTCGTGAGGCGGACTGCCAGCGTCGCCGCGTCGAGACCCCGGCGGTAAGTCGCCGGGCCGGTTACCTTCATAACGACCCCTTTCGCAAAGGTCTCTCTTTGGACGGCGGTGGCTTCCTCGGGCCGCCGCCGTTCGTGTGTCTTGGGCCGCCGGGCCGAGCGGAGCCGATCATCTCGGCCCGACCCGGCGGGGATCGTGGGCCGGTCAGCGACCGGCGATGAAGTCCCGCAGCGCGGACTCCGGCACACGGACAAGCCGACCGACGCGGATCGCCCGCAGGTCTCCACGGTGGATCAGCCGATAGACGGTTTCCTCGTCACGGCATCCGAGGTGCCGCGCAACGTCGCGCACCGTGAGAACCGACTCAACGGCGGTCGTCGTGGTCATGGCTTACCTCTCTCTGTCTTGATGGCTGTGATCCGGTCGGACCCGCTGATCAGAGCGTTTCTCACCTTGCTTTCTCAATCAAGGGGTGGAAGCATCTCAGATATGAGGACAGCGAGAAACAAGGAGTGGTGGGTCACCGGCTGGGAGCGCCCACGCCCGGGGGCACCAGAGCCCGAGGTCCGGCGCGTCACAGACACGGAGGGGCGAGCGTGGCGATTGGTCGAGGCCGAGCCGCCGGAGCACGTCGAGAACGGCGCGCAGGTGATCGACCGCGAGGCGGGCGTCACCTACCGGGCCACGATTGCGCGCACGAGCAGGAGCGCGGCTCACCTCACGTCGTTGCAGATCGACGTGCCGCCGGGCGCGCGGATTGACGGGCGATTCCTCGCCTCGGTGCCGACCGAGCGGATCGCCCAGGCCGTCGCGCAGTATCTCGACGCGGCAGCGGAGTCCGGCCCGGGTGACTTGGTAATCCTGCCGCCCGCCGCCGTCCGTGGGCGCGGCTTCGTGCCGGACCTTGACGAGTTGGCAGCCAGGTATCGCGACCCGAGCCGCACCCGAGCCGATGTGGTGGCCGAGTACGAATCCGAGTTCGGTGTGAGCCGGGCCACCGTAGACCGCTGGATAAGCAAGGCGCGCGAGGCCGGGCTCATCCCGGCGGCGCAGACAGGCCGACCCTCCAAGAAACAGACTCCCGGTGGCGACCGCCAGCCGGGCCGACCGAGCAAGTGACAGGAGCAGGACCATGAAGGAGCCGACAGGAAGTCGCGCGGGCAACCGCCAGCGACTCCCCGAGGACGCGCTCAAGGTGTGTGCGTCGTGTCAGCGGGTGCGCGGTAGCAGGCGCACCGGCTGGGAACCCATCACGCACGGTCAGCACGTCGTCGGGTGGACGTGCCCGGAGTGCCCCCGCCATGACGAGCCGATCCGCCGAGAGGTGCGCGGCGAGCGGGTGCGGTTCGTCGCCGTCGTCCGCGACGTGAACCGGCGGCAGGTCAAGGCTCGGCGCGACTCACTCGCGGAGGCGCGGGGATGGGTCGCGGAACGACGCGCCGAGGTCGAGGCAGGCCGAGAGGTCGAGCGCGGCAGCGGGGAGACGGTCGCTCAGTTGTGCGATCGGTGGCTCGTCTCGCGGGCCGACGTACGCGCGGTCACGGTCGAGTCGTACCGGTACGCGCTCGCCCCAGCGCTGCGCCACATCGGCGACCGCAAGGCGGCGACCGTGACCGCTGCGGACGTGCAGCGGCTCGTCGCGTGGCTCTCGGCCTCGGGTGGCAAGTCGAGCAAGGCGCACCCGGTCGGCAGGCCGCTCGGGCCGCGCGCGGTCCGCCTCGCGCTCATTGGGCTCGCCCAGGCGTTCGACCTTGCCGACCTGCCGGTGAATCCGGTCAGGCACAAGTCGGTGCGGCGTCCGCGCAAGGTCGAGCGCGTCGGGGCCGACCTTGAGCACTGGCAGCCCGACGCGGTGATCCGGTTCCGGGACCACGCGGATACCGACCCGCTCGCGGCGGCGTGGCGGCTCACGCTGTGCGGACTCACCCGCGCGGACGTGCTCGGCCTGCGGTGGTCCGATGTGGACCTGGACGCGGGCACGGTCACGGTTCGCCGGGGTCGGGTCGCGGTGCTCGGCGGGCGGGAGAGCGTCACCGACGAGCCCAAGTCGCCACAGCGTCGCCGCACGGTCCCGGTCGAGGTGATCCACCCCGGAACGGTCGCCCTGCTCAGGGCGCTCCGGGCGCGCCAGGCTCAGTCTCGCCTCATCGCCGGGGCGGCGTGGCATGACTCCGGGCTCGTCGTCGTGGACGAACTCGGGCGAGGGCCGCGCCCCGAGGTCTACAGCGACCGTTTCCGCCGGTTGTGCCGTGCGGCGGGCGTGCCCGTGATCCGGCTGCACTCGGTCCGGCACTCGCTCGCGTTCTGGCTCCACTCGCTCGGGGTCACCCCGGCGGACGCGGCGGCGCTGCTTGGTCACACGGTCGAGGTCCACCTCTCGACGTACCTCCCCGAGAGCGGGAACGCGGGCGTGGCCCGTGCCGCCGCCGCGCTGGGTCAGGTCACTGCCCGGGCCGTGGCGGAGTAGCGCCCAAGCGGTCCAGCATCTTGGTGATCCATACTGCCTCTTATGAGCGATCCCAGCACTCTCTATGAGGTCTATGTGATCGTCCGGGCGGCCTACAGGGGCGGGAGGGCGGCGTACCGCTTCGCTGACAAGAAGGTGGCGGAATACGCCGAGCGGGAGGGGATCACCAAGGAAGAAGCATGGAGACGGGTCCGCGCTGAGGCCGTCCGACGTGGCGACAGAGGTGTCGAGCAGATGGCGGACCTCATCATCAGGGCCGGTCCTCTGTCGGCTGCGTTGCTCGGGCCCGGCGCCCCGGTATTAGCCGTGGCTTTCAAGTATTGGAGACGGGGTCGCTGATTGCCGTTGTGACCAGCGTTGTGACCACGGACAGAGAGAGCCCCGTCCCGCGTAGCAGTCGGGACGGGGCTCTCGTCTTGTCTTGGCAGGTCAGCGGGTGTTTCCGCTGACCTGCCTCACGGTCGGGCTGACAGGATTTGAACCTGCGACCCCTTGACCCCCAGTCAAGTGCGCTACCAAGCTGCGCCACAGCCCGTTGCCCCTTGGGGCGAACGAAACCTTAGCGCACGACCGTCCCACCGTCCGAATCGGGGTGGATGGGGAACGCATTCCCCTGGGAGTGGTTCAGCGGCGCCGCTTCTCGCGGACTCGGACGGAGACCTCGATGGGAGTTCCCTCGAAGCCGAACTGCTCACGCAGCCGGCGCTCGAGGAAGCGTCGGTAGCCGGCCTCGATGAAGCCGGAGGCGAAGATCACGAACCGGGGCGGCCGGGTCGCGGCCTGGGTCGCGAAGAGGATCCGCGGTTGCTTGCCGCCGCGCACCGGGTGCGGGTGCGCGGCCACGACCTCCCCGAGGAAGGCGTTGAGCCGGGAGGTCGGAACCCTGGAGTCCCAGGACTCCAGGGCTCGCTCCAGGGCGGGCACGAGCCGGTCGACGTGGCGGCCGGTCCGCGCCGAGATGTTGACCCGCGGCGCCCACGGCACCTGGACGAGCTCCTTCTCGATCTCGCGTTCCAGGTAGTAGCGGCGCTCCTCGTCCAGGGTGTCCCACTTGTTGTAGGCGATCACGAGGGCTCGGCCGGCGTCGATGACCTGCTGGACGACCCGGATGTCCTGCTCGGCGATGGCCTCCTCGGCGTCGATGAGCACCACCGCCACCTCGGCCTTCTCCAGAGCCGTCTGCGTGCGCAGCGAGGCGTAGAAGTCCGCGCCGCGGGCCTGGTGGACCCGTCTGCGGATCCCGGCGGTGTCGACGAACCGCCACGTCCTGCCACCGAGCTCGATCAGCTCGTCGACGGGGTCACGAGTCGTGCCGGCGACGTTGTCGACGACGACCCGGTCGGAGCCGGCGAGCTTGTTGAGCAGGCTCGACTTGCCGACGTTGGGGCGTCCGAGGAGGGCGACCCGACGGGGCCCGTCCTGCGCGTAGGCGCCGTGTGCCGAGACCTGCGGCAGCACGTCGAGCACGGCGTCGAGGGCGTCACCACTCCCCCGGCCGTGCACCGCCGACACGGGCCAGGGCTGGCCGAGGCCGAGGTTCCACAGCGTTGCAGCGTCGGCCTCGCCGCGCTCGTCGTCGACCTTGTTGGCGATCAGGACGACTGGCTTTCCGGACTTGCGCAGCAGCCGGACGACCGACGCGTCGTCGTCGGTGGCCCCCACGGTCGCATCGACGACGAACATGACGACGTCAGCGAGGTCGATGGCGATCTCGGCCTGCTCGGCGACCCGCAGGTGGATCCCCGTGACGTCGGACTCCCAGCCACCGGTGTCGACGATCGTGAAGCGCCGGCCGCCCCACTCGGCCTCGTAGGACACGCGGTCGCGCGTCACCCCGGGGACGTCCTCGACCACGGCTTCGCGGCGACGCAGGATGCGGTTGACGAGGCTCGACTTGCCGACGTTGGGCCGCCCGATCACGGCGACCACAGGGAGTGGCCCCCGCTCGGCCGCGCCGGCGAGCAACTCGTCCTGGGTGTCGAGGAGAGCCTGGTCCTCCGGGCTGAGCTCGAACTCGTGAAGGCCGGCCCGGAGGGCTCGCTCGACCGACCGGTCGTCGTCCGCCGAGATCGGGGCGCCCTCGTCGGCGGGGCGGGCGGTCTCGTCAGTCACGGTGTCCTCGAATCAGTGGTGCGGGATGTCTTTCGCGTCCGACGCGCCGCAGACGGGTCATGACAGACCCTGACGCGCTCAGGACGAGGAACCATTGTCCACCCGCGCTCGACGAACATGTGACGCGAGCGCCTGCCGGAGCTCGTCGCTGGCTCGGCGCAGCCGATCCCGACCGGGCACGGCGAGGTCGGGGTGGAGGTGGAAGGGTTCGCCGAAGTCGACCGTCAGCGGGGTGCGCGGCCGGGGCCAGCTGTCGGTGGACGCGCCGGCCACCCTCGTGCCGAGCACCGCCACCGGAACGATCGGGGCACCAGAGCGAAGCGCGATCCAGGCGGCGCCATGGTTCACGCCGTCCACGTCCCCGTCCCGACGAGTTCCTTCGGGGAAGATCCCGACGGTGTCGCCCCGCGCCAGGACGGCGAGCGCCGCCGCGAGCGCAGCACGGTCACCGGTCGTCCGGTCGATGGGGATCTGACCGGCGCCGCGCACGACCATGCCGAACACGCCGCGGAAGGCCTCTTGCTTGACGAGGAAGGTGACCGGTCTCGGCGCGAGCGAGAACACGAAGGGGCCGTCGAGGAAGGCCGCGTGGTTGGCGACGAGGAGGACGGGACCCTCGGCGGGGACGCGATGCGAGTGGATGGCCCGCCCGTCGTAGAGAGTGCGGAAGATCGCCCGGCCCACACGGTGGCCGTAGGCGGCTCGTCGTCGGTGGGGCACGAGCAGGCCCGCGCTGGTGGTCATGCCCGTGCAGCGGCGACGACCTGGAGCACGGCGTGGACCGATCCGTCGAAGTCCAGGTCGGACGTGTCCACCGTCGTCACCCCGTCGGCCGCGACGGTGAACTCGGACACGGTGGAGTCGAGCCGGTCACGATCGACGATCTGAGAGCGGGTCGCGCTCACCGAGGTCGCTTCGGCATCGCCGTGCAGCTCACGGGACCGGCGCGCCAGCCTGGCGGCCTCGGACGCCGTGAGCAGGATCCGCACCGATGCGTCGGGTGCGACGACGGTCGTGATGTCACGGCCCTCGACGACCACACCGCCGCGCGATGCACCCGCCCGGGAGATCAGCTCGCGCTGCAGCCGCCGCAGCAGCTCACGCACGGGAATCACCGTGGCGACCTTGGAGACGTGGGTCGAGATGCGCGTCTCGCGGATCGCGGCGGCCACGTCGACGCCGCCGACGAGCACGTGCGGGGCGTCCGGGTCGGTGCCGATGTCGAGCGGGAGGCCACCGGCGGCCGCAGTGACCGCGGCAGGGTCATCGAGGTCGACGTGCCGGTCGAGGCACCACCAGGTCAGGGCCCGGTACATGGCGCCGGTGTCGAGGTAGGCGTAGCCCAGCGTGCGCGCCACCTGCTTGGAGACGCTCGACTTGCCGGACCCGGACGGTCCGTCGATGGCGACGACGAAGCCGGCGAGGGGTTGGTCAGTCGGCTGGTGAGCGGGCTGGGACACGTCGGGGCTGACCGGGGTTTGCGGCATGGGCGGCAGCCTAGTGGCCGGGCGGGGCACCCTTTCCTCCCCCGCCGGAGCGCAACCCAGCCGTATGCCGCTGAGCCGGCTCAGCGGCATACGGCTGGGTGGGCCTGTGGTCGGGCGACGTGACGGTGGGTTCAGTCGTGCAGCTGCCAGCCGAGCGAGGTGAGGGTCTCGGCGAGCGGCTCCGCGGCCGCCGGGACGACGGAGATGTAGGCGACTCCGAAGGGTTGGCCGAGCCCGTGCTCGAGGTGCATGTCCTCGAGGTTGATGCCAGCGTCCCCCATGTCGGTGAGCAGTCGCGCCAGGGACCCGGGCTCGTCGGGCACGAGGACGGAGACCACGGCGTAGGCGGTGGGAGCCGCGCCGTGCTTGCCCGGGATCCGAGCCTGGCCGAGGTTGCCCGCCTCGAGCATCCTGCTCAGTGCCCCCAACGCTCCCTCGCCCTCGCCGACCGTCAGCGAGCCGAGCGCATCGACGACCTCGTCGATCTGGGCCCGGACGTGGAGGAGCACCTCCCGGACCGCCGCGGCGTTTCCGGCCAGGATCTGCGTCCACAGGCGTGGATCACTCGCGGCGATGCGCGTGACGTCGCGCAGCCCCTGGCCGGCGAGGCCCACGGCCGGCTCCGGCAGGTCGCGCAGGCACGACGCGACGACGCTCGCTGCCACCTGCGGGACATGGGAGACGGCGGCGACCGCTTCGTCGTGCTCTCGCGCCGGCATCACCCGGACCGCTGACCCGACCACCGTTGCGATCTCACGGACGAGTCGGACGGCCTCCGGGCTCGAGTGCTCGTGTGGCGCGACGACCCAGGCCCGCCCGTCGAAGAGGTCCCGTCGCGCTGCGGCCGCACCGGAGCGCTCCCGGCCGGCCATGGGGTGCGAGCCGACGTACCGAGACGCGTCCACGCCCGAGCGGAGGACGTCATCGAGCACGGTCTGCTTGACCGAGGCGACGTCGGTCACGACCGCCTCGGGCCAACGGCGCAGGGACTCGACCACCACGGCGGCGGCGACGTCGGGAGGCGCGGCCACGACGACGACCTCGGGGGGACCCAGCGGATCGAGATCCGTGGCCAGCTGCCCCGCGCCCAGGTCACGCGCGAGCCGGCAGGCCGTGGGCGACGGGTCCTCGAGAGTGACGTGGAATCCCGCGGCGGACAGCGCCATCCCCAGGCTCGTGCCGATGAGGCCGGTGCCGACGACGCGAACGTGTCTGCTCACGCCGTCACAGACCTGCAGCCTTGTAGAGCGCGCCGATCTCCGCTTTGTTCAGCCGGCGCATCCGACCCGAGCGGAGGTCGGCCAACCGGATCGGACCGACCTCGGTCCGGACCAGCTCGAGCACCGGGTGCCCGACCGCCTCGAGCATGCGGCGCACGACGTGCTTGCGCCCCTCATGGAGCACGACCTCGACGAGGGCCTTGCCCGGCTGGGAGTCGACCACCTTGAAGGAGTCGATCTTGACCGGACCGTCCTCGAGCTCGACGCCCTGGCGCAGCTGCTTGCCGACGTCCTTGCCGACCGGTCCACGCACCGTGGCGAGGTAGGTCTTGAGGACCCCGTAGGCCGGGTGCTGGAGGCGGTGGGCAAGGTCACCGTCGTTGGTGAGCAACAACAGGCCCTCGGTGTCGGCATCGAGCCGGCCGACATGGAACAGACGCTGCTCGCGGTTGCCGACGTAGTCAGCCAGGCTGATCCGCCCGAGCTCGTCGTTCATCGTCGTGACGACACCCTTGGGCTTGTTGAAGGCGAGGTAGACGCGATCCTCGTCGAGGTTGACCCGCACGCCGTCGACGTGGACCACCTGGCTGCGCGGGTCGATCCGGACACCGAGCTCCGTCACGACGTGGCCGTCGACCTCGACGCGCCCCTGCTCGATGAGGTTCTCGCAGACCCGCCGCGATCCCACCCCGGCCGCCGCCATGAGCTTCTGCAGGCGGACACCCTCGGGGTCGTGGACATCGACGGGCGGGGCTGCGGGCCGACTGGGCAGACGGGTCGGCTGGCTCGGCTTGGTCGACCCCGCGAAGCTCGGACCGGTCGTTCGCCTCCCACCGCTGCTCGATGTGCGACCGGACGCGCCGCCGCGTCCGCTCTTGGGGGCACTGCCCGAGCCTGACCCGCCCTGTTGCGCTCCCCCGCCGCCACCGGCCCGCTTGGCCCCGCTCGGACGTCCGGATCCCGTTCCCCCGGGGGCCGATCCGCGCTTGCGCGGTTGGCGGGGAGACCTGCTGTGCTCGGTCATGAATGACCCTCCTCGATCAGCTCATCGATGACGTCCGCATCGGGTAGGTAGGGGGCCAGCGGTGGCAGCTCGTCCAACGACGACAGCCCCATCCGCTGGAGGAAGTATGGGGTGGTGCGGTACAGGACCGCGCCGCCCTCGCCGACGTCCTCCACCTCCTCGATCAAGCCTCGGGACATCAGGGTCCGAACGACCCCGTCGACGTTGACTCCTCGCACGGCACTGACCCTCGCCCGCGACACCGGCTGGCGGTAGGCGATGACCGCCAGCGTCTCGAGGGACGCCTGGGTCAGCTTCGCCTGCTGCCCGTCGAGGACGAACTTCTCGACGACGGGGGCGTAGTCCGCCCGGCTGTACATCCGCCACCCGCCCGCAACGTTGCGCAGCGTGAAACCCCGGTGAGCGGCGGCATAGTCCCCCTCGAGGGCGACCAGATGCGATCGAACATCCTCGACCGGAAGCTCGAGCGCGGAGGCCAGGGCCACCTCGGACACGGGCTCCTCGACGACCATGAGGACCGCCTCGAGTGCGGAGCGCGCACCACCGGGGAAGTCGTTGATGTCGAAGGCGATCTGCTCGTCGGTCAGGGGCGCCGGGTCGGCCGTCCCAGCCTCGTCCTGGTCAGTCATTGGTCGCTCCGTCGCTTCGGCTGTCGTTCGCGTTCTCGTTGGTCCCGGTGAGTTCGCCGGCGTCCTCGTCCTGAGGACTGCCGCCGTCGCTCTGCTCGCTGTCATCGTCGGACTCGTCGGACTCGTCGAACTCGTCGTCGATCGCGACGTCGCCCTCCTCGCTTCCTGTCCAACGGATGTCGAGCTCGCCGAGTGCCTCCGCCTGTTCGAAGGCGATGGCGCCTTCCTTGAACAGCTCGAGGACGGCCAGGAACCGGGCGACGATGACGAGCGTGCTGTCCGCATCGGCGACCAGGCTGCGGAAGGAGACCTGACCGCGTGCCCGGAGCCGGGAGACGATGATCGAGGCCTGTTCCCGGACGCTGACCTGCGGTGCATGGAGGTGGTCGAGCCCGACTGTTGGGGGCACCCGGGGGATCATCGCCCGCGCCGCGATCATCGCCAGCTGGTCAGGGGTGACCGTCATGACGAGCTCGGGCAGCAGGCGGGCGAAGTGGGGCTCCAGCCCGGCCTGCCGGGCCGTGATCCGCCCCGCCGTGGCCATTCGCTCGCGGATCGTCTGCGCGATCTGCTTGTAGGCCCGGTACTGCAGGAGTCTGGCGAACAGCAGGTCGCGAGCCTCGATGAGCGCGAGATCCTCGTCGTCCTGGGGACCGGACTGGGGCAGCAGTCGCGCGGCCTTGAGGTCGAGCAGCGTCGCGGCGATGAGGAGGAACTCCGAAGCCTGGCTGAGGTCCCAGTCGTTGTCGGCCGCTTGGGCCGCCTTGATGTGCGCGACGAAGTCGTCCGTGACGGTGGCCAACGACACCTCGGTGATGTCGAGCTTGTGCTTGCTGATCAGTCCGAGGAGCAGGTCGAAGGGGCCGGAGAAGACGTCGAGGTGCACCTGGAACGGCACCGCTGCGCGCCGGGTGATGACACCCCCGGGAACGGCTGGATCCTCGACCGGGTGGCGGTCGAGCGTCTCGGGCTCGGGCATGGTCCCCGCCGACTCAGGCGGCGCCGCCCCGGGCGATGAGCTCCCGGGCGAGCTGCCGGTAGGCCGCTGCCCCGGAGTGGTCGGAGGAGTACGACGTGATCGGCTCGGCCGCCAGCGTCGCGTCCGGGAACTTCACCGTGCGGCTGATGACGGTGTGGAAGACCTGCTCCCCGAAGTGGTTGACCACCGAGGAGACGACCTCCCGGCTGTGCAGGGTCCGGGAGTCGTACATCGTCGCGAGGATGCCGTCGACCTGCAGCCGGGGGTTCAGCCGGTCGGTGATCTTGTCGATGGTGTCGATCAGCAGAGCGACACCCCGCATCGCGAAGTACTCGCACTCGAGCGGGATGATCACGCCGTGGGACGCCGTCAGCGCATTGACGGTGAGCAGCCCGAGCGAGGGCTGGCAGTCGATCAGGATGACGTCGTAGTCGTCGAGGACCGGCCGCAGGACGCGCGCCAGGACCTGCTCGCGGGCCACCTCGCCGACGAGCTGCACCTCGGCAGCCGACAGGTCGATGTTGGCGGGCAGCAGATCGAGGTTCGGCGTCTGGGTGGGTCGGATGACCTCCCGCACGTCGTGGCCGTGCTCGACGAGCAGGTTGTAGATCGTGACGTCCAGCTCCTGGGCGTTGATCCCGACACCGACGGACAGGGCCCCCTGCGGGTCGAAGTCCACGGCCAGGACCTTGCGACCCAGCTCGGCCAGGGCCGCTCCGAGGTTGATGGTGGTCGTCGTCTTGCCGACGCCGCCCTTCTGGTTGCACATCGCGATGATGCGTGCGGGCCCATGGCTGGGCAACGGCGCCGGCTCGGGGAAGTCGGGCAGCGGTCGCCCCGTGGGACCGAGGCTGCCCCCCACGGTCGGCGCCACCGAGGGAAGGTGGTTGGCGGAGCCGGGCTCGTGACCGAGCGAGCCGTTCCTGCCGTCCGTGAGCCCGGTCGACCCGGCACGGTCGACCCGCTCGTCCTGCATGGTCTCGTGTGACTCGTCGTTCACCGGGTCTTCCACTCCGCTCGGTTGTGCCCTCGGCCGCGCGCTCGGTCAGCCTCTCGCTGATCAGTTGCGACCATATCAGCGCGCGCGCGGGTGAGCCCCGGCATAGACCTCCCGCAATCGGTGTGGCGACACGAGGGTGTAGATCTGCGTGGTCGTCACGGACGCGTGCCCGAGCAGCTCCTGGACGACCCTGACGTCGGCGCCACCGTCGAGCAGGTGGGTGGCGAAGGAGTGGCGCAACGTGTGGGGGGACACGTGCTCGGTGAGCCCGGCGCGGTCGGCGGCGCGCTGCACGACCGACCAGGCACTCTGCCGGGACAGCCGCCGCCCCCGCGTGTTGAGGAAGAGGGCCGGTCCTCCGAGCCCGCGCTGCGCCAGGGCAGGTCGTCCGCGCACCAGGTAGGCGTCGACCGCCTCGACCGCGAAGCGTCCCACCGGGACGATCCGCTCCTTGCCGCCCTTGCCCAGGAGCCGTACGACGCCCACCTCACCGGGACCGCCGGTCTCGAGGTCGTCCACGTCGAGACCGACCGCCTCGCTGATCCGGGCTCCGATGCCGTAGAGAACCTCGAGCAGCGCGCGGTCGCGGAGCGACTCGGGCGTGTCGCCGACCGATGCGGCTGCGAGCAGCCGCTCGACGGCATCGACGGCGATGGCTTTCGGCAGGCGGCTGGGCGGCGTCGGTGGGGCCACGTTGCCCGCCGGGTCTCCCGCCACCTCGCCCTCGAGCGCCAGGAACCGATGGAAGCCCCGGACGGCGACGAGGGTGCGCGCCGCGGAGGAGGCCGCGAGGCCTCTCTCGCGGAGCGAGGCGAGGAAGTCGGTAACGTCCCGCTCCGTCACGGCGCCGGCCCGCTCGATCCCGCGGTCGTGCAGGTAGTGCCGGTACTTGCGCAGGTCCCGCTCGTAGGACTTGAGGGTGTTCTCCGTGGCGCCCCTCTCCACCCGGACGTGGTCGAGCCAGCCGCGGACCTCACGGTCGAGCTGTGTGGTCCGCGGCTCGGGCGGCGAAGGAGGCGCCCCTGTCGGGTCGGCCGGTGCCGGAGGGGTCAGGACAGGGCCTCGTCGAGGGTGATCGAGGTCATGCCGTGGGCCTCGGCCACGGGGGCGTACGTGACTGCTCCCCCGTGGGTGTTGAGGCCGAGGCCGAGCGCGTGATCTGCCCGGAGGGCCTCCCGCCACCCGCGGTTCGCCAGCTCGATGGCGTACGGCAGCGTGACGTTGGTGAGCGCGTAGGTGCTCGTGTGCGGAACCGCTCCCGGCATGTTGGCCACGCAGTAGAACACCGAGTCGTGGACCGTGTAGGTCGGGTTGGCGTGCGTCGTCGGCCGGGAGTCCTCGAAGCATCCGCCCTGGTCGATCGCGATGTCGACGAGCACGGAGCCGGGCTTCATCCGCGAGACCTGCTCGTTGGTGACGAGGCGTGGTGCACGGGCGCCGGGGACGAGGACGGCCCCGATGACCATGTCGGCGTCGGCGATGGCTCGTTCGATCTCATAGGCGTTGGACGCCACCGTCTGGCAGTGACCCTGGTAGATGAAGTCGGCGTGGCGCAGCTTGCTGATGTCCCGGTCCAGCAGCAGCACCTCTGCCTGCATCCCGAGCGCGATCGCCGCAGCGTTCATCCCGGACACGCCGGCGCCGATGACGACGACCTTGGCGGCGTAGACCCCGGACACACCGCCCATGAGGATGCCGCGTCCGCCCTCGGCGCGCATGAGGGCATGAGCGCCCACCTGGGGCGCGAGCCGGCCCGCGACCTCGGACATGGGGGCCAGCAGCGGGAGGCTGTGATCAGGCAGCTCGACCGTCTCATAGGCGATCCCGGTCACCTTGCGGGCGACGAGCTCCTCGGTGAGCGCCTTGTCGGCAGCGAGGTGGAGGTAGGTGAAGAGGGCCTGGCCCTCCCGCATCCGCGGGTACTCCTCCGCAATCGGTTCCTTCACCTTGAGGATGAGGTCTGCGGTACCCCACACGTCGTCGGCCGTGTCGAGGATGGCTGCCCCGGCCGCCTCGTAGTCCTCGTTGAGGATCGAGGAGCCGCGGCCGGCGTCGCGCTCCACGAAGACGTCGTGTCCGTTGCGGACGAGCTCGTGCACGCCGGAGGGGGTGATGGCCACGCGGTACTCGTGGTTCTTCACCTCGCGTGGAATGCCAACCTTCATCTGCGGTCTGATCCTTCCGATGAGGGGGGCCGCGGCTTCGTTGCCGCGGGCCCGGCCGGCGGGTCGCGCCGGCGCGCTCCCCACTGTAGTCACGCGCCGAGCGGCACATGCGCCGGACCTGTTCACTCACGGACGCGTGCCGATGTGTCATCGTGCAGCCATGAACCCGCCAGCACCATCGCCGGCCGCGCACTGGCGCCCGACCACCATCGGGGCGCTCGTCGCCGGCGGGATGATCGTCCTGTCGTTCCTCGTCGGGGCCATGGTCGGACACGGCGGATTCCCAGCCCTTCTCGTCGCCGGCCTGCCGAGTGTCGTCGGCGGGGTGATCGCGTTCAGCCGCCCGCGGCTGCGCCCTTATGCCGCAGGGTTTCTCGTGGCATGGTTCGCGACGCTGGTCATCGTCGTCGTCGCGTATGTGGTCCTCGTCGCTGCGCTGTCCGAGCCCAGTGCGTGAGCTGGTCGCCGGCACCGGACCGGCGTCCCGCTCGGGTCCGCTGATCCACTCCGTATGCCGCTGGGCTCGCTCCGTCACCGAGGCGCAGCTCCGTGCCCGGACCGTTCCGAGAGGTCGTCGATGAAGCTCTATGCGGACACCACCGCTCGCCGCACCCGCCAGCTGCTCGCCGACGTCGTTGTCCTCGGATGGGTCGCGGCCTGGCTGTGGCTCGGGCGGCAGGTCCATGACACCCTGCGGCAGCTGCGTGCCCCAGCCGACTCACTGACGTCCGCCGGCGACTCGGTGCACGGCGCACTGACGGGCGCCGGGGACCAGGCGGGCCGCCTTCCGCTCGTGGGAGACGAGCTGGAGTCCTGGCTCGACCGCGCCGCGGGCTCGGGCACGACGTTGCGAGACGCGGGCACCGACATGGCCGCCACCGTCGAGAGCGTCGCGGACTGGCTCGGCGTGCTGACGGCTCTCTTCCCGATCCTCACCGTCGGCGGCCTCTGGCTGTGGGTGCGCGTCCGGTTCATCCGCCGCGCCTCGACCGCGCAGCGGTTCATCGACTCGAGCGACGACCTGGACCTGTTCGCGCTCCGTGCGCTGGCCAACCAGCCGATGACGGCCCTCGCCAGGATCAGCAGCGATCCTGTCGGTGCGTGGCGGCGCCGGGAGCCGGAGGTGGTCCGGGCTCTGGCGGCGCTCGAGCTGCGAGACGAGGGACTGCGCCCGCCGCGGGACTCCTGAGGCCTCCGGCCCACGCACTCACCCACCCCCTCAGCTCGAGTGGCCCCGCTTTCCACACGGGTCGTGTGGAAAGCGGGGCCACTCGAGGTCGTGGTGGCGGAGCTCGGTTCAGTCGGCGCGCGTGACCGTGGGGCGCAGGTCCTCCTGCGGTGGCACCCAGCTGTCTGCGGAGGCGGGCACCTGCTCGCCGCTGCGGATGTCCTTGACCTCGTCACCCGTCTCCCCCGCTCCGGGGAACCAGACGAAGGGGATCCCCCGCCGCTCGGCGTAGCGGATCTGCTTGCCGAAACGGGATGCTGAGGGAGCCACCTCGCACGGCACACCTCGCGCGCGCAGTGCCGAGGCGACCGCCACCGAGCGGTCGCGCGACTCGTCGTCCGTCAGGGCGACCAGGACCGCTGCAGGGGTCGACCGCGAAGCCTTGACGAGGCCCTCTCCGATGAGGAGGCCGAGGATGCGCGACACGCCGATCGAGATGCCGACGCCAGGGTAGGTGTTGCGTCCGTCGGAGGCGAGCGCGTCGTACCGACCGCCGGAGCAGAACGACCCCCAGCTCTCGTGGCCGATGAACTGCGTCTCGTACACCGTGCCGGTGTAGTAGTCGAGGCCGCGGGCGATGCGCAGGTCCGCCACGACCTTGCCCGGTGCGTGGGCCATCGCGGTGCCGATGACCGTGCTCAGGGACTCGAGGCCCTCGTCGAGCAAGGGGTGGGTCACGCCGAGATCCCGGACTCGGTCGACGAAGCTGAGGTCAGCGGTGCGGATCGCGGCAAGGGCCAGGCAGCGATCTGCCTGGCCACGGGTGGCGCCGGACGCGACGAGCATCTCGCCGACCGTGTCGGACCCGACCTTGTCGAGCTTGTCGACGATCCGCAGTGTGCCCGTGACGTCCGACAGGCCGATGCCCTGGTAGAAGCCGTTGGGGATCTTGCGGTTGTTGACCTGGATGACAAAGTCGCCGACGGGGAACCGACTGAAGACGTCCGCGATGACGAGCGGCATCTCTGCTTCGAAGTGCGGTGACAGGGCGCCGACGTCCACGACGTCGATGTCGGCTTGGGTGAACTCGCGATAACGGCCCTCCTGAGGCCGCTCACCACGCCACGCCTTCTGGATCTGGTAGCGCCGGAACGGGAAGGAGAGCTTTCCGGCGTTCTCGAGCACGTAGCGCGCGAACGGCACGGTCAGGTCGAAGTGCAGGCCCCACTTCGCGCCGTCCGAGTCCTCGCCGGCGATCCGGGACACGCCGTAGATCTCCTTGTCGGTGTCGCCGCCCTTGCCGAGGAGCCGGTCAACCGGCTCGATGGCACGAGTCTCGATCGAGGAGAAACCGTGCAGCTCGAACGTCTCCCGGATCACGTCGAGGAAGCGCTGCTCGACGATGCGCTCGGACGGGAGGTACTCGGGAAAGCCACTGATCGGGGTGACCTTGGTCGTCGTCGCGGTGGCGGGCTGCGGGTTGCTCACGCGGGCAAGTCTCTCAGGTAGGGGTTGGTGGTGCGCTCGTGGGCCATGGTCGTGGCGTGGTAGTGGCCGGGCAGCACAAGGGTCGTGTCCGGCAGTGGCAGGACGACGTCGCGCAGGCTGCGCAGCATCGCACCGTGGTCACCACCCGGAAGGTCCGTACGGCCGATCGAGCCGGCGAAGAGGACGTCACCGGTCAGCATGGTCCGGTCGACGTCGACCTGGTCGGCGACACCGTCCGGGACACCGTCCGTGCCGAACATCACCGAGCCCTCGGTGTGGCCGGGGGCGTGCAGCACGTCGAACTCGAGCCCGGCGAGCGTCAGGCGGGCTCGGTCTCGAATCTCGACGACGTTGCTCGGCTCGGCCCAGCTGGCCCGGGAGCCGAACTGCTGCTCGAGCATGGCCGCGAGTCCGGAGTTGCTCTGGCCGAGGGGGTCGACGAGCCGGTAGCGGTCGTCGGTGTGGATGTAGGCGGCCGTGTCGGCGCCGCACACGGGCGTGACTGACCACACGTGGTCGACGTGGCCATGGGTCAGCAGCACCGCGGCGGGGCGCAGGCGGTGCGTCGCGAGGACCTCACGGAGGGTGTCCTCCACGCCGATCCCGGGATCGACGATGACGCACTCCTCACCTGCCGCCGGAGCCAGGACGTAGCAGTTCGTGTCGAACGCGAGGGCGGGAAAGGCGATGGTCAGCACGCTGGGAGCCTAACGACGCCGCGGAAGGCGACCCAGCGGCATACGTCACCGGTGGTGCCGCTGTGAAAAGGTGGAGTTGTCACGCAGTCGTGACCCGTTGGGCACGACCAGCGAGACAACGGTCCCTAAAATGACCGAACGCCCGGGCTGATCCCGGCACATCCCGTCCGAGGAGAGTTTGTGACGAAAGAGCAGGAACGCGCCCGCGCGCGCCGCCGCCACGAAGAACTGGAGAAGACCCAGAAGCCGCCCGTCGGTGACGCGACGCGCGACAAGCAGGTCTTCGGCGTCATTCTCGCTGTCATCCTCATCCTCGCCGCCGTCCTCGTCGTGCCTCAGCTCATCCCTGACCGGACCGACGCGAAGCCCGGCGCATCATCCAGCACCGCCCCCACCACGGCCCCGGACGGCGCGAACGGTGGGCTTGCCGCGGGTCAGAAGCTGGCGGACGGGTGTGTCGAGCCGCCCGCGCTCCAGACCGCGCCGAAGTCCTTCACGGAGGTGCCCGACAAGGCCGCAGCTGCCGGCAAGACCTGGGTTGCCACGGTCGACACCACCTGCGGTGAGATCACCCTTGAGCTCGATGGCACCAAGGCGCCGCAGACCGTCGCCTCCTTCATGCACCTGGCCAAGGAGGGCTACTGGGCCCCCAGCCCGTGCCACCGCCTGACGACGGAGGGCATCTTCGTCCTCCAGTGCGGCGACCCGACCGGAACCGGCTCGGGTGGCCCCGGCTACACGTACGGCATCGAGAACGCGCCCGCCGACGGCACGTACCCCGTCGGAATCCTCGCCATGGCCCGCACCCAGGACCCGAACAGCAACGGCGGTCAGTTCTTCATCACATACAAGGAATCCCAGCTGCCCACCGAGGGCGGCGGTTACACGATCTTCGGCAAGGTCACCCAAGGTCTCGACATCGTTGAGAAGATCGCGGCGAACAAGGCGCTCGACCCCAACCCGGCTGACGGGACGCCGGTGTCGCCGATCAGCATCCTCAGCGTGAAGGTCACGGAGAAGAAGGCATGACGGAAAGCAACCAGCCTGAGCAGCCGACACCAACCGCGGCCGCCACCGAGTCGACTCCGGAGCCGACCCCGGAGCCGACCCCGGAGCCGACCCCTGAGCCGACCCCTGAGCCGACCCCGGAGTCGACCCTGGAGCCGACCCCCGACGTGCCCGCTGAGGCCCCCGCCGAACCCGGCACTGACGCCGCCACGGAGTCGACCCCTGAGGCTCCCGCTGAGGCACCCGCTGAGGCACCCGCGGAACCCGAGGCACCCGCTGAGGCGACCGCGGAGCCCGAGGCACCCGCTGAGGCGACCGCCGAACCCGAGGCGCCCGCCGAACCCGGCACTGACGCCGCCACCGAGTCGACCCCCGAGTCGACCCCCGAGTCGACCCCCGAGTCGACCCCCGAGGCGCCCGCGGAACCCGAGGCACCCGCTGAGGCTCCCGCAGAGGCGCCCGCGGAACCCGAGGCTCCAGCTGCCGCACCGACGCCGGCATCGATCCCCAAGCCGAGCGCCATCCCCACGCCGGCCGCGCTCGCCAAGTCCGCTCCGCACCCAGTCGCGCCAACCGCCCCTCCGGCGATCACGACCGACCATTCGGCGTCAGCGGCCTTCGGCCGCGTGGACGAGACCGGCGCGGTCTTCGTCCGCACCAAGGAGGGCGACAAGGAGGTCGGCTCGTATCCCGGCGCGACTGCGGACGAAGCGCTCACCTACTTCGCCCGGAAGTACGACGAGCTCTACGCGTCCGCGGTGCTCCTGGAGCAGCGCCTCGCGCAGCCGGAGGTGCCCTCGAAGGACGTCGCCGAGGCGCTGAAGGTGCTGACGGGGCAGGTCGAGGAGGCCGCCGTCGTCGGGGACCTCGAAGCCCTCGCCACCAAGCTCGACGAGATCCAGTCGGGCGTCGCCGCCAAGCGCACCGTCGAACAACAGCATCGTGCCGAGGCGCGGGCTGCGGCGACCGCGGAGCGCGAGCGGATCGTCGACGAGGCGGAGTCCATCGCGGGGCAGCCCGAGAGCAGGATCCAGTGGAAGCAGAGCGGTGCCCGCATGCGGGAGCTCCTCGACGAGTGGAAGGCACACCAGCGTTCCGCCACGCGCCTCGACCGCGAGACCGAGACCAAGCTGTGGCAGCGCTTCAGCGCCGCCCGTAACCGGTTCGACAAGGCCCGGCGCACCCACTTCGCCAGCCTGGACGCGGTGCACTCGGAGGCGAAGGCGGCCAAGGAGCGGCTCGTCGCCGAGGCCGAGCAGCTCTCGACGAGCACGGACTGGGCGGCGACGGCCGGCGCGTTCAAACGGCTCATGGACGACTGGCGACGGGCCGGTCGCGCGAGCCGGACCGACGACGACCGCCTCTGGGCCCGGTTCAAGGCTGCGCAGGATGCGTTCTTCGCGGCCAAGGACGCGGTCGTGGCGGCCGAGGAGGAGCAGTACCGCGGCAACCTTGCCGTCAAGGAGGCCCTCCTCGTCGAGGCCGAGGCGCTCCTGCCCGTCACGGACCTCGAGCGGGCGAAGGCACAGCTCCGCGTCATCCAGGACAAGTGGGATGCTGCCGGCAAGGTCCCGCGGAATGACATGGACCGCATCGAGAAGGCCATGCGACGCGTCGAGCAGACGGTCCGCGAGGCCGAGGACCGCAAGTGGCGCTCGACGAACCCCGAAGCTGCGGCCCGCGCCCAGGGCATGGTCGAGCAGCTCGAACGCGCCGTGGCTGACCTCGAGGACGACCTCGCCAAGGCGGAGGCGTCCGGCAACCCGGCCAAGGTGAAGAAGGCGAAGGACGCGCTGGAGGCCCGCCAGGCCTGGCTCGACCAGGCTCGTGCCGGGGTCCGCGAGTTCGGCGGCTGACCCGATCGAGAGAGCAGTTCGCGACACGGGGTGTATGTCGCGAACTGCTCTCTCGATGTGGACTGGCGGGTCGCGAGCTGCGCGCTCGACCTCGACGCGGCGGCCGACCTATGCCGTCGACTTCCCGCCGTTGACCCGGTACACGTCGAAGACGCCGTCGATCCGGCGAACCGCCTTGATGACGTGCTCGAGGTGGGTCGGATCACCCATCTCGAAGGTGAACCTCGAGATGGCCACCCGGTCACGTGACGTCTGGACGGACGCCGACAGGATGTTGACGTGCTGGTCGGACAGGACCCGGGTCACGTCGCTGAGCAGGCGGTTGCGGTCGAGGGCCTCCACCTGGAGCTGGACGAGGAAGACGCTCGCCGAGGACGGGGCCCACTCGACGTCGATGAGCCGCTCAGGGTTGGCCGTCAGCTGGGAGGCGTTGGTGCAGTCGACCCGGTGCACCGACACCCCGCTCCCCCGCGTCACGAAACCGAGGATCGGGTCACCCGGCACCGGCGTGCAGCACTTGGCCAGCTTGACCCACACGTCGGCCGTCCCCACGACGACGACGCCGGGATCGCCGCCGCGGCGGCGCCGGGCCGCCCCCCGCGTCGGGACGGTGGCCTCGGCCAGGTCCTCGGTGGCGCCCTCCACGCCGCCCATCGAGGCGACGACCTTGGCCACGACGTGCTGCGCGGACACGTGCCCCTCGCCGACCGCTGCATACAGCGCCTCGATGTCCTGGTAGCGCAGGTCGGTGGCGACCGCCGTCATCGACTCGTGGCTCATGAGGCGCTGGAGCGGGAGGTTCTGCTTGCGCATCGCCTTGGCGATGCTCTCCTTGCCCGCGTCGATCGCTTCCTCGCGACGCTCCTTGGAGAACCAGGCCTTGATCTTGTTGCGTGCCCGGGCGCTCTTGACGAAGCCGAGCCAGTCGCGGCTCGGCCCGGCTCCGTCGGCCTTCGAGGTGAGCACCTCGACGACGTCGCCGTTCTCGAGGGTCGACTCGAGCGGCACGAGCCGCCCGTTGACTCGCGCGCCGATGCAGTGATGGCCCACCTCGGTGTGGACTGCATAGGCGAAGTCGACCGGGGTGCCGCCGACGGGCAGGGCGACCACCGAGCCCTTGGGCGTGAAGACGTAGACCTCGCTCGAGCCCATCTCGAATCGCAGGGCGTCGAGGAACTCCCCCGGGTCCTCGGTCTCGCGCTGCCAGTCCAGGAGTTGGCGCAGCCAGGCCATGTCGTTCTGCGGGACGCCATCGCCGGGCTTGGCCGGTGCGCCGACTGTCTGGTCCTTGTACTTCCAGTGGGCCGCGACGCCGTACTCGGCCCGACGGTGCATCGTGTGGGTGCGGATCTGGATCTCGACCGGCTTGCCCTGCGGCCCGATGACCGTGGTGTGCAGCGACTGGTACATGTTGAACTTCGGCATCGCGATGTAGTCCTTGAACCGGCCGGGGACCGGGTTCCACCTCGCGTGCAACGCGCCGAGAGCGGCATAGCAGTCGCGCACCGTGTCGACGAGGACGCGGACTGCGACAAGGTCGTAGATGTCCTCGAAGTCACGGCCGCGGACGATCATCTTCTGGTAGACGGAGTAGTAGTGCTTGGGCCGTCCGGTGACGACGGCCTTGATCTTCGCCGCCGTCAGATCCTCGGAGACCTGCGTCCGCACACCGGCGAGGTACTCCTCGCGTGCGGGAGCGCGCTCTGCGACGAGGCGCACGATCTCGTCGTACACCTTGGGGTAGAGCGTCGCGAACGACAGGTCCTCCAGCTCCCACTTGATGGTGTTCATCCCGAGACGGTGGGCCAGCGGAGCGTAGATCTCCAGGGTCTCGTTGGCCTTGCGCTTCGCGGACTCCGGGCTGACGTATCGCCATGTCCGGGCGTTGTGGAGGCGGTCGGCGAGCTTGATGACGAGCACCCGGATGTCGCGGGCCATGGCGATGACCATCTTGCGCACCGTCTCGGCCTGGGCGGCCTCGCCGTAGGTGACCTTGTCGAGCTTCGTGACGCCATCGACGAGCATGGCGATCTCGTCGCCGAAGTCCCGCCGCAGCTCGTCGAGGCCGTAGGACGTGTCCTCGACGGTGTCGTGGAGCAGCGCCGCCGCGAGGGTCGGCGGCGTCATGCCGAGCTCGGCGAGGATCTGCGTGACGGCCAACGGGTGCGTGATGTAGGCGTCACCGCTCTTGCGCATCTGGCCCTCATGCGCCCGCTCGGCGACCGCGTAGGCCCGCTCGATGACCGAGAGGTCAGCCTTGGGATGGTTCTGCCGCACCGCCGTCATGAGCGGCTCGAGGACGGGGTTGCCCGACGGCCGGCTCGCGCCGAAGCGGGCAAAGCGAGCGCGCACCCGCGATGGGGCGCTCAGCTCGCTCCTGACCTCCTCGCTCATGAATTGAGTCTAGGGGGCCACGGCAAATCAGACCGTGAGGATGGCGTTCACGTCCCGGTCGCCGAGACGCCTGCGACCCTCGAGGAACGCGAGCTCCAGGACGACCTCGATGGCCGTCACGACCGCACCGGCGCGTTCGACGAGAGCCGCGGTCGCCTCAGCGGTTCCCCCGGTCGCGAGGACGTCGTCGATGATGAGGACGCGCTGGCCGGGCAGGAAGGCGTCGGTGTGCACCTCGATCTCGGCGTGGCCGTATTCGAGCGCGTAGGACTCCTTGAAGGTCTCCCCTGGCAGCTTGCCGGCCTTGCGGATCGGCACCATGCCGAGGCCGAGCTCGTAGGCCACCGCGGCACCGAGGATGAAGCCACGGGCCTCGATCCCCACGACGACGTCGACGCGCCCGGCGTAGCGCCCGGCGATGTCGACGACAAGGGCCCGCATGGCCGGGCCGTCAGCGATGAGCGGCGTGAAGTCCTTGAACACCACGCCCGGCTTGGGGAAGTCGGGGATGTCGCGCAGATGCGTCCGCACGATCTCGGCAACCGCCTCGCGCGAGTCCTCGGCGGAGCCCACGCCCGCGCTCACCGCTTGGACTTCGGCGCGCGTCGCGGCTGGTTGCGCGGACCGGCCTGGGCGTACTTGTGCACCGGACGGGTGGCCCCTGCCGCCCCCGCGCCGGCGCCGGGCTCCCCGCTCCGCTCCGCGGCCCCGACCGCGATCGGTTCGCCGGTCAGGTCGGCGCCGCCGACGGGTGCCTCTGCGCGCCGGGACAGCTTGGCACCGTGCCTGGCGACATACCGGTCGAGGTCCATGACGGCCGGCTCCTTGTGGCGCAGCTGCACCAGCAGCGGCGTCGCGATGAAGATCGAGGAGTAGGCGCCGACGGCGATGCCGATGAAGAGCGCGAGCGAGAGGTCGAGCAGCGTGCCCGGGCCGAGCATGGTGAAGCCGACGAAGAGGATCGCCGCGATGGGAAGCAGCGCGACCACGGTCGTGTTGATGGAGCGGACGAGCGTCTGGTTGACCGCGAGGTTGGCGGCCTGGGCGTATGTCATCCGCTTCGTGTGGAATGCCTCGGCCGTGTTCTCGCGGACCTTGTCGAACACGACGACCGTGTCGTAGAGCGAGTACCCGAGGATGGTGAGGAACCCGATCATCGACGATGGGGTGATCTCGAAGCCGAAGAGCGAGTAGATGCCGACCGTGACGACGAGGTCGTGCAGGAGGGCCGCCAGGCCGGCAACGGCCATCTTCCAGGTGCGGAAGTACAACGCCATGACGATGGTGACGAGGATGAGGAAGACGATGAGTCCGCGGATCGCCTGCTCACTGACCGCGGCTCCCCAGCTCGGACCGATCAGGGTCGAGCTCACCGTGTCGCGACCGACGTCGAAGGTCTCGGCGAGGCTCGTCCGCGCGGCGTCGGTGCGGTCCTGGGCCGTCTCGGTCTGGACCCGGAGCGTGTTGCCACCGACGATCGTCGTCGTCACGGAGCCGGCGATGCCCGCGTCGTTGACCGCCTCCTGGGCCCGTGCCTCGTAGTTCTGGGTGTTGGTCACCCCGAGCACCCGGAACTCCATGCCGCCTCGGAACTCGATGCCGAAGTTGAGGCCCTTGAAGAGGATTCCGGACAGGGCGATGGCCAGCAGGACAGCGGAGAAGGTGTACCAGACCCTGCGCCGCTGGACGAAGTCGATCGACCGGCGTCCCGTGTAGAGATCGTTGCCGAACTGGGCGAAGTTGATCATGCCTGGGCCTTCCCCTCGGCGGGACGCGTCGCGCGGGTCACTGGTGCCGGCCCGGCGGGTCGGAACTGGCCGCGACCGCGGTAGCGCGGAGCCTCCTTGGCGCCGAGCCGCTGCGGGTCGAGGCCGGACCACTTGTGGCCGTTGCCGAAGAACTCGGTCCGGGCGAGCAGCTGGACCATCGGGTGGGTGAACAGGACGACGATCGCGAGGTCGATGAGCGTCGTCAGGCCGAGCGTGAACGCGAAGCCGCGGACGTTGGCCGAGGCGAGCAGGTAGAGGACGACGGCGGCGAGCATGTTGACGGCGTCGGCCGCGATGATCGTCCGTCGGGCCCGCTTCCAGCCCGTCTCGACCGCTGCGACGAGGGGTCGGCCCTCACGCACTTCGTCTCGGATCCGCTCGAAGTAGACGATGAAGCTGTCCGCCGTGACGCCGACCGCCACGATGACACCGGTGACGCCGGCCATGGTCAGGCGGAAGCCGTGCGTCGTCCCGAGCACGACCAGGGCGAGGTAGGTCAGCAGCGCAGCGACGACGAGCGACATCACGGTGACCATGCCGAGCGCGCGGTACTGGAAGAGCGAGTAGAGCACGACGAGGACCAGGCCGATGAGGCCGGCGAGGAGCCCGAGCCGGAGCTGCTCCTCGCCGAGCTGTGGCGTGATCGTGTCGTTGGTCTGCAGGGCGAACGACATCGGCAGGGCACCGAACTTCAGCTGCTCGGCCAGCCGCTTGGCGGAGTCGAGGGTGAAGGACCCGGTGATCGACGCGCGCCCGTCGGTGATGACCGCCTTCGCCTGCGGCGCCGTGATGACCCGCTTGTCGAGGACCACCGCGAACTGGTCGAGCGGCGGCTGCCCTTGCAGCCCGACGAGCCGCTTGGTCACGTCAGCGAACTTCGTCCGGCCGGCGTCCTTGAACGACAGCGCGACCTCGACGATCGAGGTGGGCTGGCCGGTCGGGCCCGGCTGGTAGCCGCTCGTGGCGTCCCGGATCTCGCTCCCGTCGATCTCGACGGGCCCGAGGACGTACTTGGAGACGCCGTCCTCGCCGCAGGTCGCCATCGGGGCGTCCTTGAGGTCGGGGGCCTTGTCGACCGCGCCCGGCTCCAGGCAGTTGAGGGCGACGTACTCCTTGGCGACCTTCGCGGCTGCCTCGTCGGCCTTCTTCTGCTCCCAGTCGAGGGTCAGCAGGCCTCGCGACGTCTGCGCGGCGATCGCTGCCTCGAGCTCGGCGGCCGTCGGTGGGGTCGGGGTCGGAGTGGGTGTCTGCGTGCTCGGGGAGGTGCTCGTGGCGGTGCCGGACGGGGAGGTCGTCGGGGCGGTGGTGGCGGCGCGCAGCGCCTCGGGAACCACGCCGTTGGCTGCCGTGGTGGCGGAGGCCGTGGGGGTGCCGGTCGCGGTGCCGGTGGCCGTGCCGGTGGCCGTACCCGTCGCGCCCGGGGTGGTGGCGGTGCCGGACGGCGTGGCGCCGGAGTTCGCCTGGGGCGCGGTCGCCTGGAAGTCCTGGACGAAGACGGCGCGGAAGCGCAGCTGGGACGGCTTGCGGATCGCGTCGAGCTGCTCCTCCGACGGCGTGCCCGGGATGGCGACGACGATGTTGCGGCCGCCCTGCGTCGAGATCTCGCTCTCGGCGACGCCGTTGGCGTCGATGCGCTGGCGGATGATCTCGACGGCGCGGTCGAGCTGGCCGGGGTTGATGGCCGAGCCGTCCTCGATGACGGGCGCGAGGACCATCTCGGTCCCACCCTCGAGGTCGAGGCCGAGGCGCGGGGTGAGCTGCCCATCGGCCCACTGGAACAGCCCGCCGGCCAGGGCGGCGAGGGCGATGGTCAGGGCGAGGAGGGCGGTCAGGCTCCGCAGAGCCGACTTCCTGATGGTGCTACGAGCCACGGTCCGGCCTCACTGACCGGGTTCGGACACGTCGTCCGACGACGGTGCCCGGCCGGGTGGCGGGGCCGTCACGTCGGCCTGCTTCATGGCCAGCGCCCTGCGGTCGAAACGCATGATCGTGCCTTCTGCCACCTCGAGGTGGGCGCTGACGTCGTCGAGGTGCCGGATCGTGCCGAAGATGCCCGACGAGGTGACGACCTGGTCACCGACGTTGAGCGAGGAGTTGAACTGGCGCATCTGCTTCGTGCGCCGGTTGGCGCTCCAGAACATCCAGCCCAGCAGCATCAGCGGCAGGGCCAGGATGATCAACGAGGAGGCCCCGCTGGGGTTATCCATATCAGGCTCAAATCCTTCGACTTCTCGATCCGGGCAGCGCGCGACCCAGCGGTCGGGCGGACTCCACGTCAAACGTCCGGAGGCACATGATGGTGCCGCGGTGGCGGCGGAGGTGCCCGCAGGAGTCTACGTCCGGTGTGCGGGTTTGTCAGACCGAGGGGAAGCTGTATGCCGCTCAGCTCGGTCACGTTTTGGCCGCGGTTGCGTCGGGGTCACGTCTCGAAGCGTCCGCCGGACGTCTCCTCCAGCGGAAGAGTGGCGGCCCAGAGGCCCTGGGCGTCGAGCGGAGCGGTCAGCCCCAGGTGCTGCCACGCCAGCGCCGAGGCCGCCCGCCCACGCGGGGTGCGGACCATGAAACCCTCGCGGACGAGGAAGGGCTCGGCCACGGTCTCCACCGTGTCGGGCTCCTCCCCCACGGCGACCGCGAGCGTCGACAACCCCACGGGGCCGCCGCTGAAGCGCCGGCAGAGGGCGTCGAGGACGGCCCGGTCGAGCCGGTCGAGGCCGCGCTCGTCGACGTCGAAGAGCGCGAGGGCCTGTCGGGCGGCAGCCTGGCTGACCCTGCCGTCACCGTGGACCTGAGCCCAGTCGCGCACCCGCCGCAGCAGACGGTTGGCGATGCGCGGGGTGCCTCGCGAGCGCAGCGAGATCTCGACGATGCCGTCCTCGTCCGCCTCGAGGTCGAGCAGGCGGGCCGACCGGTGCAGGATCGTCACCAGGTCGCTCGGGTCGTAGAAGTCGAGGTGGCCGGTGAACCCGAAGCGGTCGCGCAGCGGGGCGGGCAGCAGCCCGGCCCGGGTCGTCGCACCGACCACGGTGAACGGCGGCAGCTCGAGCGGGATCGCGGTGGCGCCCGGCCCCTTGCCGATGATGACGTCGACGCGGAAGTCCTCCATCGCGAGGTAGAGCATCTCCTCCGCGGCGCGGGACATGCGATGGATCTCGTCGAGGAAGAGGACCTCTCCCTCGGCGAGCGAGGAGAGGATCGAGGCGAGGTCGCCCGCGTGCTGGATCGCGGGCCCCGAGGTGATCCGGATGGGCTGCTCGAGCTCACTGGCGACGATCATCGCGAGCGTCGTCTTGCCGAGGCCCGGCGGCCCCGACAGCAGCACGTGGTCGGGTGGCGTGCCCCGCCGTTTGGCCGCCTTGAGCACGAGGCCGAGCTGGTCTCGCACCCTGGTCTGGCCGGGGAAGTCGTCGAGGCGCCGCGGCCGCAGCGCGGCCTCGACCTGCCGGTCGTCGGAGTCGCTGCGGGCGTCGACGATCCGCGCCGTGGCCTCGTAGGACTGGTCCCAGGCCTGCTCGTCGACGGTCATCGGCCCAGCTCCTGGAGGGCGGCTCGAAGCATCGCGGAGACGCTGGCGCCGTCAGCCGCCTGGGGGGCGACCCGGTCGAGCGCGTCGTCGGCCTGTCGCACCGTCCAGCCCAGGCCGACGAGCGCCTCGCGGACCTGCTCTCTCCACTGCTCGCCGTCCGTCCGGTGGGTGGTGACGCCCGGGGCACCCGTCGAGCCGCCCAGGGCGCCGAGCTTGTCGCGCAGCTCGAGGACGAGTCGCTCCGCGCCCTTCTTCCCGATGCCGGGGACCTTCGTGAGCGCCGCGATGTCGCTCGACCCGAGCGCCCGGCGCACCGACGTCGGGTCATGGACGGCGAGGAGGGCCAGGGCCAGCCGTGGCCCCACCCCGGACACCGTCTGCACGGTCTCGAAGACGTGCTTCTCGTCGTCCGTCGCGAAGCCGTAGAGCGTCAGCGAGTCCTCCCGCACCACGAGGGTCGTGGCGAGCTCCGCGGCCTGGCCGACGCGCACCGAGGCAGCGGTCGCCGGCGTCGTGTGGACGAGCATGCCCACCCCCCCGACCGCGACGACGACGGAGTCGAGGCCGGCCTTGAGGACGGTTCCGGACAGAGAGGCGATCATGGGCGAGGCACTCCAGCAGTCGTGGTTCGGCGGTTGCGGGTGGCGGCGGCTCGGGCAGCGACCACGGTCGAGGCGTGGGCCTCGGCGGCCTGCGCGAAGCGGCTCTGGGTGCCGCCTCGCCACACGTGGCAGATCGCCAGCGCCAGGGCGTCGGCAGCGTCGGCCGGCCGGGGTGGGCTGTCGAGTCCGAGCAGTCGCGTGACCATCGCGGTGACCTGCCGCTTGTCGGCCCGGCCGCTGCCGCTGACGGCGGCCTTGACCTCGGTGGGCGTGTGCAGGGTGACGTGGAGCCCTCGGCGCTCGGCGAGCATCATCACGATCCCGGTGCACTGGGCCGTGCCCAGCACGGTCGAGACGTTGGTGTCGGCGAAGACGCGCTCGATGGCGACGGCCTCCGGCTGGTGGCGCTCGAACCACAGCCGCAGCTCGTCCTCCAGGGCCACGAGCCGCCTCGGGGTCGGGTCGGTCGACGGGGTGCGGATGACCCCGACGTCGACGAGCGCGAGGCGCCGGCCGGGCAGACCGTCGACGACGCCGACGCCGCACCGCGTCAGGCCCGGGTCCACCGCGAGGACGCGCACGACCCACCTCCAGACTTGACCAGCTGCTGACCGAACACGTGTTCGGCTCAACCGTAGCGGCCCGCTCCCCCGGATCCGTGGAAGGCACGCCGCGCCCGGCCCCGCCCGGTGCTGGGACCGAGCCCAGCGGCATACGGCCTCAGTGGTGCCTGCCGACCGGGCTCGGCGTCACTCCTCGTTGTCGAGCTGCGCGAGGACGTCGTCGGGGATGTCGCCGTTGGCGTAGACGTTCTGGACGTCGTCGCTGTCCTCGAGGGCCTCGATGACCCGGATCATCTTCTTCGCGCCCTCGAGGTCGAGCGGGACCTGGAGGTTGGGCACCCAGGAGGCCTCCGCGGACTCGTAGTCGATCCCCGCGTCCTGGACGGCCTGGCGCACGGCGACGAAGTCGGTGGCCTCGGACACGATCTCCCACGTGTCGCCGTTGTCGTTGACCTCCTCGGCGCCCGCGTCGAGGACGACCTCGAGGATCTCGTCCTCGCTCCCGGCGTCCTTGGGCACGATGACGACGCCCTTGCGGTTGAAGACGTAGGCCACCGACCCGGGGTCGGCCAGCTGGCCGCCGTTGCGGGTCAGGGCCGTCCGCACCTCGGCCGCGGCACGGTTGCGGTTGTCGGTCAGGCACTCGATGAGGACGGCGACCCCGTTGGGCGCGTAGCCCTCGTAGGTGATCGTCTGCCAGTCCGCACCGCCCGCCTCCGCGCCGGAGCCACGCTTGACCGCCCGGTCGATGTTGTCGTTGGGGACCGAGGTCTTCTTGGCCTTCTGGATCGCGTCGTAGAGCGTCGGGTTGCCGGCCGGGTCGCCGCCGCCCTGCCGGGCAGCCACCTCGATGTTCTTGATGAGCTTGGCGAAGAGCTTGCCGCGCTTGGCGTCGATGGCAGCCTTCTTGTGCTTCGTGGTGGCCCATTTGGAGTGGCCGCTCATGCAGTTCCCTCGCGTTCCGTTTCCTGATGCGTTCGCCGGCTCGTGCCTCAGCGGCTGTGCTCGACGATCCTGACGAACTCGGCGTGGATCCGGCGATCGTCACCGACCTCGGGGTGGAAGGACGTCGCCATGAGGTTTCCCTGCCGAACCGCGACGATCCTACCGGCGGCGGCCCCGTGGCTCACGCGGGCGAGCACCTCGACCCCCTCGCCGACCTCCTCGACCCACGGGGCCCGGATGAAGACCGCATGCACCGACCCGTCGAAGCCGGCGTAGTCGAGGTCGGTCTCGAAGGAGTCGACCTGCCGCCCGAAGGCGTTGCGCCGCACCGTCATGTCGATCCCACCGAGCGTCTCCTGGTCGTCCCTGGCGTCGGCGATCCGGTCGGCGAGCATGATCATCCCCGCGCAGGAGCCGTAGGCAGGCATGCCGTTGGCGAGCCGCTTGCGCAGCGGTTCCTGGAGGTCGAAGGCGCGGACGAGCTTGTCCATCACGGTGGACTCACCACCGGGGATGACGAGCGCGTCGATCGTCTCGACCTCGGTCGGTCGCCGGACGGTGACGACCTCGGCGCCGAGGGCGGTCAGGGCGCTCGCGTGCTCACGGACGTCGCCCTGGACGGCGAGGATGCCGATGCGGGGTGCAGCCATGAGGGGAGGGTATGCCGCCCGGCGCGGTCACCGTGAATCGACGGCCCCGCAGGGTCAGGCGCGAGCGACGAAGTAGACGTTGAAGGGGTTCTCCTCGAGGCGGTGGGTCTCGACCGTCGCGAACCCTGCCTCACGGAGCATGCGCTCGGCGCGCTCGACGCCCCACACGGTCCCGAGGCCGTCGCCGCCCTGAGCCAGCGACACGGACATGCAGTGGGTGGTCGAGACGGCATAGAGGAAGCTGGCCCAGGGCAGGTCCAGGTTGTCCTCAAGGCGGGTGGCAGCGTCGATGTCGCCCATGAGGAACGTGCCTGCGGGTCGCAGCGCGGCGTAGATGTTCGCGAGCACCTTTGCCGGGTGGGCCTGGTCGTGGATGGTGTCGAACGCCGTGATGAGGTCGTATGCCGCTGGGCTGGCTTCCGCTGCTGCGTCAGCCACCAGGTAGGTGGCGTTCGTCAGCCCCCAGGCGGCGGCCTCCGCACGCGCCGCCCCGATGGCGTCGGGCTCGAAGTCGATGCCGGTGAAGCGACTCGCCGGGAAGGCTCGGGCGAGGAGGTTCACCGCGTGGCCCGATCCGCAACCGACGTCGGCGACGTCGATTCCGGCGCGCAGCCGGTCGGTGGCACCCGTCCACGGGAGGATGAGGTCGACGAGGGCGAGGTCGAGGACCGCACCGGTGTCTGCGGCCTGGATCTCATGGAAGCCCGGGTAGTCGGCATAGGTGAGGCCGCCGCCGGACCGGAAGGCCTCGGCGACCTTCGGCACGACCTCGCCCATGAGGGTGACGTACTGAAGGGTCCGCGCCAGGTTGTCGGGGCTCGCCCCGGTGAGGAACGGCGCGTGGTCGGGCCGGAGCGCGTAGGTGCGAGCCACCGGGTCGTAGTCCACGAATCCCGCTGTCGCCACGCCGCCGAGCCACTCGCGGACGTAGCGCTCGTCGAGGCCTGCCGCGTCGGAGACCTGCTGGCTGGTGGCCGGAGGAAGGGCGAGCAGGGTGTCGAAGAGGCCGAGCCGGTGGCCCAGGCTGGCCAGGACGGCGATGCTGCCGTCGTTGAGGACGTCGAGGAGTCGCCCCGCCACCTCGTCGGCGGTGTCGGTGCCCCTCGGACTCTGGTCGATCGGCTCGACTGGTGTCGTGGTCGTCATGTCGTTCTCCCGGAAAGCAGGTGGGCGGGTTCCCACCACGGAGACGCTACGGAGACGAGCCCGTGGGGCACATCGAGCGAATCGTGCACTCGTCTCGGGGAGCGTGGTGCGTTCGGTGCAGCGTGGTCAGTCCGGGCGCCGGGCGACGATGCCGTGCTCACGGGCCCACGCGGCAGCCGCTGTCCGGGAGTTGACCGCAGCCTTGGTGTAGATGTTGGCCAGATGCCGGCTCACCGTCTTCTCACTGATCCGCAGCCGGGAGGCAACCGCTCGGTTGCTGGCCCCGGATGCCACGCAGGCAAGCACCTCCACCTCTCGCTCGGTCAGTCCGCCGGGACGCGCGGCGGGGGCGAGCCGTCTGGCGTCGGGCTCGGCGCCGAGCTGGCGATAGATCGCCAGCGCGGTCGCCTGCTCCGCATCGGCGAGCGCCTCCTGCCCCAGCGCGCGATGGGCCAGGGCCAGGTGCTCGTGCACCGTGGCCGTGGCGTAGCGGTAGCGCTGCTCGCGGTAGACCCGGGCCGCCGAGTCGAGCAGGGCCGCTGCCTCGCGCTGTCGTCCGTTGGCCAGGGCGACGAGTGCTTGGGCGTGGTCGGCCCGCGCGAGGAGTCCTGGGGTTGCATAGAACCCAGCGGTGTCGACGAGCTCCGTGGCCAGCTGCCCGGCTGCCGCGGCATCGCCCAGCTCGAGCGCGACCTCGACGCCCGCCAGGAGCAGCTTGGCGCGCCCGAGTCGGTCGCGCTGGGAGAGCGAGGCCCGGAGCTGCGAGAGCGCCTCGTGCGCCTGACCGCGGGCGCGCAGGAGCAGCGAGTGGCCGGGTTGCGGGTCGACGCCGAGGGCTGAGGCACGGTCGTAGGCGGCCCGCGCCCCGTCCAGGTCGCCGCGCAGACGCTTGATGTCGCCGAGCTCGGTGTAGCCCGCACCAGCGACCCACACGTGTGATCGGCCGAGCGCATCGCTTCGTGGACCCAGCTCGGCCTCCACCACGTCCCAGCCGCCCTCCGCGCTGATGAGCTGCAGCTGGTGAACTCTCGTCACGCCGGCGTACACGAAGGTCCGGGACAGCGGCGTTGCCCAGCGCTCGAGGGCGTCGGTCCAGGCGCGCATTCGTTGGAGATCGCCCAGCTGCTCGCAGAGGTGGATCACCGAGCAGTAGACGTCGCCCGCCCAGAGCGGATGCACCCGCCCGGCGAGCACGGAGAGCATCGCCTCGTCGAGCTCGTTGAACCCGTCGAGGGCCCGACCCGAACGAATCGCCGCCATGGCCCTGAGCACCTTGCCGAGGCAGCCGAGTGCCGGGTCGCGGAACGCCTCGGCAATCCGGGTCACCTCCTCCGCGGCCGCCTGGGCCGGCCCCGGATCGCCACCGACGTCGAGTGAGAGCCCGGCCCTGCAGTAGGCCGCGTAGCCCTTCGCGGGATGGGCTGGCCCGCCCTCGAGGAGGCGGTCCGCCCGGACGAGCCACCCGGACGCGACCGTCATCTCGCCGTTGAGCGCCCACTCCAGCGCGAGCCTCAGGGCAAGATCGGCGGCGTCGGTGGTCGCCCCGTCGGTGGCAAGTCGCTCGAAGAGGAGCTCGGAATCGGCGAGCGACTCGGGCCCGTCGCCGAGGAACCAGGCTGCCGTGCTCAACTGCTCGAGGTCCGCGGGCTCGAGGCCCGTCGTCTCGCGCGCCGCGAGAAAGCCGGCGCGCGCAGTCAGCCAGTCGCCACGCGCGAAGGCCTCGCGCGCTGCCGCCAGGTCTGGCCGGTCGTGTGACGTCTCGGACACCTCTGCACCTCGCCAACCAGCGTAGGCCGACGCGGTACCTTGCGAGCCATGACCGGCCAGATCCCCGATCACCTGCAGACCCGAGCCCATGAGCTGGACGCCCGGTCCCCGCTCGCTGGGACGCGAGCCCGGTTCCAGCTGCCCGACGGCGTCATCTACCTCGACGGCAACTCCCTGGGGGCCCTGCCGCGCTCGGTGGCGCCTGCACTGGCCCGCGTCGTCGAGCAGGAGTGGGGCGAGCGCCTGATCCGGTCGTGGAACGAGGCGGACTGGTGGGGTGCCCAGACCAGGGTCGGCGACCGGATCGGCGCGCTCGTCGGTGCTGCGCCCGGCCAGGTCGTCGTCACGGACTCGACCTCGGTCAACCTCTTCAAGGCGGTGGTCGGCGCGGCGCGGCTGCGGCGCGGGCGCAACATCGTGCTGACCGACCCGGCGTCGTTCCCGACCGACCTCTACATGGCCGAGGCGGCCGCTCGAGTCGAGGGCCTGGAGGTCCGTCGCGTGCCTCCGACGGAGGCGCCCGCGGCCCTGGCCCAGCTCGGCGCGGACGTCGCGGTCGCGGCGTACTCGAGCGTCGACTACGCAACCGGCGAGCTCTGGGACCTGGCGGCCATCACGGCCGCGGCTCATGACGTCGGTGCCCTCGCCTGCTGGGACCTGTGCCACTCCGCCGGCGCCGTCGACGTCCGGCTCGACGACTCCGGTGCCGACGTCGCGGTCGGGTGCGGCTACAAGTACCTCAACGGCGGCCCCGGCGCCCCGTCCTTCATCTACGTCGCGGAGCGGCACCAGGCCGACTTCGACCAGCCGCTCACGGGCTGGTTCGGCCACGCTCGACCGTTCGAGATGGACCGCGAGTACGAGCCCGCGCTCGGGATCGACCGGGTCCGGGTCGGCACTCCCCCGATGCTGTCCGTCCTTGCCCTCGAGGCGGCTCTCGAGGTGTTCGACGGCCTGACCATGCGGGACGTGCGCGCGCAGTCGCTGTCGCTCACCTCGACGTTCCTCGAGGCCCTGGATGCGCTCGCGGTCGACCTGCCCGTGGCGACGCCCCTCGCACCCGAGCGCCGCGGGTCGCAGGTGTCCCTGCGTCACCCCGACGCCTTCGCCGTGGTGCAGGCCCTCATCGCGCGCGGTGTCATCGGCGACTACCGCGAGCCCGACATCGTGCGGCTCGGCTTCGCACCCTTGTACGTGACGCACGTCGAGGCCGTCCAGGCGGCCGGCCACCTCCGGGCGGTCCTCGACGGGCGTGAGTACACCCGAGCCGAGTTCGCTCGGCGCGGCGCCGTCACGTGATCGGGGCGGCATTGTCTTTGTCACGTTTCGCCCTCCTGCCCGGCCCCGGTTGGAACGATGGGGTGACCCGACCCAAGGAGTGCCGATGACGCTGGAGACCCAGCTGCGAGAGTCCGAGACGAGCATCCTGGACGAGGCGTTCACCGCACTCCAGCGGTCGCACGTCAGCCACTACGAGAAGGCCGGCGAGACGTTCACCCGCGACCGGTTGGCCAAGCTCTTCGACCTCGTCGTCGGCGCCATCGAGACACGCAACCTCGCCCCGCTCAGCGCCTACGCCGACCGCATCGCCGCCGAGCGCTTCGGTGCCGGCTTCGACATCTCGGAGGTGCAGATGGCCTTCAACTCGCTCGAGGAGGCCATGTGGCGCCGGGTCGTCACGGTCGAGCCTGCCGACGAGCTGGCCGAGGCGATCGGCCTGCTGAGCACCGTCCTCGGCTTCGGCAAGGACACGATGGCCCGCAAGTACGTCTCGCTCGCCTCACACAAGCACGTTCCGTCGCTCGACCTCACGGCGCTCTTCTCCGGGGTCGAGGAAGGCTCGCCAGAGGCCTGAGCGTGCCGTGCCGCCGACACACCCGGACAGCGCGGGCGGCCTCGCCCTGCAGCTGCGGTGAGCTCGCGGTCCGCGGGTGTGTCGCGAGCGACGAGAACCCGCCACAGGCAGACGTATGCCGCTGGGCTCAGTCAGCCCAGCGGCATACGGCGTGCTCGGGGTTGCGGCTACGTCACCAGCCGCGCTCGGCCAGCCGGTGCGGCTGCGGGATCTCGTCGACGTTGATGCCGACCATCGCCTCACCGAGGCCCCGGGAGACCTTGGCGATGACGTCGGGGTCGTCGTGGAACGTCGTCGCCTTGACGATCGCCTCGGCGCGCTGGGCCGGGTTGCCGGACTTGAAGATGCCCGAGCCGACGAAGACGCCCTCAGCGCCGAGCTGCATCATCATCGCCGCGTCAGCCGGCGTCGCGATGCCACCCGCGGTGAACAGCACGACGGGCAGCTTGCCCTCGCGGGCGACCTCGGCGACGAGGGCGTAGGGCGCCTGCAGCTCCTTGGCCGCGAGATAGAGCTCGTCCTCGGGGAGGTTCTGCAGACGGCGGATCTCCTGGCGGATCTGGCGCATGTGGGTGGTCGCGTTGGACACGTCACCCGTGCCGGCCTCGCCCTTGGAGCGGATCATCGCGGCGCCCTCGGTGATGCGGCGCAGGGCTTCGCCGAGGTTGGTCGCCCCGCAGACGAAGGGAACGGTGAACTTCCACTTGTCGATGTGGTTGGCGTAGTCGGCCGGGGTCAGCACCTCGGACTCGTCGATGTAGTCGACACCGAGGCTCTGGAGCACCTGGGCCTCGACGAAGTGACCGATGCGGGCCTTGGCCATGACGGGGATCGAGACCGCCTCGATGATGCCGTCGATCATGTCGGGGTCGCTCATCCGGGAGACGCCGCCCTGGGCGCGGATGTCGGCGGGCACCCGCTCGAGGGCCATGACGGCGACGGCGCCGGCGTCCTCCGCGATCTTGGCCTGCTCGGCGTTGACGACGTCCATGATGACGCCGCCCTTGAGCATCTCGGCCATGCCACGCTTGACGCGGGGCGTGCCGGTGCCGGTGTCGGGCTGGGGGTGAGACTGGGTCTCGGGAGTGCTCACGCTCGTCCTGCTTTCGTGCTCGGTTGTTCCCCAAATCGTAGGCCCCCCGCCGGGGTCCTCCGCACCGCCTCCGATCCGGGTCAGGCGGTGAGCCCGGGCGGCATCTCGTCGTCGAACTCGACGGTCCGTGGCATCGGGGTGTGGCCGGCCAGTCGGAAGAGGCGCACCGCCCATTTGCGTCGCACGCGTCGGACGTCGGTGACGGCGTCGTTGTGGAAGCGCCGAGCGAGCTGCACGCGGTTGCAGGCGGACCGCAGGCGGGCGAGGTGGTCGATGCCGAGCGGTCCGTCCTCGCCGAGGGCCGTGCAGACCTCGTGCGTCAGGGAGACGTGCAACGCCTCGGTGAGGTCGTTCTCGACGACCTCCCGGATCTCGCCGTGCTCGCCGGGGTTCTCGAGGGACTCCGCCGCCGCGTTGGCGAGGATGAGCGAGGTGGCGCCGTCGAGGAGTCCGCTGTTGGCCAGCTCGAGGGACGCCTCGGCCCGGCGGACGACCTGGGCGTCGAGCGCTGCGAGGGTGCCGGTGAGCCGCACGTGGAGCCGGTCGAGCCGGGCCGCCGTGTAGGTGAGGTACCAGGCGATGATGACGAGGACGAAGAGGACCGCGAAGACCCAGGACAGGTCACTCACCGGGCACCGCCGCGCAGGAAGCGGTTCCATCGCGTGGCGGGCTCGGTCCGCGCCGCGAGCCGCCCCTCGATGACCGTCTCGTAGACCGCCCGGATCTGGTCCGCCACGACCGACCAGTCGAAGATGTGGGCCCTGGCCTGGCCCCGGGCCGCGAGCTCTGCCCGACGGTCAGGGTCCTTGAGCAGGGCGACCAGCTGGGCGGCGAGGTGGTCTGGCTCCTCGTTGTGGAACATCGCCCCCACGGCGCCGCCGTAGAGGACGCGGGAGAACGCCGGCAGGTCGCTGGCAAGGACGCACGCCCCAGCCGACATGGCCTCGATGAGGATGATGCCGAAGCTCTCTCCCCCCGTGTTGGGAGCCACGTACACGTCGGCGGAGGCAAGGAGTGAGGCCTTGTCGTCGTCGGAGACCGCCCCGAGGAACTCCGTCGCTCGCCGCACCTGCTCGGGCCAGCCCTGGGTGATGTCATCGGGGTCTCCCGGGCCCGCGACGAGCAGGCGCAGCCCGGGCACCTGCTCGAGCACGCTCGGCAGCGCAGCAGCGAGGACCGGCAGCCCCTTGCGCGGCTCGTGCATCCGTCCGAGGAAGGCGATGGTCGGCCGTTCGGGGGTGCTCGTCCACTCGGGCCGTCGCGGTGCCGAGGCGAACCTGTCGACGTAGACACCGTTGGGGATGACGACCGCGTCGCCGCCGATGTGCGTCGTGACGGTCCGGCGAGCGTCCTCGCTCACGGCGATCCGGGCCGCCACCTTCTCCAGGGACGGACGGATGATCGGGTAGGCCGTCTGCATCGTGCGGGACCGGATCATCGAGGTGTGGAACGTCGCGACGATGGGCCCGTCGGCCGCCATGAGGGCGAGCACGCTCACGCTCGGCGCCATCGGCTCGTGGATGTGCAGCACGTCGAACCGGCCGTGGTCGAGCCAGCGGCCGACCTTGGCCGCGGTCACCGGACCGAAGTTCAGCCGCGCGACCGACCCGTTGTAGCGGACCGCGGTCGCCCCACCGGAGGAGACGACGTAGTCAGGAAGGGCCGTCTCGGTCTCGGCGGGTGCCAGGACGGAGACCTCCTCGCCCTCCGCGATGAAGTGCTCGGCGAGGTCTCGGACGTGGAACTGCACCCCGCCCGGCACGTCGAAGGAGTAGGGGCAGACGATGCCGATCCTCATCGTCCCGTCCTCGGTACCCGCGTCTCCGGAGGCTTCATCGCGGTCCGCCGGAGAGGTCCTCGACGAAGACCCGCTGGAGCATGTGCCAGCTCGACGTGTGCTCACGGATGGTGACCGAGAGATGGTCTGCACACTGCTGGATGAGGTCCTGGGCCTTGGCGGAGGTCGGACCCTGCACTCGCGGGTACAGCCGCTCGCTGAACTCGATCACGGTCCGGTAGCCGCCCAGCCCGGTGCCGTTGGGCGCCGGTTCGTAGTGGATCGCCGCGCAGTAGAGCGGGGCGCCGGTGAGGAGGGACAGCACGGCCGGGCCCTTGGCCATCCTCGCCGGGTGACCGACGAGGTCGACCTCGACGCCGTTGCTCGTCAGGTCGCGGTCGCTGGCCAGGGCGATGATGCGGCCCCCGGCGCGAGCAGCCTGGACGAGCGCGGCGAAGGGGTCGCCGCCACCCGTCAAGGGGATGATGTCCATGTCGATGGAGTTGCGGAACGCGACGAACTCCTCGAAGACCTCCTCGGGCTGGAGCCGCTCGGCCACCGTCGTCGTCGGGGCGAGCTGCCCCGCAGCCCAGGCGGCCGCCAGGTCGAAGTTGCCGAGGTGCCCCACGAAGGCGATGACCGTCTCGCCGCTCTCGGTGAAGCGGCGCACCTCCTCGTCGCCGCGGCACACCACGGCCCCGTTGATCTGCTCCCGGCTCAAGGAGGGCAGTCGGAACGCCTCGCAGTAGTACCGCATGTAGGAGCGCATCCCGGCCCGGACCAGTGCCTGCAGGGCTGCGTCGTCGAGCTCCGGGCGCGCGCGGCGGTAGTTGGCCCGCAGGCGCTCGATCCGCTTGCCCCCGCGCTTGACGCTGAGGTCGGCGATGCGGTCGAACAGCCCGTAGGCGAGCGGCTCGGGCAACCCCCGCAGGGCGCGCCAGCCCAGCTTGAAGCCGGCGACGGTGACCGTATCGGTCACCCGCTTGGCCAGCGGCGCCCTGAGCTCAGCGGTGCCTGGCTCTGCCGTCAATGGTTGACCTCTCCCGTGGCCAGCGCCTGCGAGCGGACGGTGGTGATGCGCTGCAGCACCGTGACGAAGCTCGCGACCGCCAGCAGTGCGAGGACGACGCCGAGCAGGAGCGTCGAGTCGAACAGGTCGGCGAAGAAGGCCGCCGCGAGCACCGCGACCAGTCGGTCCGCGCGCTCTGCGATCCCGACCGAGGCGGTGAAGCCGAGGCCCTCGGCCCGGGCCCGCGCATAGGAGACGACGCTGCCGAGGATGAGGCAGGCGAGGGCGAGCCCCGCCATGACGCTGTTGTCGCCGATGGACGCGTAGTAGAGGACGAGGCCTCCGAAGATGGCGGCGTCGCCGACGCGGTCCAGGGTCGAGTCGAGGTAGGCGCCCCACTTGGTCGACCGGCCCGACTGCCGCGCCATGATGCCGTCGATGGTGTCGGAGAAGACGAAGGCCGTGACGACGAGGACGCCGACCCAGAGGTCCCCGCGGGGGAAGAAGATCAGCGCTCCAGCGCTGACTCCGACGGTGCCGACGATGGTCACGATGTCCGGGCTGATGCCGAGCCGCAGGAAGAGGTGGGCAATGGGGCCGAGGAGCTTGGTGACGGTCGCACGCAGGAATCTGTTGAGCATGGTGGGTCCAGCCTACTGACCGGGCCGGGGACGCACCGCTCGCCTGCTGCGCCCGGCGGTGACGATCGGGTGTCAGTCAGCGGGCCACGCGGCGACGACGCGCTGTCGGGTGTCCTCGAGGAGGACGGGCAGGGCCTTCGTCTGCCCGACGATCGGCAGGAAGTTCGAGTCGCCGCCCCAGCGCGGCACGACGTGCTGGTGCAGGTGCGCGGCGACGCCGGCGCCCGCGACCGCCCCCTGGTTCATGCCGAGGTTGAAGCCGTGCGGGCCCGAGGCTGCCTCGAGCGCCCGGATCGCTGCCTTGGTGAGCCGGGTGAACTCGACGGTCTCCTCGTCGGTGAGATCGACGTAGAGCGACACGTGGCGGTAGGGACAGATGAGCAGGTGGCCGGGGTTGTAGGGGAACAGGTTCATCACGACGTAGCAGTGAGTCCCCCGGTGGACGATGAGGCCCTCGTCGTCCGGCTTGTCCGGGGCGGTGCAGAAGGGGCATCCGGCGCCGGCCTCGTCGCCCGGCTTCTCGCCGATGATGTAGGCCATCCGGTGTGGCGTCCACAGCCGTTGGAACCCGTCGTCGACGTGGGCGAAGGTGGCGTGGTCCTCGAGCCCGGCGGCCCCACCCGGCTCGCCAGCCTGGGCCTTCGTGTCGCTGCCCTGGTCGGTCATGGCCGAAATCCTATGTCGAGCGTCGCGCGCGTCGACGGGCGTGTCGATTTGGGCGGACGGGGTCGGGCCGGTTCAATGGTGGTGGCCCTGCGGTGTGTGAGACCGCAGGGCCTTCGCATGCAGCCGTATGCCGCTGGGCCGGCCCGCGTTGGCAGGGGCACGTCGCGGCCCCGTGGGTGTGAGAGCCACGGGGCCGAGAATCGTCCGCGTCCGAACCGGGTCGCGGTGGGAAGGTGAAGGCCCGGGAAGTATGAGTTCCCGGGCCTTCGATCTTCTTCACCGAAGTGAGGAAGATTCCGATCCGCCGAGGCGGTTCGGTAGTTCCTTTCTAATCCCGCCGACGGTCGTTGGCAAGGGGTTCACCGAATGTTTCTCCAGCAGTTCTGCGGTTTCCCGGCGTGTCGCACGGACACGCCGGGAAACCGTTGCGCGAGGCGGGAGGGCTCAGTCCGTCATGGGGGGCTGGAGCGCCGGCCTCGTCGTCGTCTTGGGCTCCACCCCGAGGAGTGCGAGCTGTCCGAGACGTGAGGCGTCCGTCGCGTCGTTGAGCACCCGGAGCGTGTACTGCGGGGCGTGGAAGCCGCGGGAGTTCTCGGACACGACGTAGTCCACGAAGAACTGCGCCTTGCGCTGGTAGGAGCGCGCCTTCTCGAGCCGGTCCTCGGCGACACCGGACGTCTGGGCCTTCTCGATGTCCCCGATGAGGGCCGTCAGGGCGTCGAAGGACACGTTCTTGGCCGCCTCGTAGCGGTCGTGGATCGTCTCGACGCGGTCGCGCATGTCCGCCTCGGTGGTGTTGTGGCAGGTCAGGCACGACTGGTTGATCGTCACGTCGCTCGTCATGGGGCTGCGCACCTGGTGGTCGGTGATCTTCATGGCCCCCTCCCGCTTGTACGACATGTGGCAGTCCGCGCACGTGACCCCGGCCTTGGCGTGCACGCCCTGCTCATACGTCTCGTAGTCGGGGTGCTGGGCCTTGACCACGCGGCTCCCGGTGAGCTTGTGGGTGAAGTCCTTCCACCCGACCTCGTCGTAGTACGCGAGGGCGTTGTCCACGGTCAGACCCCGGTCCCAGGGGAAGGTCAGGGTCTTCTCCTCGCCCTTGAAGTAGTACTCGACGTGGCACTGTGCGCAGACGAAGTTGCGCATCTCCTTGAAGGTCGCCTGCGTGTTGACGTCGTAGTTCTCGACGCCCTGCGAGGCCTTGAGCTCGCGGATGCCCTGGATGAAGGCGGGGCGGCTGACCCGCAGCGCCATCGTCTTGGGCTCGTGGCAGTCGATGCACCCGACGGGGTGCTTGGCCAGCTTGGTGACCTCCTTGTACGGCATCTTGTTCATGGCCGCCCAGCCGGCCGCCGGGTCACCCTTGCCGAGCGTGTCGACGACCTCCGGCAGCGAGGCGTGACAGTTGAGGCAGGCACCCGGCTGTTCGCGCTCGAGCACCCGCTTGGTGTGGCGCTGGTCGAGCAGCATGTACGCGTGACCGCGCGGCTCGCGGTAGTCGATGGCGAAGGCATACCCCTGCCACATGGTGACGAGGCGCGGGTCCTTCTCGAGCTTCTGCTGGGCGACCGTCGTCCGTGGGTCCTCGGGAGTTGCGGCCCGGCTCGTCTGGTCGCGCGGTTCCATCTGCTCGGTTGCCTTCCACCCCTCGTACTCGGGCCGGAAGTTCTGTCCCCAGACGGCGGAGTCGTAGGTCTGGTCGGTCAGCTCGGCGACCTTGGCGAAGGTGTTCTGGTCCTCCGCCCGCCGCTCGATGATGTTGACCAGGAGGGCGGCGACGGCGAACGTCACGACCGCTCCCCCGACGAGGAAGGCCAGGAGGAGGAACCGCCTCCGTCGACGGGGAGCAGACTGCGCTCCGGTGGTTTTCGGTGTGTTGTCGCTCATGGCGCCCTTACCTCTCGTGACCGACGTCGCTGTGGCACTGCAGGCACGAGACACCTTGGTCGTGTGGACGGCCGATCTCGGTCCTGCTGACGAATTCCTTGTGGCAGTAGAGGCACGCCTCTTGGACGACCTCGCGGTTCTTCTCGCGGATCTTGATGTTCTGGGGATACGCGCCGAAGGTGAACTTGAGCGAGTGCCAGAACCCGTTGTCGGCCTCGTCCAGCGCCCACGCGATCGGGTCGTCGTGGGGGGCGTGGCAGTCCTGGCAGGTCGCGACGACGCGATGGGGACCGTTCGACCAGGCGTCGAAGTGGTCGTTCATCGAGTGGCACTGGGCGCACGCCTGTGGATCCTTGCCGAAGTAGGCCGAGCCGTTGGCGTAGCCGAACGTGAAGAACGACAGCCCCACGAGGACGCCGACGAGGACGCCGACGATCGGGAGGAACCATCGTCTGACCCGTCTGGCCAGTGTGGCTCGTGTGCTCTGGTTCGCGGCCATGTCCCCTTCTTCCGGCTCCTCGACTCCCTTCGATCGTTCCGAGAAACCCATCGACGCACAATGAGCACAATCCCGCTTATGGTGTGAATCAGGCCACGCCACAATCTAATTCGCTCAAGACGACGAAAACCGCTCATCCCTGCAGACAGCGGGGATGAGCGGTCTCGGCTCGTTCGGGGCCGGTCAGGAGGAGCGGGCGACGGGTCTCGGCGCAGCTGCGTGTGCGTCCACGAGAGCGACGATGAGTCGGTCGACGCCGTCGTTGGCCCGAGCCATCAGCCGTGTCGCGCGAGGCGTGTCCAGCCCGGCCAGGCAGGCGCGCGCAGCGAGGTCGTCGACCACCGCCCCGCGGATCCGATGGAAGGTCTCGAGCGTCTCGCCGAGGTCGCCGTGGTGGCGCGCCGCGATTCGTCCGTGCAGGGCGGCAGCCTCGATCGCCGGCCGGATCGCCGCCTCGGACTCGGGGTCGGAGCGCCCGTCGACGTAGCCGAGGAGCCCGTGCACCATGGATCGCCCGGCCAGACCGAGGATCTGCCGCTCGTCCGGTGTGGTCCGCTGGATCCACGACAGGCCGCCGCACACCGGCGCGAGCTGCTCGTGGAGCAGCCAGGCGGACCGGTCGACCGACTCACCCCACGCGGACCCCGAGGAATCCGTCCCGGCCGCCCGACCGAGCAGCTGCCGGATCGTGGTCTCCGCGTAGCGCCGGTGCCCCCCGGGTGTGGTGAACGCCCGGACCTTGCCCGCCGCGCTCCACCTGCGGAGCGTCGCCGGGGAGACCCCGAGCATGTCGCTCGCCTCCTGGACGCCGAGCCAGACCTCGTGGTCCTCGACCGTGTGATGGCGTGGAGTGCTCATCGCTACCCACTTCCCTTGCTCAGCTTCGCGTTGGACTGCACGAGGACGGGGTCCTTGTGGCACTGCGAGCAGTACGCCGGCTGATGGCACACCGCACAGGCGTTCTTGCTCCCGGCCTTCACGACCGACTGCGCGTGGTTGTAGAGCATCCCGTAGTGGTCCACCTTGACGGCGCCACTGTCGTGGCAGTCCTCGCAGTACGAGGCCTCGTGGCAGGCACCGCAGGTCTCCGCCGCCGGTTTGACCCCACCGGCGACGTTGCGGTGGCTGAAGACGAACAGTGGGTCGACGTGGTCGGCCGGCCGCTTCCCGATCGGGACGCTGGCCGGGGTCGCCGTCCCCTGTGGGAAGGTGTGGCAGGTGTTGCACGTGGAGGGGATCGTCTCCTTGGTGACCTGCCCCTCGACGACCTTGTAGTGCGCTCCGTCGTGGCACCGGAAGCACCCGGGGGAGCTCTGGTGCCCGAGGTTGTCGGCGTAGGTGCCGCCGCGGGTGTTCATCTCGGAGGTGACGACGAGCTCGTAGATCCCGGCGATGGCCTTGCTCGCCGCCGCGATCTCCTTGGCCTTGTCCTTCGCCACTGCCGGGTAGTCCGCGGCGTAGAGCTGGGCCAGGTTGCCGATCGCAGCCTCGCCGTCCTCGTCAGTGGTGTACTTGCGGTTGAGCAGGGTGATCGCGTTGCGCTTGATGTACGGCAGCGTCGGGCTGATGGCACCGCTGGCCATGGCCTGGTCGACCGCCTTGTCCACGGACGGGATGTCGTGCCCGACGCGGTTGTGGCAGGCGAGGCAGTCCATCGCCCGCGTGGACCCGGTCGCCTTGAGTCGGGCGATGTCGGCGTCCGCGTTGGAGGACTGCCGCACGGCGCCCTCGGCGATGTACTGGACGAGCTGGCCGGTCCTGGAGTCCCGGAACTCGACCGAGTCGATCGTCTGCTGGTGCTCGTCGGTGGACGTGTAGGTGACGTCCTGGAGGACGTGCCAGTGCATCGACACCTCCTCGGCGGTGCCCGCCTGGGCCGGCCGGATGAGGACCGCGAGGTCGTTCCGGGTGTTCTTCTCGTCGCGGGAGAAGCTCGCCCGGGTGATCAGCTTGGTGGGCTGTCCGTCCTTGGCGATCTGCGAGAGCGGGTGGCACTTCTCGCAGGTCTGCTCCGTGGTCGGCAGCGCGTCGTGCTCGATCGCGGGGATCGGTGTCGGGTAGGTGTTGGTGACCAGCGCATAGAGCTCGCGCGTCCCGGCGAGCTTGGCCTTGACGAACCCCAGCACCCCCGGCTCGACGTGGCACTCGCCGCACGCGACGTCCTGGTGCACCCCCGCCTCGTAGGCCTTCTTCTGGGGCTCCATGGTGTGGCACGTCGTGCAGAAGCTCGCGCCCTCGGAGTAGTGCACGACCTCGACCCCGCCCAGGGTGCCGATCGCGCCGATGACGAGGACGCCGCCGACGAGGGCGAGGACGCCGAGGGGGGTCTTGGGGATCGGCACGAGGCGACGCAACCTCCGTCGCCAGCGGGCCCAGAACCCTTCGGGTGGCGCAGAAGCGGCCTCAGCCGAGCCCGCAAGTGCGGGCTCGGCGTCGGTGTCCACGGTGTGCGGCGGGTCTCCCCGACCTTGTCCGTGCACCGGACCGTCGCTGTGCTCGTTGGCGGGCCCGCTCGCGGGTCCGGTCATGGCGTCACCAGTCCTTTCAGCGAGGCCTCGATGCTGGTCTCGGAGACGCTCCCCTGCCAGATCTGCTTGAGGACGCCGTCCTTGTCGATGAAGAAGTGAGCCGGGATCGCCGACACCCGGTACGCGTCCGCGACCGCCGACTCGGGGTCCGCCGCGACGGGGAAGGTGATGCCCACCCGCTTCGCGTAGTCCCGCACCGTCTGCGTGTCCTCGGTGATGTTGATGCCGAGGATCTCCAGACCCTTCGGCGCGAACTTCCGGTACGCCGCCTCGATGTCCGGCACCTCGGCCTGGCACGGGGCGCACCAGCTGGCGCCGAAGACGACCCAGACCGCCTTGCCCTTGTAGTCGCTCAGGGAGACCTGGTCGCCGTCGATCGTCGTGACCGTGAAGTCCTGAGCCGGTGACCCGACCTTCGGCGGCGGGACGGTCGACTTGCCGGGAATGCTCACGGCGGTCGCCCCGTTGGGCAGCGTCTCGCCGCCGGGACTCCTACCGTCGACGAGCCACATCCCGCCGGCCACCAGGCCCGCGGTGACGAGGAGCACGACGAGCGTGCCGTACCGGCTCGACCGGATCCGCTCGCGAAGGCCACGTCGGCCCCCGGAACCGGGCCCAGCGGCATCCGGCCGGGTCTCGGGCTCGGCGAGCCCGTCGACCGCTCCCGCTGGTGGCACGGGACGGGGAGCCGGCGTGGCCACCACACTCGACGCCGGTTCCCCGTCCGCGCGGTCCTCCTCCCCGTTCAGCTCGGCCTCGAGGATGTCCTCCACGTCGAAGTCCTCGTCGTACTCACGGCCGACCAGGTCGACCTCCTCGAGGAACTCGTCCTCTGGGACCCGCTTGGCGGATGTGTCCCGGAGAGCCCGATCGGACATCTCGATCGCTTCCTTTCAGTGTTCGCTTTCAGTGTTCGCTGTCAGTGTTCGCTGTCAGTGTTCGCTGTCCACTGTTCGCTGGCTGCGTTGCGCCTGGAGGGTGGCGCGGCTCGCGGGCGGAGGAGGTCAGGCGTAGCTGTGCAGGCCGCCGAAGAAGGCGTTGCCGACGAAGGTCAGCACGACGCTGGCGAAGCCGATGACGAGCAGCCACGCCGCGCGCTTGCCGGTCCAGCCACGAGCGACGCGAGCGTGCAGGTAGCCGCCGTAGATGAGCCACGTGACGAGCGAGGCCGTCTCCTTCGGGTCCCAGCTCCAGTAGCTGCCCCAGGCGATCTCGGCCCAGACGGCGCCGAGGACGAGGACCATCGTGTCGAGCGGGAAGGCGATGACGACGGCGCGGTAGCCGAGCCGGTCGAGGACCTCCGGCTTGGGGATGAGGTGACGCCACTTCTGCGGGGTCCACAGGTCGAGGGCCGCGGCCGCGAAGCTCACGGCGAAGGCGCCGTAGGCGAACACCGCGACGATGATGTGGAGCGTCAGGAGCAGGCTGTTCTGCAGGGCAGGGACGAGCGGGTCGATCTCGGTCGGCTGCGTGCCGGCGTAGGCGAGCGCCACGACCGCAAGCGGCATGACGAAGAGCGCCAGCGTCCGCGCGCGGTACTTCCACTCGAAGTACGCGTAGGAGACGAGGATGCCCCAGGCCATCGAGGTCGCGAACTCGTACTGCGTCACGAAGGGGCCGTTGCCCGTGGCGGCCATCCGCATCGCGAGGCAGGCCGTGAGGAAGGCGATGGCGAGCCAGGTGAGGCGGGTGCCGATGCGGGCCAGCGTGGCGGCCGACATGGTGGAGTAGGCGGGCGCGGCGGGCGCAGTCCCGGGGCCGTCGAGGTCGTCGAGCAGGTCGTCGCCGGCCTCGCCGACGAGCACTCGCTGGCGTCGGGGTGCAGCCTGCGACACGGCCCGGTGTCCGGCGGCCATGGCCCAGAAGTAGGCGAAGGTCGCGAGGACAGCGGTGATGAGCGCTGCGACGAACGCGAACTGTGAGTAGGTGAGCATCTCCGTGGCTCCTTGGTGGTGGTGGTGGTCGACTCAGGCGTCGGAGGTCTTGATGGTGGAGACGATGTTCTTGAACACCGGCTCGAAGGCGGGGTCCCGCTTGAGCGGCGCGCCGATCATGACGCGGCTCGTGCCGTCGCCGTTGGACCGGACGCGGGCCCAGATCCTGCGGTGCGGCATGAAGAAGACGAGGTAGCTGCCGAGGATGAGCAGGGCCGAGCCGAGCCAGACGAGCCAGGACCCCTTGTCCTGCTTGACGGTGAGGCCGGTGTAGGGGCGGTTGCGCTCGAAGGTGTAGGTGAGGCCGTCGACGTCGGCGGAGTCGCCCTGGTCGATGACGGGCCAGCCGAGCGGGTTCTCCACGCCGTCCTTGTGCACCTCGAACTGCGCGGTGCCGGCGGGGAGCTCCTTGAGGACCTGGCCGGAGGCGGCCTGGATGACGTAGACACTGACGCCCTTGCCGGGGATCTCGAACTGGCCGATGCTCTGCTGGCCGTCGTTCGACTGCCACTTGAGCGGGACCATCTGGCGGAAGATCTCCTTGCCCTGCTCCTTGACGGTGACGTCGACGCCGATCCCGAAGAAGGCCTGGTGGAACCAGACGCCCTCGTAGATGAGCGGGGTGTTGACGCGCACCTCCTGGCGGGCGACCTGCTTGCCGTCCTTGGTGAGGACGACGTCCGAGACGTAGTCCTTGGGCTGGCCGCTCTCGTAGTAGGTGTCGGTGAAGGAGAGCGCCTTGGCGGTCAGGCCGGTGCCGTGGCCGACCGGTACGTCGACCCCGACGGGCGCGATGAAGTCGGTGTCCTTGAAGCCGGTCGTCGCCGACACGACGAAGCCGAGCATGACGACGATGATGCTGAGGTGGGCGACGACGGTGCCGAAGGGGCCCCAGCGGAACCGGTCGCCGTAGACGTCCGACCCGCTCGTCGCGGTGCCGTCGAGGACGCGGAAGTGCTTGCTGTGCAGGGCGTCTCGCACTCGCTGGGTCGCGGTGTCAACGTCACCGGGCAGGTCGATCGTGGCGCGGAGCGGAGCGTGGGTGAAGAAGACCTCCCGCATCGACGTGCGCGGGTGGGTGGCGACCCGCCACAGCTTGGGAGCGCGGTTGATGGAGCAGGCGAGGATGCTCATGCTCAGCAGGACGAAGAGGCCCTGGAAGTACCACGTCGAGAACACGTGGAAGAGCCCGAGCTTGTCGAGGATCCCGACCCAGCCGCCGTAGCGCTCCGAGGGGGCGCCGGCGAGCCATTGGGCGTAGGTCTGCTCGTCTGCGCGGGCTTCGGGCGTCGCCTGCATGAGAAGGGTGCCGAAGAGGGTGAGGATCCCGAGGAGCAGGATGATCCAGAGACCCGTACGCATCGAGATGAGGAACAGCCAGACGCGCTTGAGCGGGTGCTGGGTGCGGTGGTGCGGGTGGTGCTCGTCCTGCTTCTGGAGGCCGTCGAGGACGTCGACGCCGTGCTCGACGTGCCCGAGGTCGTCGTCGATGCTGTCGACGTGGCCAGGCACGTGGGCCGTGACGCGCGTCGCGACGCGCGAGCTGGCCTCCTGGCGGTTCCTGACGCTGGTGGTCATCTCGATGCCTCTTTCAGCTGGCGGTGGTGGTGGCGGGTGGTGCTGCAGGTCGTGGTGGAGGCGGGCTGCGGGCCGAGGCGGCTCATATCGTGAACCCGGGGACGTACTGGGAGAGTCGGACGAAGAGGTTGGTCATCATCAGGAAGCCGACGATGACGAGCATCGAGCCGGTGACCATCGACACGGCGGCCTCGTGTCGGACGAACCAGTTGAGGCGGTTGCCGAGGGCGCTCACCCCGAGCGCGACGAAGATGAAGGGCAGACCGAGCCCGACGGCATACGCGACGAGGAGCGCAGCTCCCTCACCGACGCTCGAGCGGAGCGAGGCGAGGCCGATGATGCCGCTGAGGATCGGGCCGACGCAGGGTGTCCAGCCGGCGGCGAAGACGACCCCGAAGAGGACCGACCGGCCGACGTGCGGGCTCTGGTGCTCAACGGTGCCGTCGGGCCGCCGGCGGAGCAGGCTGCCCATCGACAGCCCGCTCTGCCGGGTGAGGAGGGGGAGGGAGATGAGGCCCGCGACGTGCAGGCCCATCAGGATGAGCACCACTCCCCCGACCTTGCGGAGCACGTCGACCTGGTCGCGGAGCAGGTAGCCGACGAGCCCGATGGAGGCCCAGAGGGCGACGAAGACGACGGTGAAGCCGATGACGAAGGCCACGGCCTGCTGGAGGGTGGTGCGCCGGGTGGGCTGCATCTCGGCCCCGGTGCCGCCGACGATGTAGCTGACGTAGGCGGGCACCATCGGCAGGCAGCACGGCGAGGCGAAGGAGACGATGCCTGCGACGAACGCCACTGCGAGGGTGATGTTGCCGTTCATGTCGCTCTGCTCCGTGGTCCGCGTCGTCCGCTGGGTGGCTGGTCGGTTACTTGGTGGTGGTGGGCTGGCCGGACGGCGTGGTCACGGCGCCGACCTGGGACTGGACGGTCTTGGCGAGCTCGCTGTTCGGGTCGATGTCGACGACCTTCTTCCACTCGGACTGCATGAGGTCGGAGCGACCGGTCGTCATGTAGAGGAAGCCGAGGTCGTAGTGCAGCTCGGCGTTGTCCGGGTGGGCTGCGATGCCGGCCTTCCACGTCTTCTCAGCGGTGGCGTTGTCGCCGGAGTTGTAGGCGGCTGCGCCGAGGCTGATGAGCGCCTGGGCGTTCTTCGGGTCGACGTCGAGCGCCTTCTGCGAGAAGGCCTTCGCGTTGGCCCAGTCGTTGGCGCCGAAGTACAGGTCGGCGATGCCCTGGAGGGAGGCGATGTCCTTCGGGTTCGCCTCGACCTTCTTGGTCAGCTCGGCGAGCTTGGCGGGGTCGACGGCTGCGGCCGTCTGCGTCTGGGTGGTGTCCTGGGCGGTGGTCATCTCGGGGACCTGGGGCTTGCCCATCCAGTAGACGCCGAGGACGACGCCGATGGTGACGAGGACGGCGATGATGCCGACGAGCATCCGGTTGGTCCGGTTCGGGCCGGTGGTCTCGGCCGCCGCGTTCGTCCCGCTCGGACGGGCGAGGGCCCGCAGCTCGGACTCGGGGCCGGTCAGCAGGGCGAAGACGCGGTCGATCTCCTGCTGCCGGCGGTCGGCCCACCCGCGGATGTCGTCGGGGGCCCCCTCGAGGTACTCGACGATCTGTTCGTGGGTGGCCTCCACCTCTTGGTCGTCCGCCGCCGCGTCGAGCCCGAGCCGGGCCAGGAGGTCGGACTTGACGCGCGTCGCGCTCGTGGTGGCGGTGGCGCCCTTGGCTCGGGACATGGGTCTCACTCCTGGGTCAGAAGACATTCGTCGGTGGTGAAGGTTGGTGAATCCAGTGTGCTTTTGAGCGATTTGCTGAACTATCCGCCGCAAGGCACATGTCGGATAGAGATCCGGTCCATGCCCGTCCATGCCCGTCCATGCCCGTCCATGCCCCGTCCGGATGCGCCCCCTGGCCACGGAGACCTGGCTCACACGCGGGCTCCGGGAGACCACGCCGTATGCCGCTGGGCTCGCTTCCGGGGTCATCGACGTGGCGTGGTGGGCGGGGTGGGAACGAGAGGGCCATCAGTTGCTGTAGGTGGCGCCCTGGTGGTCCTTGCCGTGGCAGGTCAGGGTGCAGGTGCCGCCGGTAGCCGTCTTCCTGAAGGTCGGGACTCCTCCCATCGCCTTGCTCGGCAGGACGTTCGGCGAGAAGCCGATGAGCCGGTCCCCCGCGACCGTCTGGCCGGCCGGCAGCTGGGTCGTGCCATGGCTGCTGAAGTGGCACTCCGCGCACCGCGCGTTGCCCTGCCCGGCACCCGGGGTGTCGATGTCGAGCCCGCCGCTGCCCTTGGTCGTCATGCCGGAGACGTGCAGACCGTGGAAGACGAAGTTCGTGCCTTCGGCAGCGGCCGGCCGGAGCCGGTTCATGTAAGGCGTCTCCATGTGGCAGGCGAGGCAGAGGGCGAAGCCCTTGGCGTCGTAGAACTGACCGGCCTTGGACAGGACGCGGTTCTCGTAGGGCCGGATGAGGATGCCGCGGTTCGTCGAGGCGTGCACGGTCAGCGTGGCGTCCGGGCCGTTCTGCGCCGGGTCAGCGGAGGTGCCGGTCGTGTTGCTCGCGTGGCAGCTGACGCACCGGACGGTGTCGTTCGTCGTGAAGTTCCACAGCTTGTACGGCGAGGGGCCGGCGAGGCTGTCGGCGAGCTTCTGGGTCTGGTTGCGGCCGGGGGCCTCGATCGGGTGGTAGGAGGCGTTGGCCGGGTTGAAGTCGACGGCGAGGTCGGTGAAGCTCTGCGACGGCTTGCCCGGCACGTCCTCGGGGAGCGTCGTGTAGCCGGAGTGGCACTTGAAGCAGAGCTGGTACTCGGCCGTCACGGGCTGGACCATGCCGTCGAGCCACGTGTAGGAGGGTGCGGTGCCCGCCGCCCCGTTCGTCACGGCGACCCCGGAGATCTTGGTGAAGCCGCCCGGCGCGGTCCAGCCGGTCGCGGTCATGACCGACTTGGTCGTCGTCGCGCCGTGGGGGTCGTGGCAGTCGCTGCACTGACTGTGGCGGGTCAGCGTGCCCTCGAACTCGTTCGCGGAGTCGAGGGTGTGGTCGCCCGGGTCAGTGGTGTCGTGCGACCAGTAGGAGCGAGTCGTGGGGTCGTTCGCCGGCTGTCCCAGCGTGTATTGGGCCTGGACGTCGGCACCACCGGTTCCGCCGGCATGGCACGTGTAGCACTGGTCGGTCTCGGACTGCTTCTTCACGAGGTTCTGTGAGGCCGCCGAGTGCGTCTGGTGGCACACGCCGCACTGGCCGCTCGTCGTGGAGCCTCCAGGATCGTGGATCGTGCCCGGCCCGTTGGGGCCAACGGTGACGACCGCGTCCGTCGCCACGTCGGGGCCGGCGAGGGCGGAGTACAGGGGATAGCTCGTCTTCGTCGCGTCCGCCTCGGGCGCCCCGACGAGGGCGTAACCGGTGACTCTGGTCTCCGGGAGCCCGGGCACCAGCTCGCCGTCGTGCTGGCCCGGGCTGGCGAGGGTCGCCGGGGCAGCTCCGACGGTGACGGTCGCCGGCTCGAGCAGGGGGACCACTGCCCCGTCGTCCGTGACGCGCAGCTCGTAGCTCGTCCCGTAGGCGGCGTCGATCGACAGCGCGACGGTGAACTCCTGCACGGTGGCGGTGCCCGGCGGGAGGACGTAGGGGTTGACCGGGTTGACCCCGCTGGAGCGCTGACCAGCCACGGCCGTGAGGCCGTCGGGGATCGTCACGTGCAGCGAGTCGGCCGGGATCGGGCTCGATCCCGGCGCCGGGGCGGAGCCGGTCTCGGTGGCGACCCACTCCTCGGCGGAGTGGATCGGCACACCCGGCGTCGCGGCCTCGGGAACGACCTGGAAGTCGCCGCTGCCGGCGACCCGGAACTCCAGCCGGGGGGTCACCGTCACGGCGTCGGTCCCACCGTTGCGCAGCGCGGCGACGAGACGGAGGGACTGGAAGGGGATGAGGTCCGCCGCTGACGCACCTTCCGGCAGGTAGCGCGGGGTCGCGCCGGGGTCGCCCACCAGCGCGAGGGCGCTCGGTCCGCCGCTCAGACCCGGGACCGGGAGCGCGAGCAGCTCTGTCGACGTGGCGGCAGACTGGATCGCCGGATCACTGGCCGCGACCGGGGCTGACTCGGGGACTGACTCGGGGGCCGCTCCGGCTTGGGCCGGGGTGGTCGTCCCGGTGGCTGTCACGGACGTCGTCGGTGACGGTTCCGCGGTCGGCGTCTGCGTGGGTGTCTCGGTCGTCGAGCTCGTCGGGGTGGACGAGGGCCCGGTCGTCGTGGTGGTCGCGGTGGGGGTGGGCAGGTCCTCGGCTGCGAGGCCCACCGCCGGCGTCGCGGTGAGGGCGAGGGCGAGGAGGGGCACCGTGGCGACGGCCGCGGGCCACCCACCGGGCCGCATTCGGCGCGGTGGGGTGATCCGGTTGCCTGTCATCGGTGCCTGTCCTCCGGGCCTCGGAGAGTGGGGATTGGGGGTGTGGGGCTGCGGGCGACCTGGGTGAGAAGCCACCCGCAGCCTCACGGTGATCTGGTCAGACTCGGCTGTTGTGTCTCAGCTGGGCCGGATCAGACGTTGTGGCACATCACGCAGGTGCCGCGATCGTCGACTCGGAGGAGCCGGCTGTCGTTGCTCTTCGTGGTGCCGCCCGGGTACTCCACTGCGGAGTTGGCTGCCATCTGCGCGTTGGAGCCGTGCGCAACGTGGCACTGGATGCAGTTCCGGTTGGCCGCAGCGTCGCCGCTGACGTTGTCACCGGTGTGCCGGTAGGTGAACACCGAGTCACCCGAGCTCTTCCCCCACGAGCCCGAGGGGGCGAGGTAGCGCGTGTGGCACGTGGTGCACCACGCGGCGACGTTGGCCTGGAAGGAGCTCACGCTGGCGGAGATGGTCTTCGCCACGGGAGTCGGGTCCGTGGTGGACGTGCCACCGAGGATCGTGGTCGTTCCCGTGTCAGCCACGGCTGCAGGGTCACCGGCGGTCCAGTAGTTGGTCGTCGTGTAGACCTTGTTGGCCGTGTCCTTGATGAAGATCCCGGCCTGCGTGTTCGTCCCGATCTTGGCCACGAAGCCGGAGTCGCTCGGTACCGGCTTGAGGATCCGGTACTGCTTGTTCCCGTGCGGGTCGTGGCAGGACGAGCACTCGAGCTTGGTCGTCGTGGTCGTGGACATGTCCTTGCCCACGTTGACCGTGCCGGATAGAGCGCCATTGCCCCACATGATGCCGACGCCACCGAAGTGGCTCGACGTGGTCGCCGCCGGAGCAGCGGCCGGTGGGATCAGGCCATTCCTTGAGCTCCACGAGCTCCGCGACGTGTTGAAGTAGATCTCCTTCGTCGCCTTGTCGGAGCCGATCATTGCCTTGTCGAAGCCACCACCGCGGAGGGCTCCGACCTGGGAACCGCGGACGACGGACAGCGTGGTGCCGTCCGGGTACGTGGCCGTGGACGTGGCGTCGTAGCCGACACCGTTCTGGACGTCCGTAGTTGCGCCGGTGCCGCTGCCGCCATGGCAGCTGAAGCAGAGGCTCTCCTCATCCGCCGCGTTGAGCAGGTACGCCGACTTGGCCGTGTGGGCACGGTGACAGGAGGCACATCGCCCTTGTCCGGCGTCGCTGATCTTGACGCCGGTCGTTGCAGTGGTCGTGGCGGTGGAGACGTGCGGACCGTTGTCGGCTTGCGCCGGCGAGGCCCCCATGAACAGCGCGGCGGAGGCGGCCGCCACAAGGACGAGCCTCCGCATCACTTCTCGTTCAGTTCTCATGATCGTTGAGTCCAATCTGAGCTGTGAATTTGTGTATTCAGTTGTGTTGTGACGTGAACCAGACCGTCCGCCTCGCCGTAGTGCCGGCGCGCCTCCGTCAGGCCACTCCTATGGGGGTCCGGTGCGTGAAGTACACGGGGCATCAGTAGCCCCACACCTGGATCCGATTGTTCTCCCGGTCGGCGACGTAGACCCTCCCGCGAGTGTCGGTCGCGACGCCGTTCGGGAAGAGGAAGGTGGCGTCCTCGCGGCCCTGGTCGCCGAAGGATCCGACATAGGTCGGGTGGTCGGTCGGCTTGGCCGCGGCCGTGAAGACGCGCACCTGCTGGTCGGTCGTGTCGACGACGAACAGCCGGCCCTGGTCGTCGAGGGCCAGCCCGCGGGGCAGGCCGAGGTCTCCGTCGCCGATCCCGCGAGAGATCAGCGGGGTCATCGCTCCGCTGGTGTCGAAGACGACGACCCGGCCGTTGTTGCTGTCTGAGACGTAGATCTGACCCTGCGGGCCCGGCACGATGGCGTTCGGGTAGTTGAGCTCGCCCTTGCCGAGCGTCTTGACCAGGGTTCCGTCCTGGCTGAGGACGAGGATCCGGTGGTCCTTCGGCTCGGAGCTGGCGGCGTCGGCGACATAGAGCGTGCCGTCCGCGGACACGCCGATCCCGAGCGGGGAGAAGGTCAGCTTCTTGTCCTTGGGCGTGAAGGTCGACCGGTAGGTGCCGGCCCCGTCGTAGACGTAGACCTTGCCCGCGGCGCGGTCGCCGACGTAGACGTCACCGGTCGTCGGGTGGACCGCCACGTAGACCGGCACGTGGTAGCCCTTGTCGGAGGCCGGCGGATTGAGCTCGCCGAGCTTGGCGCCATCCCGGTCGTAGACGAACGTGGCGGCCTTGGTGCCGGACTGGGTCACGTAGATCTGGGACCCGTCGGGAGACACGGCGACTCCGAGGGGCTTCTCGACTCCGTAGAAGGCCGTCTTGTAGGTGGGGACCTTTGCGGTCTGGAGGCCAGGCAGCTCAGTCAGCGGCTTGCGGTTCATCAGGTACCAGGCGGCGAGGCCGCCGAAGAGCACCAGGGCCACGACGAGCAGCCAGGCGATGATCTTGCGCCGCCGCCTGCGGTTGGGGTCGGCGACCACTGTCGGGGGCGTGGCCGGGGGGCCACCCAGGTCGTCGAGCTCCTCGAGGAGGGCGTCGTCCGACGCGGGCGCCGGGCGGGTCTGGATATCACTCATGTCGGGGTGTCCTCACTTCTTCGCCATGGGCTTCTCGCCGGGCGTCACACCCAGGGACGCGAGCGACGACATGGCCGCCACGTTCTTCGGGTCCTTGGCGAGGGCCTTCTGATACCACCCGATGGCTGTCTTGGGGTCGCTCTGGCTCTCCGCGATGAGACCGAGCCCGAGCATCGCCTCGACCGCGGCTGGGCCCTTGGCCAGCGTTGTGAGCTGGGCCTTGGCCTCGTCGACCCGACCGGCGCAGAAGACGGCCATGGCGGACGCCGAGGAGGCAAGCTCTGGCTTCTTCATCGTCGTGTAGGCGGTCTGCATCTGCTGGTGAGGCTCGCACCAGCCGGTGGGGACGAAGCGGAGCGCGTTCTTGAAGGTGGCGACCGCCTTGGCCGGCTTGCCCTGCTGCAGCTGGGCCAGGCCGATCTGGTACATCGCGTCCGAGTCCGTGGGAGCGATGTTGAGGGAGTGGCTCAGCTGCTCGATCGCGACCTCGGGCTTCTGCTGCTTGATGGCGATGACGCCCAGGTAGTAGTAGGCCGCGCCAAGGAGCGAGTCCGAGTTGGCGAACTCTCCCTTGCGGGTGGCCTTGATGACCTTGGTCAGCGGCGCCTTGGCTGCCTCCAGGTCGCCCTTCTCGAGGAGGGCGTAGCCCTTGGCCACGAGGGCGTCCTTGCTGTCGGGTGCCACCTTGAGCACCTGCTCGAACTGGGCGAGGGCGTCCTCGTAGCGCTTGGCCTGCTGGTAGACGAGGCCGAGGTGCAGGCGGGCATCGACGTTGTTCGGGCTCTTGCGGACGGCCGCCTCGGTCAGGTTGATCTGCTGCTGCAGCATCGACGGGGTCGGGGTGACGTACTGGTCCTTGTAGTAGAGGAATCCCACGGCAGCGAGCCCGACGACGAGCACCGCCACCCCCAGCCGCAGGAACAGGGTCAACATCCGGTCGGACGACCCGACCGCGAGTCGGTGCTCGCTTCGTGCATGTGCCACTGGTACCTCACCCGTCCTTTGTGGCGGTTCTGCCGGCATGCCTGCCGCTCGGAGGCGAAATCCTCCGTGTTCATCGTGTTCGCGCCCGGCCTCGGGGCCTATCCGCCGCAGGGTAGAGATCGGATAGAGGGACCGGCAGGTCTCGTCCCTATCCGCTCAAACCCATGGATCCCGTCACGTTTCGCTCCCAGCGCGATTCCGGGCCGCCGGATCGCCCTACACTCTCCTTGACGCATCAGTCAGCCGGTCCGGCGAAGGAGCAGGTCGATCACCAGCAAGTACGCCACCACAGCGGGGCACGCCGACAGCCCGAGTGCCGTGATCCACTCCCCCACCGGGGAGCCCGTCTCCGACGGCCCGCCCGCACCGCAGCCGCGCACCCCGCTCGTGAGCCGACGGCTCCGGCTGATCGGCATCGTCCTGCCCGTGGCCGGGGCGGTCATCCTCGAGCTGGCCCGGTATGTCCTCGAGTCGCGTGGCTACTGGTCGCCGGGGCTCATGGAGACCTGGCACGTGGCGATGGTCCTGCTCGTCATCGGCGGCATCGTCGTATTCGCCCTCTTCATGTTCCGCCTCATCGACGACTCCGAGCGGCAGATCGTCAGCCAGAACCGCGACCTCACCACCGCCAACGCTGTGGCCGGCGCCATCCAGGGCCAGTCGACCGTGTCGAGCATCATCGACGGCACCCTCGACGCGATCGTCCGGACGGCCGGCGCGGCGCAGGCGAGGATCCGGATCTTCGACACGCCGGGCGCGGCAGACTCCGAGACCTCGACCTACACCCTTGCGGCGACCCGCGAGCTCGAGTCGTCCGACCACCCCACCCTCGATGTGCCGCTCACCCACGGGGCGGTCACCGTCGGGCGCCTGGCGATCTGGTACCCCGACGGGGTCGACCCGGCCGAGCGGGTCGGGAGCACGGCCCTGTCGAGCCTGACCACCCAGGTGGCCTGTGCGATCCAGCTCGCGGAGGCCGTCGCGGACCTCAACCGGCGCAAGATCGAGGGACATGCGCTCTACGACATCCTGCTGAGGGTCTCCAACCAGGACCCGACGACCCCCGTGCTCGATGCCGTCGCTCGGCACGCCATGGTCCGCCTGCACGCGGACGGCGCCGCCATCACGCTCAATCCCGAGACCGCCAGCTCGGTGCGGTTCGAGGCCGGCCCGGAAGCCCCCACCCTGCGCCCCGACGGCACTGCCGTGATGGCCTGTGGGGCGCCTGTGGAGGCGAGGACGAGCAACCGCGGCAGCAACGGGCGCCCGAAGGAGGCTGCCCCGCTCCACAGGGCGAGCAAGGTCGTGACCGGACCGGCCGGGCCGCTCGGCGAGATCACCGTGGCGCGCGTCGCCGGCTCGGCCTTCTCCGAGCGCGACCGCGGGTTCCTGTCCACGCTGGCGAGCCTGGTCGGCATCGCCCTCACCGGCGCCCAGATGCGGGAGCTGTCCCGGCAGCGGGCGATCCTCAACGAGCGCACCCGGATCGCCCGGGAGATGCACGACAGTCTGGCCCAGGTGCTCGGCGCCGTGCACCTGCGCCTCCGGGCGCTCGGAGCCACCTACGCCAGCCTGCCCAAGGACCAGGTCGCCGAGGAGATCGACTCGCTGGCCGAGGTCTGCGCCGAGTCGTACCGTGACGTCCGCGAGACGATCCTGGGTCTGCGCGACTCCCACCAGCACGCCGAGCGCAGTCTCGAGGACAACCTCCGGGCCTATCTCACGAAGTACTCCTCCCAGTCCGGCATCGCCGCCACCCTGATCAACGAGGTCGGGCACGAGGTCAGCCTCTCGCCGAGGGCCGAGGTCCACCTCATCCGCGTCGTGCAGGAGGCGCTGACCAACGTGCGCAAGCACGCCCATGCGTCCTCGGTCACCGTGAGCGTCAACGGCACCGACACGTCGACGAGCTTCGCCATCGAGGACGACGGGGTGGGCTTCGACCCGGGCCAGACGGCCAGCGCCCAGGACGGCTACGGCCTGTTCACCATGCGGGACCGCGCGGCGCTGCTGGGCGGCACGGTCGACATCGACTCCGTCCTCGGTCGCGGCACCCGCATCATGGTGACGGTGCCCGAGCGCCCGTTCGCCCCTCGCGCCGTCGGGAGCGCACGGTGAGCGAGCCGACCCGCATCCTGCTCGTCGACGACCAGCCCCTTTTCCGCGGCGCCATCGCGGCCCTGCTGGCACGCCAGCCGGACATGGAGGTCGTCGGTGAGGCCGAGAACGGCCTCGCCGGGGTCGAGCAGGCGAGGGCCCTGCGCCCCGACCTCGTCATCCTCGATGTCGAGATGCCGGTCATGAACGGCGTCGAGGCGGTGCGGCTCATCCGCGAGCAGGTCATGGACGTCAAGGTCATCATGCTGACCGTCTCCGACGTCGAGGACCACGTGCTCGAGGCCCTGCGCAACGGCGCGCACGGCTACCTGCTCAAGGACCTTCGCCCGGAGCAGCTCTACGACATGGTCCGTTCGGTGATGCGCAACGAGACGCCGATCTCCCCCGGTGTCGCCGGTCGCCTGCTGCGCGAGATCCGTCAGGGTGGCAAACCGCGCGTGACCTCACCCGCCGCCAGGACCGAGCAGTCGGTGACGCGTCGCGAGCTCGAGATCCTGCGGCTCGTGGCGGAGGGGCTGAGCAACAAGGAGATCGCCAAGCGTCTGGTCATCACCGAGGGCACGGTCAAGAACCACGTCCACAACGCCCTGGAGAAGCTCCACATGGACAACCGGATCCAGGCGGCCGCCTACGTGATCCGGCAGGGGCTGGGCGCCCCCGGCGGCGAGCCCGCCGGCCGTTGACGGCCAGGCCCGTTCGCCGCACCCGGGTATAGGCCGACCCGTGCCGTTCCTGTAACCAGAGCCGGATGGTTCCACCTCCCTCGCCGCACCTAGCCTGAACGCGGAACGGCTGGATCCGCGGAGGAGGGTGACAGGGTGGAGCACGAGACGTCGGTGCTCGTCATCTGCGAGCACGAGCTCCTCGGCGAGGGTCTGGCTGCTCGGTTGCAGATGATGGGTGTCCAGGCGCTCGTCGCCGCCGCCCACAACGACCACGCGGTCGTCCTCGCCCTGCGGGCACACCCGGACGTCGTCGTCATCGAGAGCCCGGACCCCGCCTGCCTCGACCGGGTCATGATGTTGAGCCCCTCCTCGCGCGTCGTCGACGCGACCAGGTCGATCGGCCGGGGGTTCCCGACCGAGACGATGCGCTTCGAGGCGATCCTCGCTGCCCTCCCGGTCAAGCCCCAGCCGGAGGCGATGGCTTGACGTACGCGGCCCGCAGGTGCCGCGAGTTGAGCAGCGTCGCGACGACGAGCAGGATCACGGCCAGCACGACCTGCTCGACGATCATCCACGTCGGGTAGAGCCCGGGTATGAAGCAGCTCGCCACTGCGACGACGGGGAAGATGACCGAGAAGAGGCGCAGCCTCGAGTAGGCCCACCACCAGCCCCGTTGCGCCCGCCAGACGAAGTAGTAGAGCGATGCCGTGAGCAACGAGATCATCACCAGGCGGGTCCAGACGATCCAGCTCAGCGACGCGCCCATCTCGGTGCGCACGACAGCGAGGAGCACAGCCGCGACATCGAGGGAGAAGGCGGCCGTGATCCCCATCGCGACATCGGCGAGGATGCGGCGGCTCTCTGGGTGCTCGGTGTGCTCGGGCGGCACGCGCAAGCGGGCCTTGCGCCCGCCGCCGATCCGGTCCAGCACGCGGGCCACGACCTCGACGTCCATGGAATCCCCCGTCCCCTAGACCTGGGCCCGGGACTCGATCGCCCCGAGGATCTCGGCCAATGCGTCGTCGATCGGCACGCCGTTCTTCTGTGACCCGTCTCGGTAGCGGAACGACACCGCGTCGGCGGCCCGGTCGTCCTCCCCCGCGATCAGCACGAAGGGCACCTTCGACTTGGAGGCGTTGCGGATCTTCTTCGGGAAGCGGTCGTCGCTCGCATCGAGCTCGACCCGGACGCCCTTGCGGCGCAGCCGGTCGAGCACCCCGCCGAGGTAGGCGGCGTACTCCTCGGCGACGGGCACGCCCATGACCTGGACCGGTGAGAGCCAGACGGGGAACGCCCCGGCGTAGTGCTCGACGAGCACGCCGAGGAACCGCTCTATCGAGCCGAACTTCGCCGAGTGGATCATGACCGGCTGCTGCCGCGTCCCGTCGGCCGCCTGGTACTCCAGGCCGAACCGCTCGGGCTGGTTGAAGTCGTACTGGATCGTCGACATCTGCCAGGTGCGGCCGATGGCGTCGCGGGCCTGGACGGAGATCTTCGGGCCGTAGAACGCGGCGCCGCCCGGGTCGGCGACGAGCTCGAGGCCGGATGCCTTCGCCACGTCCTCGAGGACCTTCGTCGCGACCTCCCACTGCTCGTCCGAGCCGATGAACTTCGCAGACTTCTCCCCCTCGGTGTCCCGGGTCGACAGCTCGAGGTAGAAGTCGTCGAGTCCGAAGTCGCGAAGCAGCGACAGGACGAAGTCGAGCAGGTGCTTGATCTCGTCGGGCGCCTGCTCCGGGGTGACGTACGAGTGCGAGTCGTCCTGGGTCATCCCCCGCACCCGGGTCAGGCCGTGGACGACGCCCGACTTCTCGTAGCGGTAGACCGAGCCGAACTCGAAGAACCGGAGCGGCAGCTCACGGTAGGACCGCCCGCGCGACTGGTAGATGAGGTTGTGCATCGGGCAGTTCATCGCCTTGAGCTGGTACTTCGCACCCTCGAGCTCCATCGGGGGGAACATCGTGTCGGCGTAGTACGGCAGGTGGCCGGACGTGTGGAAGAGCCCGTCCTTGGTGATGTGGGGCGTCCCGACGTAGTCGAAGCCTTCCTCGATGTGCCGCCGGCGGACGTAGTCCTCCATCTCGCGCTTGATGACCCCGCCCTTGGGGTGGAAGACGGGCAGGCCGGAGCCGAGCTCGTCAGGAAAGCTGTAGAGGTCGAGCTCAGCCCCGAGCTTGCGGTGATCGCGTCGCTCGGCCTCGGCAAGCCGGTCGAGATAGGCCTTCAGCTCGTCCTTGGTCGGCCACGCCGTGCCGTAGATCCGCTGGAGCTGCGGGTTCTTCTCGGAGCCGCGCCAGTAGGCAGCGGCCGAGCGCATCAGCTTGAAGGCGTTGCCGATGAGCTTGGTGTTGGGGATGTGCGGGCCGCGGCAGAGGTCGCCCCAGGCGCGGGTGCCGTCGCGGCGGATGTTGTCGTAGATCGTCAGCTCGCCGGCGCCGACCTCGACGCTCGCGCCTTCGGCTGCCTCGCCGGCGCCGCCCTTGAGGCCGACGAGCTCGCACTTGTAGGGCTCGTGCGCGAGCTCTGTCAGCGCGTCGGCGTCGGAGACGACGCGCCGCTCGAAGGTCTGGCCCTCGTTGATGATCTTCTGCATGGCCTTCTCGAGGGCCTTGAGGTCATCGGGGTGGAAGGGGGTGTCGACGTCGAAGTCGTAGTAGAAGCCGTCGCGGATGGGCGGGCCGATCCCGAGCTTGGCGTCCGGCAGGGTGGACTGGACGGCCTGGGCGAGCACGTGGGCGGTGGAGTGCCGCAGGACGGCGAGCCCGTCCTCGCTGTCGACGGTCACCGGCTCGACGACGTCGCCGTCCGAGAGCACGTGGAAGAGGTCTCGCAGCTCGCCGTTGACGCGGGCGACGACGACGTCCCGACCCCCGGCGCCGATCTGCTCGAAGAGGTCACCCGCCGTCGTCTGCTCCGCGACCGATCGCTCGCTCCCGGCGACGGTGACGCTGATCTGTGCAGACACGGAGGGTGCTCCTTCAGTGGGGCCCGGCCCTGCGGCCGGTGCGAGTTCGCGACCGCTGCGCGCGGCCGAGCCTCAAGGGTATCGACTGCCCCGGGTGCGCCGCGAAACCATACCTGCCCAGCGGACCCGAGATCGCCGGTCCATCCGGGCAACCTTCTGCCCTGAAGCCGCGTCCTGAGTGCACGGGCTCCGGGTCGACCGACCCACCTCCACACACCAGTCCATCGAGCCCGTCAACGGAAACCAGGGGGTTACCTGACATGAATGCACTTCGCACCGGGACGCTCGCCGCCTCCGCGGCCCTGCTCGCCGGCGGGGTCCTCACCGCGGCACCGGCCGCCGCCGCACCTGCGACGACGTCGTCGCACACGACGACCATCTCGGGCACACCGTGCCGGACCACGTCGATCCACCAGATCGGCACGAAGAAGGTCGTCTGGGACAAGGGGATGGCCGCCTTCACCGTGCGCCAGTACCTCGGCTACTGCCGGGACGCCAGGGGCTGGGCGTGGATGAACGTCGCGTCGACCTACGTCTGGCAGCAGTACCACGTGCGCGGCTTCGGGTACCGAGCCCAGGTCGGCATCGCCGTCAAGGGAGAGGACGAGACCCGCGGCTACGTCATCGGCGCCAACCGCCAGCGCCTGACCTGGTCCAAGCCGGTCCGCACCGTGAACCTGTGCACCCGAGGATGGGGCAAGCTCTCCCGACTCGGCTCCGAGTCCGCACAGGGCATGACGTCACTGCGGTGCTGACCCCTCCCTCGTGAGGACGGCAACCCCCGCGAACCTGCCCTCGGCGAGGTCGTCGAGGGCCCGGTCCGCGGCGGCGAAGCCGTAGGTCGTGACGGTCGAGCGGATACCGAGCCGGGCGGCGAGGGCCAGCAGCTCCTCGCCGTCCTGGCGGGTGTTGGCCGTGACCGAGGTGATGGTCCGCTCGCGAAACAGGTGGGCCTGGTAGTCCAGGCCCGGGATGTCGCTGACATGGATTCCCGCGAGGGCCAGGGTGCCGCCCTGCTGCAGGCCCGCGAGCGCCACGGGGACCAGGTGCCCAGCGGGCGCGAAGAGGATCGAGGCGTCGAGCGGCACGGGAGGCAGAGCGTCCGCCGGTCCCGCAGAGGCAGCCCCCAGCTCCAGCGCCAGCTGACGAGCGTCCTCACCCCGGGTGAGGACGTGCACTTCCGTCCCCTGGGCGAGCGCGAGCTGGGCCGTCAGGTGGGCGCTCGCCCCGAAGCCGTAGATGCCGAGGCGCCCGCCGGCAGGCACGTTCGCTCTCCGGAGGGCTCGGTAGCCGATGATCCCGGCACAGAGGAGCGGCGCCGCCTGCTCAGCCGTGATCTCCGGGGGGATGCGGTAGGCGTACGCCTCCGGCACCGTGAGGAAGTCGGCGTAGCCGCCGTCCTCGTCCCAGCCGGTGAACCTGGCTGTCGGGCAGAGGTTCTCCCGCCCGGATCGGCACCACCGACAGGCGCCGCACGTGCTGCGGAGCCAGGCGATCCCGACCCGGTCGCCGAGGGCCAACCGCGAGGTGGCCGGGCCGCGGCCGACGACGCGTCCGACGGCCTCGTGACCGGGGACGACGTGCGGCCGGTGCGTTGGCAGGTCTCCCTCGGTGACGTGCAGGTCGGTGCGGCACACACCGCAGGCCTCCACCTGCACCAGTGCCTCGCCCCTGGCCGGCAGGGGCACTGGACGCTCGACGCGCCTGATCCGGCCGGGGAGGCCCACCGTCTCCCAGGCAGACATCGAATCGGGAAGATGCTGACCATCGACCATGAGCCAAGGCTCACGCGCCGCGGGCCGTCTGTCGAGTGATCGCCACGGCCGGGTGGGCGCGCGCCCTACGACGTGGGGTGGGCTCGCTCCTCCTCGACGAGGCGAAGCGCACCGCCGATCGCTCCCCCCAGCGACATGAGGAGGATGAGGAGGACCGTGGTCCGCTCCCCCGGGCCGGCCCCCGGAGCGGCCCAGTGACCCGGCTCGGTCGAGACGTTGCGCAACGTCTCGCTGAGGGCCGTCGTGAAGATGACCCCCGAGCCGAGCCAGACCGTCGCGAGCCGCGCCCGGGTGAGCCGCTTGCCCCGGACCAGGCCGGTGGTCCCCACGGCGGCCGCCACGGCCGCGAGGGCGGACGCGGTGAAGAGCGTCCGCTGTGGGAGGCTGGGGCCCGCCGACGAGCCACCGCTCTGCACGGCCCCGGAGAGCTGCACCCCGGCGAAGGCCATCGCCGCGACAACGAGGAACGAGCCGAGGATCCGCTGCAACGGACCGGTGTCGCCCTCCCCGTCCGCCACACGGCCACCGCCGGTCGCCACCGGCCACCGGGTCCGCGCGTAGAGCAGGAAGCCCGGCACGAGCAGGACTGCCTGCAGGACGAACCCGGAGTACACCAGGCCGAAGACCCAGGGGCTCAGGACGTCGTCCCCGGTGAACGGGTTGCCACCACCGGTGGCGAGCTGCAGTGGGGTGCCGACGAGGAAGCCGACGGCAACCGGCGCCAGCAGGCCGCTGCCGATCCAGAGGGGGAAGGCGACGAGGAAGGCCGGCAGCCGACGCCCCCACGGCGCGACGAAGGCGATCGCCAGGATCATCGCCACGAGATCCATCCCACCCGTGACCAGGTTGGCGGCTCGGGTGGTGTCGGTGAAGCCCTCGGCAGATGCGCCCACCGAGACTCCGGACACCCACAAGGCCTTGAGGAGCGTGTAGGGCAGGCAGACCGTGACCGTCGCGACGGCGAGGCGTCGGCGGACGACTCCGACCCGGTCGGAACCGGTCCGCTCAGGGCTGGGCTTCCGGGGCGTGGTGACGGATGCGCTGGTCATGGCTCCAGCCTCATCGAGTCGCGATCTCGACGCATCGTCCTCGCGTCTCGACGTCGTCATCCCCACGGATGACGGGCCCTCCGTCGCGGGGCTGAGCCCGGCACCTGCTGCTCGGACAGCGGGACCGGCTCAGCGGCATACGGAATGGGTTGTCTACCAGGAGTGCTCGACGATCAGGTGCACGTGGTCACCATTGGCACTGTGCACCAGCGACAGCGCACGGTTGGTCTCGAAGGCGGTGCGAAGCCGCACCGTGGAGGGCAGTCGCAGCGGCTTGCGGAACCACACCCTGCTCGTGACTCCCGCGGTCGGGATCCTCGGCCCGAGCGCCGCGACCACGCGGGCATAGCTGTACATCCCGTGGGCGATGGCCGTCGAGAAGCCGAGTGGCCGAGCGGTGAGCGCGTGGAGGTGGATTGGGTTCCAGTCGCCGGAGACCCTGGCATAACGGCGTCCGACGCCCTCGGTGAGTCGCCACGTCGGCCCGGCCTCCACCGACGCCAACCCGTCGAGCGACGGCGGCTCGGATGCGTCGCCCGCGGCGCCCTCATCCCTCGTGCCCGTGTCGCTCTCCTTGGACAGGTAGGTGCTCACGCCCGTCCAGACGACCTCGCCCTGCACGCTCACCTCCGAGACGAGGTCGACCTGCCGGCCCCGACGATGCGGCCGGAGGTTCTCGGCCCGGACGGTGAGGTCGAAGGACTCCTCCACCGCGATGGGCCGGGTCGACGTGATGACGTTTGCCAGGTGGACGGCGCCGGCGAGCCCGAGTGGAAAGTCCCGCTCGCTCATCAGGGCCATCTGGAGCGGGAAGGCGAGCACGTGGGGATAGGTGAGCGGCAGCGCGGACCCCACCGGGAAGCCGCAGACGCGGGCATAGTCGGCGAGGGTGTCGAGGTCGACGCGGACGCCGCGGCGCACCGCCCGGACCTCGGGCAGTGGGCCGGATGTGGCGCGGCCGCCGGAGACGAGCGCCGAGGCGTAGATCCGCCGGAGGTCGGGGGCCCGGTCGAAGCGCACCTCGCGGGTCATGCTGGGGCCGCTCATGCGCCGAGCAGGCTCTGCCCGCAGACGCGGACCACCTGGCCGGTGACGGCTGCCGCGCCGGGCTGGGCCAGCCAGGCGATCGTCTCGGCCACGTCCCTCGGGAGACCGCCCTGCTGGAGGGAGTTCATCCGCCGACCCATCTCCCTCGTCGCGAACGGGACGGACCTCGTCATCGCCGTCTCGATGAAGCCGGGAGCCACCGCGTTCACCGTGATCCCCCGGTCCTGGACCTGCGCCGAGAGTGCGTCGACGAGGCCGATGAGTCCGGCCTTGCTGGTCGCGTAGTTGGTCTGGCCGCGGTTGCCCGCGATGCCCGCGATGGAGGAGAGGCAGACGATGCGCCCGCCCTCGCCGAGGGCCCCTTCGCCGAGAAGTGCCTCGTTCATCCGGACGATCGAGCGCAGGTTCACGTCGAGCACCGCGGCCCACTTGTCCTCGGACATGTTGACGAAGAGCTTGTCGCGCAGGATGCCGGCGTTGTGCACGACGATGTCGATCGAGCCGTGGCGAGCGACCGCGTGCTCGAGGACCCGACGACCCGCCCCCTCGGACGTGACGTCGAGCTGCAGGGCGGTGCCCCGCACCTCGTTGGCGACCTGGGCGAGGGCCTCGCCCGCTGCCGGCACGTCGACGGCGACGACGGTGGCTCCGTCGCGCGCGAGGACCGCGGCGATCTCGGCACCGATGCCGCGGGCCGCGCCGGTCACGACGGCGACCTTGCCCGCGAGAGGCGTCCCGGCGTCGACCGGCTGCGTCGACGCCTCGTTGACCCGGACCGTCTGGCCGTCGACGTACGCCGAGCGGCCGGAGAGGAAGAACACCACCGCCGATGCCACCCCGTCGTCCGCCTGGCCCTGGGCCAGGACGTGGTTCGCGGTGGCCCCGAACCGCAGCTCCTTGCCGAGGGACCGCACGAAGCCCTCGAGGGCGCGCTGCGTGGCAACCTCCGCGACGTCGGTCAGGGTGCTCGGATCCGTGCCGACGACGACGACCCTCGAATTCTTGTCCAGCCGTTTGACGGCCGGGACGCCGAGGTTGTGCAGCTGGCCGAGCTCGCCCGGGTCGAGCGCGGCGGACAGGTCGAGGACGAGCCCGCCGAGACGCCCGTCCACCTCGTCGAGGCTGGTCACGACGGACACGCCGGCGAGCTCCAGCCGGCCCACCAGGGACTTCTCGAAGCGCCCGCCTCCGGCGACGAGCACGGGCCCCTCGACGAGGAGGTCCCCGGGTGTGTAGCGCCTCAGTCTCGTCGGCTGCGGGACCCCGGCCTTCTTCGCGAGCGGCGACGTCATGAGCGTGCTGAAGAGGTCGGCCATCTCACGCCTCCAGGATCGCGACGACGCCCTGGCCGCCGGCGGCGCAGATGGACACGAGCCCACGAACGGGCTGCCCCGTCGCGTCGCGCTTCTCGTTGAGCTGCTTGGCCAGGGAGGCGACGATCCGGCCCCCGGTGGCTGCGAAGGGGTGCCCGGCAGCGAGGGACGAGCCGTTGACGTTGAGCCTGGTCCGGTCGATCGAGCCGAGCGCCCCGTCGAGGCCGAGCCGCTTGACGCAGAACTCCTCGTCCTCCCAGGCCTTGAGGTGGGTCAGGACCGTGGACGCGAACGCCTCGTGGATCTCGTAGAAGTCGAAGTCCTGCAGGGTCAGCCCGTTGCGGGCGAGCAGCCTCGGCACGGCATACGCCGGTGCCATCAGCAGGCCCTCGTCACCGTGGACGTAGTCCACCGCGGCCGCCTCGCCGTCCACGAACCAGGCAAGCGGGGTCAGGTGGTGCGCCGCGGCCCATTCCTCGCTCGCGAGGAGGACCGCGGATGCGCCGTCGGTGAGCGGCGTCGAGTTGGCCGCCGTCATCGTGGCGTTCTCGCCCGTGCCGAAGACCGGCTTGAGCTTGGCGAGCGACTCGACGCTCGAGTCCGGACGGAGGTTGTTGTCCCGCGTGAGGCCGAGGAAGGGCGTGACGAGGTCGTCGAAGAAGCCGCGGTCGTAGGCAGCGGCGAGGTTGCGGTGGCTGGCGGCCGCGAGCTCGTCCTGCGCCTCGCGGGTGATCCCCCACTGCTCGGCCGTGACGGCCATGTGCTCGCCCATCGACATCCCCGTGCGCGGCTCGCCGTTCTGCGGGATCGCGGGAGCGAGGTGGGTCGGACGGAATGCGGCAAGTGCCTTGAGCTTGTCGACGGGAGTCTTGGCGCGGTTCACCGCGAGCAGGATCGTGCGCAGCTCCTCGCTGACGGCGATCGGTGCGTCGCTGGTCGTGTCGGCACCACCGGCGATGCCTGAGTCGACCTGTCCCAGTGCGATCTTGTTGGCCACGAGGATGGCGGCCTCGAGCCCGGTGCCGCAGGCCTGTTGGATGTCGTAGGCCGGGGTGGTGGGGTCCAGGCGCGTGCCGAGGACCGACTCGCGAGTGAGGTTGAAGTCGCGGGAGTGCTTGAGCACGGCGCCGGCGGCGACCTCCCCGAGCCGCTCGCCCGCGAGGCCGAAGCGAGCCACGAGCCCGTCGAGGGCGGCGGTCAGCATGTCCTGGTTGGAGGCGCGGGCATAGGCGCCGTGTGCTCGGGCGAAGGGGATCCGGTTGCCGCCGAGGACGGCGACGCGGCGCGTCTGCCGTGCCGACGGCTTGCGGGTCTTGGGTGCCATGGAAATCTCCTGGGTGGTCCGGGATGGGGCCGTGCGGCCCGCCTCCGATCAAGATAACCGAAACTCCCAGTAGTCGATACAGCGAGTACCTGTTAGTTTGCCGCTCATGAGCCATCCCGAGGATGCGAACGAGCCGGCCCGGGTCGCCGACGGCCGCTCGGTGCGCTGGGCCCGGCACCGCGAGGAGCGGCGCGCGAGTCTCGTCGATGCCACCATCCGCGCCATCCGCCGCCACGGCGCGTCCGTCGGCATGGACGACATCGCCGCAGAGGCGGGCACGAGCAAGACCGTCATCTACCGGCACTTCGAGGACCGGGCCGGCCTCTACCGGGCGGTCGCGCAGCGGGTCGACGAGCGCGTCGTCGGCGACATCGCGGCTGCTCTCGAGCGGTCCAGCGCGGCCGGCAAGGACCCACGAGAGCTGATCTCGTCGACCGTGGACGCCTACCTCGCGCTCGTCGAGTCCGACACGGAGCTCTACCGCTTCGTCGTCAACCGCCCCCTGGTCGACCGCCCGCTGCCGGACGACCCTGTCGACCGGCTGGTGAGGCACGTCACCGACCAGCTGACGCAGCTTCTCGAGGGGTCTCTCGGCCGCGCCGGCAGGCGTGGCGATGACCGGGCTGATCGGGCTGATCGGGCTGATCGGGCAATGACCCGGGTCTGGGCCGTGTCCCTCGTCGGCTCCGTGCAAGCGGTGGCCGACGACTGGCTCGCCTCACCCACGAGGGCAGCACGACAGGATCTCGTCGAGTCGCTCACCGAGCTGGCGTGGCACGGCCTCTCGCCCATCCTCGCCGACCGGCGACCCTGAGAGGTGCTGGCCGCCGCTGTCCCCCACCACGTGCGGTCAGGGCCGGGTGTAGCGGCCCCTCCGGTGGAAGAGGGGGTCGTCCTCGTCCCCCACCTCCACGTGCTCCACGACCGCCTCGAGCAGGACCGACCAGCCCGCCTCCCGGCGGGACCGGGCATCGACCCGCACACCCAGCCAGGAGGGCGCCGACGTGAGTCGCGGACCCCAGCCGGTCTGCTCCCACTGGTCCAGCCGGAACGGGCCGCCGGGAGCGGGAAACTGGCCGGCGAACACCTCGGCGAGCTCGCGGTGCCGCCAGGACAACAGCGACACGACGGCGGTCGACGTCTCCTCCAGGCGCTCGAGCAGGTCGGCGTCCGGATGCAGCAGCACGACGACCCGGGCGGGCTCGCCGTCGGCGACGAGAAAGGACGTCACCGTCAGGCCGGCCCGGTCAGGGCCAGCGCCAGAGGTCCAGAGGGACACCGCCCCGCCGACCCGGCCGCGGAAGCGCCGGACCGGGTCGCGTCGGGTCTCGTCCGCCTCGAACGGGTGACTCGAGTGGATCGTCACCCGCGCTCCGCCGTCAGCAGGAGGTCGTCGACCGCCACCTCGCCCGGCTCCACCACGTCGGCGTAGACACCTGGACAGTGCGATGGACGTTTCGTCACGGTCAGGGTGCAGTCGCCGAGCCGGATGACCGACCCGACGAGCGAGAAGAGCACCTCGGGCTCGATGTCGAGCACGATGTTGGCCTTCGGGTGCGTGCCGACGTACTCCTCGGCCGACACGATGTGCACCGCGTGCTTCTTCGACCGGTTGCCCTTGGGGCCCGTCGGCGTGATGTCGATCGCCTCCAGCTCCTGTGCAGGCGAGTCGGCGTCCGGGTAGATGAAGAGGCTGCTCACTGTCACCGGCATGTCGGTCAACCGCCTTTCCGCTGCCACCCGCCGGGGGGCGCCCGCGCGCGGACCCAGCCCAGCGGCATACGGCCGACTCCTGATGACCAGGAATCGCTCCTGGCCGGAGTGTATGACCGAAGTGGCCCCGAATGTCAGGCCCAGAGCCCCGGGAGAAGCGGAGGCTCAGCCGGCGGCGCCGGACACCGGGGTGACGTCGAGGGAACGGAGCAGCTCGATGACCCGACGACGGATCTCGTCCCGGATCGGGCGGACCGCCTCGACTCCCCTGCCGGCGGGGTCCTCGAGCTCCCAGTCCTCGTAGCGCTTGCCGGGGAAGATCGGACAGGCATCGCCACAGCCCATCGTGATGACGACGTCGGAGTCCTGCACCGCCTCCGTGGTCAGGACCTTCGGGCTGGCTGACGTGATGTCGATGCCCTCCTCGGCCATGGCTGCCACGGCCGAGGGGTTGACCTGGTCCGCGGGCGCGGAGCCGGCCGAGCGGACCTCGACCGCGCCAGCAGAGAGGTGCTCCAGGTAGGCAGCCGCCATCTGCGACCGGCCGGCGTTGTGGACACACACGAAGAGGACGGACGGCTTCATGGTCGGGTCCGTGTCGTGGGTGCTGTCGGTCACCGGGTCTCCTGTCGTCCGTGAGGTGGCAGGTGGGAGGCGCGGCCGGTCGGCTCCGCCGGATGCGGGAAGCGACGGCGCAGAGCCAGGCTGACGTAGACGAGCCCCACCAGGACGGGGACCTCGATGAGGGGACCGACGACGCCGGCGAGGGCCTGGCCGGACGTGACACCGAACGTGGCGATGGCGACCGCGATGGCCAGCTCGAAGTTGTTGCCTGCCGCGGTGAACGCGAGCGTCGTGGTGCGCTCGTAGGTCATCCCGAGAAGACGGCCGAGCAGGTAGCCGCCGGCCCACATGACGGCGAAGTAGGCGAGCAGGGGCACGGCGATCCGGGCGACGTCGAGGGGACGGCTCGCGATCTGGTCACCCTGGAGCGCGAAGAGGATGACGATCGTGAACAGGAGGCCGTAGAGGGCCCAGGGCCCGACTCGCGGCAGGAACCGCCCCTCGTACCAGACGCGGCCGCGGGCCCGCTCCCCCCACGTGCGCGACAGGTAGCCGGCGAGGAGCGGGATCCCGAGGAAGATCAGGACCGACTTGGCGATCTGCCACGCGGAGACGTCGAGGACGGCCTGCTCGAGTCCGAGCCAGCCCGGCAGGACCGAGAGGTAGAACCAGCCGAGGCCACCGAAGGCGATGACCTGGAAGACCGAGTTGAGCGCCACCAGGACCGCAGCGGCCTCGCGGTCGCCGCAGGCGAGGTCGTTCCAGATGATGACCATGGCGATGCAGCGGGCCAGGCCGACGATGATCAGGCCGGTGCGGTAGGCCGGCAGGTCGGGCAGGAAGGTCCAGGCGAGCGCGAACATCAGCGCCGGGCCGATGAGCCAGTTGAGCACGAGGGAGCTGACGAGCATCCGCTTGTCGGCGGTGACGCTGTCGAGCCGGTCGTAGCGGACCTTGGCCAGGACCGGGTACATCATGACGAGCAGTCCGAGGGCGATCGGCAACGAGACACCGTCGACCTCGACGGCCCCGAGCGCCTCGCCCAGCCCCGGCACGAGGCGTCCCAGGAGCAGCCCGGCCGCCATGGCGGCACCGATCCACAGGGGCAGGAAGCGGTCCAGGGTCGAGAGCCTGGCGGTGACGACCTCCGCACCCTGGTCAGCGTGCGCGGGCGCGACGTGGGACTGCTGGCTCATTCGTGGTGGCTCCCATGACGTAATATTGATCTGTGTCGATACGACTCAACCAGTCCGTATCGATACCTGTCAATATTGCCCCATCTGGCCCGCCCGGACGCACAAAGGTGACCGACATGACGACCGAGCCGACGCTCCTCGAGTCGGCCATCGCCAAGTGTGCCGGCGCGCCGCGGCCGCTGCCCCTCCATCGATACGAGGCGGACGAGCTCGCCGCGCTGCTCAAGGCGGTCGCGGACCCGGCCCGCCTCCAGCTGCTGACGCTGATCCGGGCCAGCGAGGGCGGCTCCGCCTGTGCCTGTGATCTCACGCCGTCGGTCGGGCTGTCCCAACCGACGGTCTCGCACCACCTCAAGGTGCTGACCGAGGCCGGGCTGGTGACTCGCGAGCGCCGCGGGGCGTGGGCGTGGTTCACCGTCGTGCCGGAGCGCCTGGCCCAACTGGCCCGCGCGTTCGGCCAGGACGCGTGAGACGCGGCGAGGCTGACGAGGCTGATGAGGAGATGCGGTGGACGTGAAGGGACTCGAACCCCTGGCCTCTCGCGTGTGAAGCGAACGCTCTAACCAACTGAGCTACACGTCCTGGCGGTGCGGCAAAACAATAGCGGGTGGGCGTCCCGGGCCCTAATCGAGCCCGGGCAGGCGGGCGAGCTGCTGCTCGGCCCAGTCCGGCGTCCATCCGGGCAGCCCGAAGATCACGAACGTCAACCAGAACACCGCCCAGATGAGCACCAGCGTCCCGAGGCCGATGAGGCAGCGGACCCACAGCGGCTGGGCCATCACCCAGCGGTTCCACAGGTGGACGTGGTGCTTGACGAAGTCGAGCCACCGTTGGGCGAACTCGAACTCGCTCGCGAGGATCACGAGGCCGAGGATGACCACGGCCCAGCCCGGCCCGGGTGCAGGCACCATGATGAGGCCGGCGACGGTCACGACCGAGCCGACCACCCCCACCGCACTGCGCCAGGCGAGGTGTGTCGCGGGGTGCCGGCGCAGGCGCGCCCGCCAGGCCCAGCGGTCCTCGTGGGCGTCCAGGGTGGCGTTGTCGTCGGAGTAGTCGACGTGCGCCCCCGACGCTTCGGGAGCGACCCGGCCGGGGCCGTGTTCGTCGCCGTCGACGGCTCGGAGCGCGTCGCCGGTCTTGGCGGTCTTCGCCATGTCGGTCACGGGTCCAGGTCCTGATGCGCCCTCGCTCGGAACAGGTCCCGCAGCCGGGTGGCCACCGGGCCGACCGGCACGTCGCGGTCGTCGACGGCGTGCACGGGCAGGACGTCCTTGGTCGAGCTGGTGATGAAGACCTCGTCCGCGGTCTCCAGCACGTCCAGAGGCAGCGCGACCTCCCGGATGGCCACGTCGGCCTCCGCCGCCCACTCGAGGAGGAGCTCGCGGGTGATGCCGGCCAGCAGGCCGGAGTCGGCCGGTGGGGTGAGCACCTCGCCCCCCACCACGACGAAGATGTTGCTGCCGGTGCACTCGCACAGCTCACCGCGGGTGTTGCCGAAGACGGCCTCGATCGCCCCGACCTGCTTGGCCCGGCCGAGGGCGACGACGTTCTCGGCATAGGAGGTCGTCTTCAGGCCGGCAATGGCCGAGCGCTCGTTGCGCGTCCACGGCAGCACGGTCAGCTTCCCGGAAGCAGGCGGACGGGCCTGCGGCCCAGCCAGGACGACGTAGGTCAGGTCCGCGTCGCCGCGGTCGGAGCCGAGGGGGCCGACGCCGCCGGTCACGCTGTAGCGCAGCCGCCCGAAGTCGATCTCCTCACCCTCGAGGACGGCGTCGATGCCCTTGGCGATGAAGGCGAGGTCCACGGGAGGCAGCCCGAGCCCGGCAGCGGACCGCTGCAGCCTCGCGTGGTGCCGGGACAGGGCGAACGGCCGGCCGGCGTCGATCTTGGCGGTCTCGAAGACGCCGTCGCCGACCGTGACGGCGTGGTCGAGGGCCGAGATGGAGGGGCCGGTCGGGTCGACGAGGTCGCCGCCCACCCAGACGCGAGGAAGGCTGCCGGTCATGTCGTCATGGTGTCACAGAGCCGGCTGCCAGCCCGACCAGCCGGGCCGCCTTGAGCTCCGTCTCGGCCCACTCCCCCTCAGGGTCGGAGTGCCACGTGATCCCCGCGCCGGTGCCGAAGCGGAGCCAGCGGGCGCCTTCGCTGTCCCGGTCGGCCCAGAAGGTTCGGATCCCGACGGCGAGCTCCGCCTCGGCCCGGTCTGCGTCGATCCAGCCGATCGCGCCGCAGTACGGCCCGCGGGGCGCCGTCTCGAGGTCGGCTATCGCGGTCAGCGCGCTCGACTTCGGGGCTCCTGACACGGATCCCGGTGGGAAGGTCGCGCGGAAGATCTCTCGCCACGTCACGCCCTCCCGGACCCGTCCACTCACCGTCGACACGAGGTGCACGAGGCCGGGGTGCCGCTCGAACGCACAGAGCTCGTCGACCGAGACCGTGCCCGGTTCGCACACCGCCGACAGGTCGTTGCGCATCAGGTCGACGATCATCACGTTCTCGGCGTGGTCCTTGGGGAGCATCTGCTCCGGTGTCGGGGCGGTGCCCTTGATCGGCCTGGTGACGAGGCGTCCCCCGCGCCGGGCGAGGAACAGCTCCGGCGAGGCGCTGACGACGTCCACCCCCGCCTCGGCGCACCTGATCCTGGCTGCATGGGGCGCCGGGTTTCCCTGTCGGAGGAGCCCGTCCAGCCCGTCCAGGTCGGCGTCCTCGGCCAACGGGTGGCTGAGAACCCGGCAGACGTTGACCTGGTAGACGGTGCCGGCGGCGATTCGCCGGCGCACCTCCTTCACCGCCTCGACGTATGCCGCTGGGCTGAGCGAGCTCTGCCAGTGCCGGTCGAGCGGGGCCCAGTCGACCGCCCGCGCGGCCGGCCGGCGCGCACCGTCGAGCCGCTGCACGTCCCGGAAGCGGATCGCCGTGACCTCGCCCTCGAACGTCGCCACGAGCGCCCAGAAGCCACCTCCGGACACCGCCTCGAGGGCGTCGTCGCCGCGCCGGATGTCGCTGACCCCGCGCGCCGAGCGGTCGGGGAAGCGAGCATGGTCCACGCGCAGATCCTAGGCGCGTGGACGCGTCAGGCAGCCAGCGCCTTCTCGATGTCGGCCACCAGCGCAGTCGGCTCCGCCTGCGGTGCGTAGCGCCCGATGACGTGCCCGTCCCGCCCGACGAGGAACTTCGTGAAGTTCCACTTGATCCGGTCCCCCAGCAGGCCGCCCTTCTCGGACTTGAGCCAGGTCCACACGGGGTGGGCGTCGGCCCCGTTGACGTCGACCTTGGACATCATCGGAAAGGTCACGCCGAAGTTCTTCTGGCAGAAGGCGCCGATCTCCTCGTCCGTCCCGGGGTCCTGTGCGCCGAACTGGTTGCACGGGAAGCCGACCACCGTGAACCCCTGGTCCCGGTACTGCTCCCAGAGCTGCTCGAGCCCGGCGAACTGCGGGGTGTAGCCGCACTCGCTCGCCGTGTTGACGACGAGGACGACGTCCCCGGAGAAGTCCGCCAGGGACCGCTCCTGACCGTCGATCGTCGTTGCCGTGAAGTCGCCGAGAACGGCCACCGGTCCTCCTTGGGGTGAGCGGGTCGGCCCCCGGGAAGGGAACCCTGTCTCGGGAGCAAGCCCAGCGGCATACGGCTTATTCCTCCGGCTCGGGAGGGACGTCCTTGCCCGCCTTCTCGTCCCGCTCAGCCCAGTCCAGCAGCGGGGCGATGTCGAAGACGGCATCGTCGATGCCGGCGTGGAGGTCGCCGAGCCGGGCGAACCGCTCGGGCATCGTGGCGATGGTGAAGTCGTCCGGGGCCGAGTCGTCGATCTCGTCCCAGGCCAACGGGGCCGACACCGTCCCGCGGCTGTTGCCACGGACGCTGTAGGCGGCGGCGATGGTGTGGTCGCGGGCGTTCTGGTTGTAGTCGACGAAGAGGTCGTCCGGAGCGCGGTCACGGCGCCACCAGGCCGTCGTCACGTCGTCGGGGAGGCGACGCTCCACCTCCCGGGCGAAGGCCAGGGCCGCGCGGCGGACGTCCTGGAAACCGTGGGTCGGCTCGATGCGGACGTAGACGTGCACGCCGCGCCCCCCGGACGTCTTGGGCCAGCCGACCGCCCCGAGCTCCTCGAGGACCTCGTGCGCGACGTGGGCGGCCCGGCGCACCTTCTCGAAGCCACAGCGCGGCATCGGGTCGAGGTCGATGCGCCACTCATCCGGCTTCTCGGTGTCAGCGCGACGGGAGTTCCACGGGTGGAACTCGACGGTCGACATCTGCACGGCCCAGATGACGTCGGCGAGGCGCTGGACGCACAGCTCGTCCGCGTGCAGGCCGTAGCGCGGGAAGTGCAGCCGGACCGTCTCGACCCACGGCGGCGCCCCGGCAGGCAGCCGCTTCTGGTGGACCTTGTCCCCGTCCACGCCCTTGGGGAACCGGTGGAGCATGCACGGCCGGTCACGCAGGGCGGTGACGATGCCGGGGCCGACCGACAGGTAGTAGTTCGCCAGGTCCAGCTTGGTCTCGCCCCGCTCCGAGAAGTACACCCGGTCCGGGTTCGTCAGGCGCACGTCATAGCCGTCGACGTCGAGCACGACTGCTGGGGTCTTCTTCGACGCGGCCGCCATGGGCCCACCCTATTCCGCTCCGTGGACAGGGTCCGGCCCCGGGACATTTCGGGCTGCCGATCCCGGCGACTCGTCGTACTGTCGACGCACCAGCCACTCCCCTACCACACCCGCCCCGACGACCACGCTGAGACATGACGAACCACCACCATCTGCAGGAGCTCTCGACCATGATGTCCCTCCACCGCGTGATCCCCGCGTTCGTGGCCACCCTCGTCGCCGTCCTGCTGACGGCGCTCGTCCCGACCCCCGCATCGGCTGCCGGCGCCGCCCCGGCCACGGCTTCCTCGCAGCCCAGACCCTCGGTGCCCCTGGCGGCAGACCCCCTGACTGCCGAGGCGACCGCCGAGGCGAGCGCCGAGGTGACCGACGACAGCGCCGGCGTCAACTGCTCCGACGTCCGCGAGCTCGGCACGGCCCGGGTCGTCCGCGACAAGGGCATGAACGCCTTCACCGTCCGTCAGTACATCGGCTGGTGCTGGGACGCCAGCGGCTCGGCCTGGATGAACTTCGCCTCGGTCTACGTCTGGGCCCAGTACCACGCCCTCGGCTTCGGCTACCGCGCCCAGGCGGGCATCGTCGTCGGTGGCGGCAGCGACACCCGCGGCTACACCGTGGGTGACAACCGGCAACGCCTCACCTACTCCACGCCGGTGCGCACGGTGAGCTCGTGCACCCAGGGCTGGGGCAAGCTCCTCCGCGGCGGCTCCGAGAGCGCGCAGGGCCTGACCTCGCTGGTCTGCTGACCCAGCCGGTCCGCCTGGCGGTGCGTCCCGGCGTCGTCCCGGCGTCGTCCCGGCGTCGTCCCGGACTGCGCAACGACGAAGGCCCCCGACCTCGAGGTCGGGGGCCTTCAGCCGAGCGGACGACCGGGCTCGAACCGGCGACCTCAACCTTGGCAAGGTTGCGCTCTACCAACTGAGCTACGTCCGCAGGGGGATCGAGACGAACGGCGCCCGACCCGCTCTCGCGAGTCGAACGCCGTGTCCCGGGTGGTGGGCGATACTGGGTTTGAACCTTTGAGAACCGGTCCTCCGTTGACCCTCGCCGCGCCACTAGATTGAGCGTAAACTCACAGGTCAGAGGGCACTTTCGGGATCTTCTGACGCCTGACAGTCCGAGACATCTTCGGACGGATTCAGACGTCTATGTTCCCCATATGTTCCCCGAAAGGCGGTACTGGGAGGACACAAGATGGCTCGGGCAACCAGTAGCGCCCGCCGCGGCTTCGGCCGTATCGAGCGACGCGAGTCCGGCCGCTACCGCGCGGCGTACACCGGTCCCGATGGGCAGCTCTACCGGGCGCCGACGACCTTCGACGCCAAGGAGGACGCCGTTGCCTGGCTGGCCAACCGCCGCGCCGAGATCCAGATGGAGGTCTGGGCGCCTGACACGGCCGCTCGCGGCGCCGCCCGTCTCGCGATCCCGACGATGAAGGCGTACGGCGACCAGTGGCTCGAGGGCCGCAAGACCCGCGGCCGGGAGCTGCGCCCCACCACTCGCCAGCAGTACCGGATGCTGCTCGACACCTACATCTACCCGACCTTCGGCGACGAGCGGCTCGACCGGATCACTGCCGAGGACGTCACCAAGTGGTACGACGCCCTCGCGCCCGGAAAGGAGACCATCCGCGCGCAGGCCTACAGCCTGCTGCGCACCATCCTCGGTTCGGCCGTCTCCGCGCGGCCGAAGCCACTCATCCCGTACAACCCCGCGCACATCCGGGGCGCCGGCAACGTGAAGCGCGCGCACAAGGTCCGGCCCGCATCGCTCCAGGAGCTGGAGACGATCGTCGAGGCGCTTCCCGATCGGTACAAGCTGATGTGTCTGCTCGCGGCTTGGTGCGCGATGCGCTTCGGCGAGCTGGCCGAGTTGCGCCGCGGCGACATCGACCTGCGCACGAACCGGGTCTCGATCAGCCGCGGCGTCGTCCGCGTTGGCGGCGGCTTCGTCGTCGGCTCGCCGAAGTCCGACGCCGGCGTCCGTGACGTGGCGATCCCGCCGCACCTGATCCCGGTGGTGAAGGCGCACCTGAAGGACCACACCGGCAAGGGCAAGGACGCGCTGCTCTTCCCGGCCGCGGCCGACAGCAACGCCCACATGGCGCCGTCGACGCTCTACAAGGTCTACTACCCGGCCCGGAAGGCCGCCGGCCGCGAGGATCTGCGCTGGCACGATCTCCGCCACACCGGCGCCGTCCTCGCGGCCCAGACTGGCGCCACTCTGGCCGAGCTCATGGGTCGGCTCGGCCACTCCACCCCTGGCGCGGCCATGCGCTACCAGCACGCCGCCGCCGACCGCGACGCAGAGATCGCCAAGCGGCTCTCTGCGCTTGTCGGTGCACAACGTGAAGATGAACCGCGATGAGCCCAGACGCGCGCGATCGCCGAAAGCAAAGACGGCCACGGCCGAAGGTGTCTGCGGTGCGCACCGGGCCGTCGCCAGATGACGAACACGAGATCGTCTTCTTCAGGCGTCACAAGGACGACGACCCGAAACGGCCGACCCCGGGCCGTGAAGCGCTCGACGCCTATCCGACGCCGGTGCGGGCGAAGATGCGCGCCGCGCTCGTCGCTGTCGCCACCGCACCACCCAAGCGGTTCTCTGGTGGCGGCTACTGGGAAGCGATGAAGGGCGAGATGAGCGGATGGTTCGAGCTGCGCATCGATGGCCCTCGCCGTCATCACTACCGGCTCTTCTGTCTGCTCGACTACGACGCCAAGGGCGAGGACAAGCCCTTGCTGGTTGTGATCGATGGTCGCGACAAGCCGTTCCGGACGACGCTTTCGGACGCCGACTACGCGGCCGTCCGCAGCCTAGGGGATGAGTTCCGCAGGCGAAACCCACGCTCGCTCGCGTGAGTCAAGCGGGCACCTTCGGTTTCCGGGTTCGCATCGCGTCGAGGTGTTTGGCCAACTTCTTCGGGTCTGCGACGCGTCCTTCGAGGAGGGGGCCGGTGACTTGTGCTCGCTCGTCCTTGCCCAGCGGCTCGACCGTGATGCGCAGCCCGAGTACAGCGGCGACTTCGGCGAGCGTGCCGAGCGTTGGATTCATCCTGTCGGACGAGAAGAGCCGTCGGATGGTCGCCGGCTCAGACTGAATGGCTCGGGCCAGCTCTGCCTTCGACAGCCCCGCCGCCTCCCGGGCGGCATCGAGCGCATTGACGATCGCGTCGATGGTCGCGATGCGCATCGACTCGGCGACGTACTCCCGCAGGAACTCAGGGTCCTCAAGGTCGCGGGCCAAGTCGTCCCAAAACGCGGTGTGCTTCGTCATTTCCATCAACTCCCCTCGCGCCAGAGCGTATCACAAATGTTACGCTCGGGAGACGAGCCGGAGGTAAGAGACGTCAGCCCCGGTGCTGATTCCACCAGCGTGTCCGGGGCCTTCTTCCTCGCACCGGAGCCCGGGGAGGCGTTCCCAGAGTAGCCCTTCGCTGTCTGGCGTACATCGCGTCGAACTCCCACGCCAATCCGCCGATCAGGTGCACTCAGCGGCCGAGGCGGTGGGATGGGCGCCGGCTCAACCGCTGGGGTGGTCCTCATGCTCGTCTTTCCCGAGCCGCAGGTGACGGGCTCGCTCGCTGGGTCGGAGTCGGATGAGCGCCCCGGGTGGGCTTTCGCTGCCGGCCCTGGTCGCTCGCGGGCGGCGGCTCGGCAGGGCGTTGCGGATGAGCGGCTGCCAGGCGCGGCGGATGGGGTCGGGCAGGTCGAGCTCCTTCCAGACGTCGACGAGCAGTGCGCCGTCGATGTGGTCGAGCAGGTCGCTCGGATTGCCCTCTCGCAGGATGAGCTCGTAGGCGCGTGCGCGGTCGGTGCGGTCGTGGAGGTAGTACGGCCGCCGCGGTACCGGCCAGTCGTGGTCAGGTCCGGGCAGGAGGACCATGCGGAAGGCGCGCTCGGGATCGAGTCGCCACAGCTGGTTGGCGAGCCAGAACGGGTGTAGGCCGTGCTGGCCGGGCACCTCGACGAACTCCAGGTTCGGCACGACCTCCAACCGATGACCGGCTGCCTCGACGATCCGCTCGGCGACGGCCAGCGAGGGCGACTTCGTGCCGCGCTCGTACGCCGACAAGGTGGGCTGCGACGTGCCGGCGAGCCTCGCGAGGGCGTCTTGGGTCAGCCCGGCCGCGCGGCGGGCGTACGCGAGCAGGGAGCGCCCGGACACGATTCCGAGGATATCGGATCGGATCTGCTCGGCCAGATTGTTCGTTTCGGCGCCTGACCTGCACAGATGCGACAGCGGACGGACAGTTGCGGTCAGGTCGTGCGGGGTGTCCATGCCAAATCCGGACATGCCTTGCACACCTACTTCTTGACAGGGGTCTGCCTGGCACGGAAAGGGGTGATCACCATGAGTGTCGCGACGTGTCTCGGCCTCGACGACGTCGACGGTCCGGCGATGGCGGCCGCGGCTGCGGCGTGGCAGCGTTTGTGCCATCAGGAGCCCGAGCTCGCGGTCGTTGACGACCTGCTCGACCTGCCCGACTGGACGCGTCGGGCCTCCACGGTGGCCAAGGACGATCTGCTGGCCCGTCTCCATCGGCTGGCTCAGGACGACGCCGAGGCGGCCGTCGTCATCGCCTGGCTGTTGCTGCCGGGCGCGACGCGCCTGGCCGACAGCCTGCGGGACCTCTCGCCAGACATCGACGCGCTGACCGCCGGCGCGCTCTGGCTGCAGATCCGGACGCGCCCGACGCTGCGGTGCGTGGCCGCGACGGTCCTCCGCGCCGTACGACGGTCACTCCTCGCCGAGCTAGGGCACACCGAGGCCGCGCAGCGACACGATCGCACCTGGGCAAGCACCACTCTGTGCGACAACGCTGAGGACCTCGACCTCCTCGCCGGTCTCCCCGAGCTTCATGCCGACGCGGTGTTCGAGTCGAGCCAGCTCGTCCAGCACGCACTAATCGGCGGGGTGCTGAGCCTGCCGGACGCCTCGCTGTTGCAGCAGCTCGCCGTGGCGGCAGCCGAGCACTCCGCCCCGGCCCGGAGGGGGCGTGCCGGGCTCACCTCACCGCAGGTCGTCGAGGACGTGAGCCGCTACCGCCTCGCGTCGGCGCGTTCGGTACGCCGCCGCGCATCGATGCTCATGGACCGGCTCGGTCGGTACGCGTACGAGGAGCGACTCGTCGACGACCTGCGTCCCTTCGTCGCAGCGCACGAGCTGCCGCCGATGAGCCTCGACGAGGTCCTCGAGGAGTACCTGTGGCAGCACATCGAGGACTGCGCCAACGCCGGCCACCGGGAGTTCGACGAGTCCGCGTGAATGCAGCAGATTCATCTTCCGGATCCGATGTGCGCGCACCGAAGCACGACCCTCTCGCCGTGGGCAGGTATCTGCGGCTGTTACAACGGACGACATGGATGCTGAGATACGAAAGGCGCAAGCGTCGGACGTGGACGCGATCGCCGCCTTCGGGTCGGCGGTAGTCCCGGCGCACTACACGCCGATCCTCGGCGCCGACGGCGCGCAGGGACAGTTGGCTTGGTGGACGCCGCAACGCATGGGGTCCGCGGTTGAACGCGGTCGCGTGCATGTGGCCCTGGTCGACGACACCATCGTCGGCGTATCCGAGACCGGTGAGATGGGCAACGAGCAGGTGATCTGGAAGCTCTATCTGGCACCCGACTTCCGCGGCCGTTCTCTTGGTGTGAAGTTGCTTCGCCAAGCCATAGCTGCGCTACCCACCGGCGCGAAGAGCGTCCTCGTGGAGCACTTCGCCGGCAACACCCGGGCCGGGTCTTTTTACGAGCGCGAGGGGTTCACGGTCGTCAATACCGAGCCATCCAGCTCTGGCGACCCGAATGCCGCAATCATTTGGCGAAGGCTCGAACTGCGCGAATGAGCCATCGTTGAGCCGTGTACTGACTGGCCCGACGCCCGCATCTGGCCCGCCGACAGGGAGACTCGCTGACCTGACCGCTCATCGGTTTTGCACGTGATCGACCATGCCGGTGAGCGAGCGTGGGCGTAACCTGACAGTGGAGGGTGGCGACACATGATCCCGACGATGATCCTGTTCGGTCTGGTTCTTGGGCGATGGTGGCCCGTGACGCTGCTCGTCGCGGCGTTCGGATGGCCCGCGCTCCTGGTCGCCACCGACGTCGTCAGCGTCAACGCCGGTCTGATCGCGGCGGCCGCACTCGCCCTGGTCAACGCTGGTGTTGGCGTTCTCATCTATCAAGGTCTCTTCCACGCCTACCGGCGCTTCCACCGCCCCGCCTCCACGGGGGTTCCCCGCTGACCGGTCGCCTCAACGTCCGGATCTAGCCGCGATGAGCGCAGTCACGCCGATGTGCGAGCGACGAACGCGCGCCCTTTTGCGATGATGGATGCCATGGCGATCTGGGGCAGGCTGGTGGCACGTCCCGCCTCCGGCGATGCCCGGTGGCTAGAGGGACTCCTTGCCGCCTCCGGGGTGCTCACGGGTGTGGTCGGCATCCTGATTGGTCGAGACCCCGTGATCGTCGCGGGCTTCGTGTGCCTCTTCTTGGCAATGGTTGTTGCCAACATTGACTTGGTCCTCGACTGGCGACGGCGGCGTCGAGAGCGGTAGTCGACGACCGCTTCTGCCGCATAGTGTGCGCGGGAGCGCTCACATCCCGATGCCGGGCGCCTGCTGTGCAGGCGCCTGGCGGTGGTGCTCGGCGACGGGGATTTCGCGGCGGCGCTGCTTTGGTGCGAGCTGCTTGCGGATGCGGTATGCGAGCGCCGCGGTGGGGTGTTCGGACGGCAAGGGCCTGATACTCGCCCTCATCAGCAACGGCTCTGGGTCGCGGCCCTGACGCTTGAGCCGGTCGAGTTCGCGCGCCAGGGTGAGGGTGTGCTCGTCAGCGCGGCCGACGTATGCGACCACGCGACGTTCCCACACGTGGACGGCGTCGTCGTAACGGCTGTTGACGGTGCGGACGAGGCTGCGCCGGTACGCCGCGGCGCGGTCGTCGTCGGGCGCGGGACCGGCGATGGTTCGTTCGTCGACTGTGATGCCTTGGGCGGCCCGCCAGACCGCGATGTCCGCGCGCAACTCTGGGGTGAGGACGTCGTTGTAGTCGTCGAGCCAGGCCGGCAGGGTCTGGTCTGCTCGGTTGCTGACTTCGGAGGCAAGGGTGCCCACCAAACGTCCTCGCGCGGCGAGGTAGGGCCCCCACGACGGGTGGTCGGCTACCTCGGCGGGGATGTCGGGCAGCCACGGGAGCGGGCCGGACCCGACCGGCTCTTCAGCAGGCGTGCCGAGCACCGTCCGGGCTGCGAGGCTCACGGTGTCGGCGTACCGGGTTGCGGCGTCGTGGAGGCGAGTCTCTGGCGTGCCGGCCAGTGCGCGGGTCGAAGTCGCCGAGACGGCAGCACCGTCGCGACCGAGGGCGCGCTCGAGGATCTCGGTGGCGGTGAGTTGTTCGGTGATGCCCGGCAGCTCGAACTCACGCTCGTCGCTCAGGTCGTCGGTGATGACGTGGACGTGGTTCTCGGCGCGGCCGCGGGTCATCATCGTGTAGAGCAGCTGCCGGGTCTCCCCGCCGGTCACGACGCCGTGCATGACGTCAGCGGTCAGCCCCTGGGCGGTGTGCACGGTGGAGGCGTACCCGAGCTCGACATGGGCCGCCACGTACTCGGCCGGCAGCACGGTGGTGAGCCCGGAGTCGCGGTGCCGCACGATCAGGGTGCCGTCGTGGACGCGAGTGACGGTCCAGCGGTCGCCGTTCTTGGCCCAGTCCGTGCTGCTCACGCCGAGCCGACGGTCGTTGTGTCGGGTGAGTACGACGTCGCCGACCGACGCGTGCGTGCCGCCCCGGAGCAGGGCCTCGTCGCCAGCGGCGGTGTCGCCGAGGCGGGCGGATCGGGCTCGTTCGTTGAGCTGCCGTACGAGCTCGTGAGTCGGCGCCAGCATCAGGCAGTCGCGGCCCGCGTCCTGCTCGCGTCGCCATGCGTCGAACACCTCCTCGACGACGGTCTGTTCATCGCCGGCGTGGATGCGGTCGTGGTCGAGGTAGTAGCCCAGGGCCGCACGGTCGCCGTCCCGGAGCGCCAGGGAGGCCTCGGCTTCGACCGGGTCGTCGAACCTCACGACCTCGTCCAGGCGTACCGCGCCGTGCGTACGGGCGAGGTCGCGGAGGACGCCGCCGGCGCCGATGGCGGCGAGTTGCTGGTCGTCGCCGATCAGCCGCGCCGTGGCGCCGCGCGCGACGGCGAAGCCGATGACCCGATCGAGGGTGATGGTGTCGGCCATTCCGGCCTCGTCGATGACGAGCAGAGACCCGGGGCCGACAGCCGCGGCCAGCTCGGAATCGGGCTGCGTGTCGAGGTCGTGGACGAGCTTGGCGAGCGTCTCGCACGGCATGCCGGTCGCGTCGCGGAGAGCGGCCGCGGCGGCCGCCGAGGGGGCGAGTCCGAGCACGTCGGCCCCGGCCTCGGTCCACACCCCCGCGAGCACCCGCATCGCGGTCGTCTTCCCGGCTCCGGCGGGTGCCAGGGCGAGCTGCACGCGGCGGCCGCTGCCGGCCATCGCACGGACCAGCTGCTCCTGGCCGGCGTTGAGCTCGATGCCCTCAAGGCGCGCGGCCAGAATTCCCAGCTCGACGTCGCCGGCCGACCATGCCACCGCGTCGGTGCTCGCCGCGGCCGCGACGATGCGCGCCTCCGCGTCGAGCACGCGGGTGGTGGTGAAGTGGTCGCGTCCGGCGTGGCGGTAGACGCTCGTCCCGTCCGACCTACACAACCGATCTGGGTCTGTGACCGGGTCGCGGTCCGGGGTCAGGTTGATCGACAGCTCTGTGACCTCGTCGACGACCCAGCCAACGGCCTCGGCAACCAGATCTGCGGAAAGCCCTGCGCCGCGGATCTGCCGATGAACCTCCGCGTGCACGTGCCAGGACTGCCAGGTCGCCCGGCGCGCCTCGAGTTCGCCGAGCACGCGCTCGGCCATCTCCCGCACCCACCAGGTCGACACCTTGGCCTGTGCGGGCGCGCCGGTGGGGTGGAGCGCGGCCTGCACCATGCGGGCGATCGCGTCCGGGGACCCGAGTACGTCGATGGCCTGGCTCCGCCAGGTCGTCCTCTGCTCGGCCAGGGATCGCGGCCTGTGCTTGGCCTCGCGCGTCTCCAGGTTCGCCTGCTGGGCCAGCGCAACAGCCTCGACCGGCGTCGGCGTACGGCCGTGTGCGTCGCGGAACTCTCGCGTCAGCTCGCGCTGCCGGACGACGATGTCGGCTCGCCGGCGGGACCACGCCTCGCAGAGCTCGCGGTCGACGCCGACGATCTCGCGGATCGGCCTCTTCTCCCGGCTGGCGGCCGGCCGCTCGGCGAACTGCACCCCGAGCGCCTCGACCAAGTGTCGCTCGAGGGTGGTGTTGTAGGTCTCCGATGCGGCGACCACGTGCTGGTGCAGCACCCGCCCGTAGATCGCGAGCCACTTGCCCTGCATGGTCTGCACCTTGTTCGCAACCGCCACATGCGCGTGCAGGTCGGGGTCGCCCGCGCGGGAGTCGCGGTGGGTGAACGCGGCGGCGATCAGTCCACGGGTCTCAACCTGGCGGGCGCCGTCCTTGCCCTCGCGGGTGAACAGGGCGTGCTGCTCGATGAAGGCCAGTGCGTCGGCGACCGCCGCCTGGTGTGCCCGCTCGATCTTCGCCGCCACCTCCGGCGGCGCGATCGCCCACAACGTGGAGACCGACTTGACCGGGCTGAACGTCAGGTCAAAGCCAGCGACCGCGGTCTGCCGCGGGCGTGAGTACCTCGCCAACGCCGTCGACAGCTCCCGCGCCGACGCCGGCTCGCGTCCGTGCTCGGCGACGAAGACCTCGCGCGCCGTGGTCGAGCGCGCTATCGCCCGCTGGGCTGGTGTTGGCGCGGCCACGGGGCCGAGCAGCTCGTCGACCCGGGCATTGAACGCATCGACCGTCTCGTTGACATAGACCTTGTACGCCGCCCCCAGTGGTCGCCCGGAGGTCGGGTCGCAGCCGCTGCCGAACAGGTGTTTCATCTGCTCAGCCGTGACGATGTCGTTGATCGCCAACCCGTCGATGCCGACGAGACCCGAGCCGATCCAGCGGCCGGGCGCCTCGCCCTTCGCCGCGTAGTAGTCGGCCAACGGGATGCTGCCCTTCTCCGTCGAGTCGAGAGCGGCGACCTGCCGGGTCAGGTACTCGTACCCCGACCCGGCCGACAACTTCTGCAGCGTCATCGTCACACCCCTCAAGGCCGCGCACTGGCCGCGAGTGGCCAGGGGGAACCTCGGATGGAAGAGGTGTGTGCGAATGGAGGAGACGGAGGAGGAGATTGGCAGGGCAGAGGGGTGGCTGGAGGAAAGGAGTGAGAGGCAGGACGGTGCAGGGAGAAACGTGGTGACAGGTAAATAGGGAGGTGTTGGGACGGACGAGCGCCCGCAAGACGATCGGCTTGTGGCGAACAGCCGCGCGGGAAGGCGCCCAGCGATCTGCGCCAGGAGCGATCGGAACAACTCGCCATGCGTGGCCACTCGCGGACAGACCGCGGCCTTGGGGGAGTGAGGCCGTCGTCGGACGGCCGCGAACCCAGGAGGTCATCATGACTGCCACCATCTCCCGCCGTCTCGTCTCGCTCGCCGACGCTGCCGACGCGCTCGCCGTCTCGACGCGGACCGTTCGTCGCTACATCGCCGACGGTCAGCTCGACGCCGTACGCCTCGGCCGCAAGACGCTGCGGATCAAGGTCGACTCGATCGAGCGCTTCATCGATGCCAAGCCCGTAGGCAACTGGCGTTGAGGCTTCGCCGGGGTCAGGAGCGGCCAAAAGTGGCTGTCTCTTGTTCCCCGTATGTTCCCGAAATCGGAAAGAGGCCCTCGAAAGGGCCTCTGACCTGCGGGTTTCTGGTGGGCGATACTGGGTTTGAACCAGTGACCTCTTCCGTGTCAAGGAAGCGCGCTACCACTGCGCCAATCGCCCGTGTTCTTGGTGCTGCACCGAGGTGGAGACGGGATTTGAACCCGTGTACGCGGCTTTGCAGGCCGCTGCCTCGCCTCTCGGCCACTCCACCATGAAGGCAAGTTGCCTTTTGCCTCCGAGCGGACGACCGGGCTCGAACCGGCGACCTCAACCTTGGCAAGGTTGCGCTCTACCAACTGAGCTACGTCCGCGGGAACACCAGCGGTGTAACTTCCCCGCTCGGTGCTTGGTAGACAGTAGCGGATCGATCCAGCAGATTCAAAACTGCCATCAGGCGCCCGTGGTGCCGTCGCGACGGGGCCGCGCGACGCCCTCCTCGAGCTCCCGGTCGAGCGCCTCGGCGAGGTGCGGGCGCTCTCGTTTGGTGAACTGCTGGTCCCGGCTGCGCTGGTCTCCCACGGCAGGATCCACCTTCACCACCGGACGCGCCAGGTCGCCCCGCGACAACCGCCGTCCGGCCCAGTGGGCCAGCCGCGTCCCCGCCCCGTCGCGCAGCTCGACCGGCCAGAGCACCCGCGTCGCGGCGTTCAGCCCGGCGCCGATGAGGATCGCGATGGCGAGGACGTAGAGCCAGATGAGCAGGACGATCGGGGTGCTCAGCGGCCCGTAGATGGACGAGCCACCCAGGGAGGCCTCGAGCGCGCTGCGGACGACGAGCGACGCGAGCAGCCAGATCCCCAGCGCGAGGAGGGCTCCCGGAGCATTGCGCCACCACCGGGCCCGGCGCGGGGTGGCGATGTGGAACAGGGTCGTCAGGAGAGCGATCGACAGGACGAGCACCAGGGGCCAGTAGGCGATGGTGAGGAACTTGACCCGCTCGGGCAGCCACGCCTCGATGATGGCCGGACCGAGGAGGACCAGCGGCAGCAGGACGACCGCGACGACGATGCCGAGGGTGTAGAGGCCGAAGGTGAGGAAGCGCTGGCGCAGGATCCCCCGGCCGTCACCTTGGCCGTACATGATCGCGATCGTGTCGACGAAGACGTTGAGCGCCCGCGAACCGGACCAGAGAGCGATGAGGAAGCCGACGGAGATGAGGTCGGGTCGGCCGTCGCGCAGCACGTCGCGGACGGTGGGCAGCAGCAGCTCGTCGATGCTCGACTGGGTGAGGAAGCCGGACGCGTAGTCCGTGACGACGTCGAGGAGCCGCTGCACGCTGTCGGGTCCGAGGATGTTGCCGAGGTAGCCGACGCCGCCGAAGAGGCCGAGGACGAACGGCGGCAGCGACAACAGCAGGAAGAAGGCGCCCTCGGCGGCAAGACCGGTCACGCGGTAGTTGAGGCTGACGCGGACGGTCTCGAGGGTGACCCGGGCGAGGGGCACCGCCCCCGGGACCCGCTCCAGGATGCGCCGCACCGCCGACTTGACCGTCATCGCCCCCGAGGCTAGCTGCCCGTCAGGCGCGCTCCGGGGTGACGCGCGCGACAGCCGGGCCAGATCGCTCGGCGAGGGGTCCGGCCTACGCTGCAGGAGTGAGCACGCACGAGGTCAGCAACCAGGTCGGGCCTTTCGTCGGCAGGGACTTCCTCACCGAGGACCGAGCGCTCGCCGAGGCGGTCGCCCGCTGGGTACCGACGCAGGACGTGGCGTCCTTGGCCGAGCTCGGGCGGCTCGCGGGATCGCCGGAGGCCCAGGACCACGGTCGTCTCGCCGACACGAACGCGCCGGTCCTGCGCACGCACGACCCCCAGGGCAACCGGGTCGACGAGGTCGAGTTCCACCCCTCCTGGCACTGGCTGATGACCCGGGCCGTCGGCGCCGGCCTCACCGCCGAGCCGTGGACGGCCCCGGCGGGGAGCGGCGCCCACGCCAGGCGCGCCGCGGGCTTCATCATGTGGTCGCGGGTGGAGGCCGGGCACGGCTGCCCCGTCTCCATGTCGTATGCCGCTGGGTCGGCCCTTCGACATCACCCCGAGTCCGCGTCGCGCTGGCTCCCCCTCCTCGCGAGCCGGAGCTACGACTTCGGGATCCGGCCGGTGGAGGAGAAGGTCGGCGCCATCGCCGGCATGGGGATGACCGAGAAGCAAGGCGGCTCGGACGTCCGGTCGAACTCGACGAGGGCGGTGCCCGCACCCGGAGGCCCGCTGCCGGGCGAGACGTATCGCCTCACGGGCCACAAGTGGTTCTGCTCGGCGCCGATGAGTGACGTGTTCCTCATGCTCGCCCAGTCACCCGGAGGCCTCACCTGCTTCGTCGTCCCGCGGGCGCTCGGCGACGGCTCACGCAACCCGTTCGCCCTCCAGCGGCTCAAGGACAAGCTCGGGAACCACTCCAACGCCTCGAGCGAGGTGGAGCTGGAGGGAACGTGGGGGTCCCGCCTCGGCGAGGAGGGCCGGGGCGTACGGACGATCATCGACATGGTCGGGGCGACCCGTCTCGACTGCGTCCTCGGTTCCACGGCGACCATGCGCGATGCTGTCACCCGCGCGGTGCACCACGCCCGTCACCGCTCGGCCTTCGGCCGCCTCCTCGTCGACCAGCCGCTGATGCGCAACGTCCTGGGCGACCTGGCCCTGGAGGCGGAGGCCGCCACCGTCCTGTCGATGCGACTGGCTCACGCCTTCGACACGGGCGAGTCGGAACTCGCGCGGCTCGGGGTCGCGGTCGGCAAGTACTGGGTGTGCAAGCGCACCGCACCGATGGTGGCCGAGGCGCTCGAGTGCCTCGGCGGCAACGGTTACGTCGAGGAGAACGGTCTGGCACGGCTCTACCGGGAGGCCCCCCTGAACTCGATCTGGGAGGGGTCGGGCAACGTCAACGCCCTCGACGTGATCCGGGCCATCAGCCGGGAGCCCGCGAGCCTCGAAGCCCTCACCAAGGAGCTGCACCGAGTCCGCGGGGTGAGCCGGGCCCTCGACGAGCAGACGGACCAGGCTGTCCAGCAAGCTCATTCGTTGGAGCCCGACTCGCCTGGTGCTGCGTTCACGGCCCGGTCGGCGGTCGAGGGCCTGGCCGTGGCTCTGCAGGCCGCCCTTCTCGTCGAGCACTCCCCCACCGTCGCCGACGCGTTCATCGCCAGCCGGGTCGAAGGGGGTCACGGCCACACCTTCGGGACGCTGCCCGTCGACCTCGCCGACGCGGTCGGGCCGATCCTCGACCGCGTCGGCTAGCTCGGGCCCCGCAACACACCGCCCTCAGCTGGCCGCGAGGCGCTTCTTCTCCGCTTCCACGTCGAAGTCCGCCTCCGGCCACTGCAGGTCCATCTCCCGGAGAGCCTCGAGCAGCAGCTGCTGGACCGCGAGCCGGGCGTACCACTTGCGGTCCGCGGGAACGACGTGCCAGGGCGCGCCGACCGTTGAGGTCCGGTCGAACACCGCCTGGTAGGCCTCCATGTAGTCGAGCCAGTGGCCGCGCTCGTCGACGTCGTCGGGGTTGAACTTGTAGTGCTTGTCGGGGCGGTCGAGCCGGCGCATGAGACGAGCCTTCTGCTCGTCCTTGCTGATGTGCGTCATCACCTTGACGACCTTCGTCCCACTGGCAATGGCCGCACGCTCGAAGGCGTTGATCTGCGCATAGCGTTTCGACCAGACCTGCTCCGGGACGAGCTCGTGCACCCGCACGATGAGGACGTCCTCGTAGTGGGAGCGGTCGAAGACGCCCAGCTGCCCGGGTGCCGGCAGCGCCTTCTCGATGCGCCACAGGAAGTCGTGGGCGAGCTCCTCCTCGGAGGGCGCCTTGAAGGCGGTCGCTCGCACGCCCTGCGGGTTGACGGAGATGACGTGGCGCATGATGCCCCCCTTGCCCGACGTGTCCATGCCCTGGACGACGAGGAGCAGCGCGCGCTTGGAGCCGGCGGTCGACTCTGCCCAGAGGCGCTCCAGCAGGTCGGTCAGCTCCTCCTCCGCGGATGCGAGCGCTGCCTTGCCGGCCAGCTTGTCCCCGTCGAACGCCGGCGTGGCAGAGGTGTCGACACCGTCCAGGACGAACCCCTTCTCGACGCGGAGGGCATCCGAGAAGCCGCCCATGGGATGCACTCCGTCCGCGACGAACTGCTCGGCCAGGTCGGCGACGGCTCGATCCTCGTCGGCCTTCTTCTTCGACTCGAGCGCGTCGGCGTCGGTCCGGGCGCCGGACCTGCCGCCCTTGCGTGCCTTCTGGTCACCCTTGCCCTTGCCCTTGCCTTTGCCCATGGCGCCATCCTGCCCGACACGGCGGCCGTAGCCCGGGATACGAGGCCGCTTAGGGTGTTTCCATGCGCCTGCTCCTCCCCGCCGGCAGCGGCCTCCCGCCCGGCAGCGAGCTCGATCTGGACGCCCTCGCCGGCGTCTATGCGCCGCCGACGGATCCGTGGCTGCGCTGCAACATGGTGACGACTCTCGACGGTGCGGCCACGGGACCGGACGGGAGGTCCGGCTCGATCAACACGACAGCCGACCATGACGTCTTCGACCTGCTTCGCGGCCTGAGTGACGCGGTGATCGTCGGCGCCGGCACGGTCCGGGCCGAGGGGTACACCGGCCTCACGGTGGCCCCGCCGGTCCTCGGGATCCGCCGGAGCGCCGGACGCCCCGACTCCCTGCCACTCGTGACCGTGTCCGGTTCGGGTCGCCTGCCGTCCACGCTCCGAGGCGGCGCCGGCGGCCCGGTCCTGCTCGCCACGTGCGCGGCAGCTCCCGGTCTGGCAGAGGCACGGTCCGTCCTGGGCAGCGAGTCCGTTCTCGTCTGCGGTGAGGACGACGTGGACCTCGGCGCACTGCTGGAGCGGCTCCACGAGCGAGGGTGGACCCAGCTGCTCACCGAGGGCGGGCCACACCTGACCGGCTCCCTCCTCGCAGCGGGCCTGCTCGACGAGCTGTGTCTCACCATCGCCCCCCGCCTTGTCGGTGGCCACCACCCACGGCCGGTGAGCCCTGAGGCCGCACCGGAGGACCTCGAGCTGGGTTTCCTCGTCGAGCAGGACGGGACCCTCATGGGCCGCTGGTTCCCCGCTCGCCCGGCACCCCCACCGGGGACCCGATGACCCTCCTCGCGAGCGCCCGTGCCGGCGACCACAGGGCGTTCGACGAGCTGGTCGGTCCGCACCGCCGCGAGCTGCTCGTCCACTGCTACCGGATGCTCGGCTCCATCCAGGACGCCGAGGACGCGCTCCAGGAGACACTCCTCGCTGCGTGGCGTGGACTCGCCGGCTTCGAGCAGCGCAGCTCCCTCCGCAGCTGGCTCTACCGGATCGCGACGAACTGCTGCCTCAGGCTGACCCGCAACCGGCCGGCCCGTGTCCTGTCCTTCGACCACGCTCCCCCGCTGACGGCCACGCACGACCTGGGCGCCGCTGAGCCGGCCGAGCTCTTCGTGGAGCCCTGGCCGGACTCGAGCTCCGGCGGGACCGGCAACCCCGAGGACGCCGTCGCCAGCAAGGAGGAGGTGGAGCTGGCCTTCATCGCGGCCCTCCAGCTCCTGCCACCGAACCAGCGAGCCGTGCTCATCCTGCGTGACGTCCTCGCCTTCAGCTCCGCAGAGGTCGCCGACCTGCTCGGGACGTCTACACCCTCCGTGAACAGCGCCCTCCAGCGCGCCCGCTCGACGGTCGGGGCCGCCTCCGTGGACCGGTATGCGCGGCGGCTCCCGGGCGACGAGGAACAGGCTCTCGTGGCTGCACTCGTCGCTGCCTGGGAGCGTGCCGACGTCGACTCGGTCATCTCCTTGCTGGCCCGCGACGTGCGATTCACCATGCCGCCGCTCCCCGCCTGGTTCGACGGGCGCGCGTCCGTCGAGAGGTTCCTGCGAGAGCGGGTCTTCCAGACGCCGTGGCGGTTCGTGCGCACACGGGCCAACGGGCGTCCGGCGATCGGCGGCTACCAGGGCGTCGCCGGTCGGTACGCGCTCGGCAGCCTCACCCTGCTCCACGTCGGGCCGGACGGCATCGAGTGGTTCGCGTCGTTCCTCGACCCGGCGGTCCTGGACCACTTGGGCCTGCCTCCGGTCCTGGACCCGGTCGCCGGCTGACCTCGCCCGGCACTGGCCCGAGGGCGCGTGTGAGAGCCGGCCCAGCGGCATACGGCACGAAATGCCTGCCGGCCGACCGATGAGTTCCAGCGCGCGCGTGTCTCTCTACGGGTGACAGCACCCATCACCACAGTGAGGAACCGAGATGCCCAAGGTCATCGTCACCAACATCGTCTCCCTCGACGGCTACTACGAGGGGCCAGGCGGGAACGTCATGGCGCTACCCATGGACGAGGCGTTCGACGCGTACAACCTCGAGAGGATGCGCGCGGCGAGCGCCGTGCTCCTCGGGCGACGGTCTTACGAGATGTTCAGCGCGTACTGGCCGTCCATCGCGGACACCCCGGAGGACCCCGACAACCGGGCCCTCGACGCCACGAACCGGGAGCTGAGCCGCATCTACAACGACGTCCCGAAGGTCGTCGTCAGTGACACGTGCGTGCTGGACGAGTCCAACCCGTGGCGCGACACGACGACGGTCGTTCCCCGCGCCGCGGTCGGCGAGTGGCTCGCGGGCCACCTGGGCGGCGAGGCGGTCGTCTACGGGAGCCGGACGATGTGGAACGGCCTGCTCGAGGACGGCCTCGTCGACGAGCTGCACCTCATGGTCGGAGCGCTCGCGCTCGGCGACGGTGTCAGGCTCTTCGCCCGAGCAGTTCCCCGGCTCGAGCTGCTGGGCTCGTGCACGTTCGCCGGATCGTCCAACATCCTGCTGCGCTACGCCCCGAGTCGCGACCGCTCGGCGGACGGCACCCCCGAGGCTCCCAGGCCGGAGACGAAGGACGAGACGGCCGCTTCCCATCGCTCCGGGTCGTAGTTCCACTCGCGGCAGTGGCGCGCCCGGTGCCACGGCTCGAAGCGGACGATGTCGGGCCGGCGTTCGGCGAGGGCGGCCGCCGGCGCGAAGGGGACGACGGTGTCCCCCGTCGAGTGGATGAGCAGGATCGGCACCCCCAGGTCGTCGGCCCGAGCGACCCAGTCCGTGTGCGCGAGGTCGATCGGCTCGATCAGCCCGACGAGCGATCGACCACGGCGCGAGCCCATGAGGCCACGCGCCACGCGCACGAGCGGGCCGGGCAGGTGGTTGAGCCGGCCGTGGTGGCGCAGCACCGCATCCCAGTCGATGACGGCCGAGTCGAGGCACACGCCGACGATGCGATCGGCGTGCCGTGACCGGTCGAGGGTCTGCAGGACGATGGCGCCGCCCATCGACCACCCGAACAGGACGATTCGCTCGGCTCCCCGGGCGACCGCTGTCGTGATCGCGGCCTCGACGTCGCGCCATTCGGACAGGCCGAGGTTGTATCGCCCGTCGGGGCCGCGCGGCGCGTCGCGGTCGTTGCGGTAGGCGGCCACCAGGCACGTCCACCCGGCCTCCCGAAGCACCGGCACCGCGCGCAGCGTCTCCTCCTTGCGCGCCCCTCGGCCGTGCACGAGGATCGCCCAGTCGCCACCGGCGGACGACGCTGCCGGCGGCACGACCCACCCCGGCAGCGCGCCCACCTCCGAGATCACGACGACGTCCTCGTCCGGCAGGCCCATGCTGACGCTCGGCCGGTCCCAGAAGTAGTACTGGTTCCAGCGTGCCGGTCCCACCCCGAGCGCCCCACGATCGACCGCGATCAGCTCGCGGCGCACCGTGGCCGCCACCTCGTCGTGCTCGAGGATCCGCCCGATCCGCGCGTGGCCCGCTCCCCCGTCCAGCCACACGCCGTACTGCCCCGGGACGTCAGGGTCCGGGCCGGAGGCGAAGGTGACCGACTCCGCGTCGTGCGCGACGATGGCCACGTCGTCGGGCTGCAGCTCGTCCGGGGTGAGGACGCGGCGGGCGAACCAGGCCGCCGCCGCGACGGATCCGGCGGCGGCGCCCACGGCGGACCCCCCGCCTGCGGCGCCTGCGATGAGGACCGGGCGGGTCACGAGCTGACGAACCTTCACGCGGCCATCGTGTCAAAGCCCCAGCCGGCCGCGGTGACGCTTCGGTTCCCGGCGCGGCGAGTCGGGCACAAACGGGAGCGCGAGAGCGTTCGGAGGTCATGAGCAGCGACAAGACCTATGCCGTCCAGCGGAGCGACGACGAGTGGCGCGAGCGCCTGACGCCTGCGGAGTTCCACGTCCTGCGCGAGGCCGGCACCGAGGCGCCCTTCCGCGGCGAGTACACCGACACCAGGACCCAGGGGGTCTACTCGTGCCGCGCGTGCGGCGCCGAGCTCTTCCGCAGCGACACCAAGTTCGAGTCGCACTGCGGCTGGCCGTCGTTCTACGCGCCGCTGGCCGGGGACCGGGTGGACTACATCGAGGACACCAGCCTCGGCATGCGGCGGGTCGAGGTCCGGTGCGCGTCGTGCGGCTCCCACCTCGGCCACGTCTTCGAGGGCGAGGGCTACGAAACCCCCACGGACCAGCGTTACTGCATCAACTCGATCAGCCTGCGGCTGACCCCGACGGAGGAGTGAGGCGTATGCCGCTGGGCTCACTGGGAGCCCACGGGCGGGCTGGGTGCCCGGCGGGCCCCGCTCACCTATCGTGAGACGACATGGGACCGGACGAGCTGCGCGTTGGTGATGCGGAGCGCCGAGCCGCCATCGAGCTGCTCGCCGAGCACTTCGAGGCGGGACGGCTCGACTCCCACGAGTACGAGGACCGCCGCGGACGAGCGGCGGACGCGGTGACCCGACACGACCTCGACGTCCTGTTCAACGACCTGCCGGCGCTGGCACCGGACGGTCGCGCGCTGCCACGGCCGGCCGCGCTCCCCTTCCGCACCTCGCGGCAGCCGCGCAGGGTCCGGGACCTCATCCTGGGCCTGGTGCCCTTCGTGGCCCTGCTCATCTTCCTTCGCACCGGCTCGTGGGTGTGGTTCCTGCTCATCCCCATCACGGCGCTGGTCGTCAGGGCGCTCTTCACCGAGGAGTGACCTGCCCGAGGGCTGCGGTCAGCTCAGCGCAGGTTGGCGACGAGCTCGCGCGGCTCGACCCGCGGGCCGGTGAAGAAGGGGATCTCCTCGCGCACGTGGTTGCGCGCGCGGGAGGCCCGCAGCTCCCGCATGAGGTCGACGATCCGGAACAGCTCGTCCGCCTCGAAGGCGAGCAGCCACTCGTAGTCGCCCAGGGCGAACGAGGCGATGGTGTTGGCGCGCACGTCGGGGTAGTCGCGGGCCATCTGGCCGTGCTCGCGCAACATGTCGCGACGCTCCTGATCGTCGAGCAGGTACCAGTCGTAGGAGCGCACGAACGGGTAGACGCAGACGTACTTCCGGGCGACCTCGTCGGCCATGAAGGCCGGGATGTGGCTCTTGTTGAACTCGGCGGGCCGGTGCAGCGCCGCGGAGGACCAGACCGGCTCGAGGTGGGAGCCGAGCTCGGAACGCAGCAGCCGGTGGTAGGCCGACTGGAGCTGCTCGATGGTCGCTGCGTGCCACCAGATCATGAAGTCGGCGTCGCCGCGCAGTCCGGCGACGTCGTAGATCCCGCGCACGACCACTCCGTCGCCGGCGAGCGACGCGAGGAAGGACTCCAGCTCGTCGGCCAGGGAGTCACGGTCGTCGCCGAGCGGTGTGACGCTGCTGAACACCGACCACATCGAGTAGCGGATGGTCTCGTTGATCTCACGCATCTGGGCCGGGGTCAGCTTGTCACTCATGAGCACCATCATCCCAACGCTGCTCCGCCGGCCTGCAGTCGGGTCAGCACGGCCTGCGCCGCACGCCGTCCGGACGCGATGCACGCGGGGACGCCGACACCGGCCAGGGAGGCCCCGGCGAGCGCGACGTCCGCGGCCGGCTCCACCAGCCCGGCGACTCGCTCACGGTGGCCGACCGCGTACTGCGGCAGCCCTCCACCCCAGCGCTGCACGTGAACGGCCAGCGGTGTAGGCAGGGAGCGACCGAGCACCGCAGCGAGGTCGGCGAGGGACACGTCGACGAGCTCCTCGTCGGACCGGTGCAAGGTGGCCTCCTCGCGGTGGCGTCCCAAGGAGGTGCGCAGCACGGTCCGGTCCGGGTACGCCGCAGCGAGCCACGGCCACTTCACCGTGCTGAAGGTGGAGGCCTTGATGGTGAGCGGCTCCGTCGGGGGCACGAGGAACCCGCTGCCGTCGAGCGTCTCCGGCGGCGGCCCCTCGAGAACGAGGGTGACGATGGCCATGGAGGCGGACTCGATCGTGGCGAGTCGTGCAGCGGCGTCCGGCGCCAGGTCGCGCAGGAGGCGAGCCGTCGGGGCCGCGGGTGTGGCGAGGACGACGGCGTCGAAGACGTCCTCGCGCACGTCCGTCGTCGGACCGCTCGTGACGATGAGCTTGCCGTCGCGACGCTGGATCCCGCGGACGACGGCGCCTGTGCGGACCTCGCAACCGAGGCCGGCCAGCCGGGCCGCCACGTGTGCCGGGACGGTGCCGAGGCCCCCGACGACCGTGGCGAAGACCGGAGGACGCTCGACCTGCTCGGCGGGACGCGGCGCCGGGGCGAGGGCACGGGCCAGCTCCAGCACCGACGTGCCCTCGCGCGCTGCCCGGGCCAGCTGCGGAACCGCCATCTCGAGCGAGAGGTTCCGCGAGTCGCCCGCGTAGACCCCGGCGAGCAGCGGCTCGACGAGCTTGTCGGTGACCGCCGGCCCGAGTCTGGCGTCGATGAAGGTGCCGACGGCCACGTCACCGTGCACCGGAGGGGTGACCACCTCTGCCGTGAGTCGCTCGACCTCGGCGTCGGTCAGCAGGCCGCGGACCGCCTCCGGGTCGGACGGCACACCCATCAGGGTCCCCCTCGGCATGGGTCGGCGGGCTCCGTCGATGACGATGGAGGCCGGGACGGGCGCAGGGTGCGCGATGCGATCACCGAGACCGAGCTCCTCGAGAAGGGCAACGGCCTCGGGCCGGAAGGTGAGCACCGCCTCCGCCCCCACGTCGAGAGTCATCCCCGCGATGTCCTCGACCCGCAGCTTCCCTCCGACTCTCGAGGACCCCTCCAGGACCGTCACCTCGATGCCCGGAGCGGTCCGGACGAGGTGCCAGGCCGCGACGAGTCCGGAGATGCCTCCACCGACGACTCCCACGTGCGCGTTCATGACGCCACTCTTCCATCCCCCACACTCAACGTTTCGGGCCGGCCGGGTGTCTTATGGGGCAGGGATGGACACCGGCCCCACCGAGGCGGACCGGGAGCCCCCGCCAAGGAGGATGGCACCATGGTCACGCTCGATCAGCTCCGGCACAGCGGATCCCGACAGCGCCGCATGTGGCTCGTGGTCGGCCTGGTGCTTCTCCTGCTGGCCCTCGCGGTCCCGATCGGACTCACCGTGCTCCGCCCAGACGGGTCCGGGACGTCGAGCGAACCCGCCCCGGCCGGCGGCCTGCCCGAGCAGGGGCAGGGCTACGCCCCCGTGGCGCCGTCGCCCCCCGCGGCGGACGGCGACGTCTCGCGGGACGGGGCGGATACCGCCAAGGGGGCAGGCGCGATCGGCTCCCTCGGGACCAAGCTGGCTCGGACGGCGTGGCTCGGGGTGAAGGTGACCGACATCTCCGGCGCCAGTGCACGAGTTCGGGCCATCGCCCAGGCAGCCGGAGGGCAGGTCCTCTCGGAGAGCATCGTCACCGCGCCCGACCCGACCGGCTCCTTCGGTGCCACGAAGGGCGAGGCCGGCATGCCCGAGGATGCCGTCGTCCCGCCCGTCGGCGTGAACGAGGCGCGGCTCACCCTCGGCATCCCTGCTGACCGGCTCGACGCCGTGCTGGCGGACCTGTCGTCCGCGAGCATCGGAACGGTCTCCTACCGCTCGTCCCAGTCGGAGGATGTCACCGAGACGTACGTCGACACGCAGGCCCGGATCCAACCGGCGAAGGACTCCATCGCCCGGGTCCGCGCGCTCATGGTCAAGGCGACGACCCTCGACCAGATCGTCCTGCTCGAGAGCGAGCTCTCTCGCCGGCAGGCGGACCTGGACTCTCTCGTGCAGCGGCTCGCGGAGCTCGACCGGCGCACCACGACCTCGACGGTCTCGGTGACCCTCTGGACCGACGCGACCGTCTCACCCGAGCCGGAGGCCAACGGCTTCCTGCAGAGCCTCGAGCGGGCCTGGAACGCATTCCTCGACTCGATCGTGGTCGTGGTGACGGGGCTGGCCGTCCTGCTGCCCTGGCTGCTCATCGCGCTCGTCGTCGCGTGGTTCGTCCGGCGCTGGCTGCGTCGGCGGGGCACGGGAACGCGGCCCGCGACGGACTGACCACCCCCCTGCTGCCCGGACCGCCCAACGGCGGCGTCGCCAATGGGTGTGGGCGCTCAGGCGATGCGGCGACGGACCATGTCGGCGACGTCACGGACCTCGCGGACGTGCAGGGCGTGGGCGAGGGCGAGGTAGACGATGACGAAGAGCATCCCGGCGAAGGCCAGCACGATGCCGCTGGTGAACAGCCGGTCGACCCAGCTCGAGGGCGCCGTCGGGTCACCGAGGATCGGTGACAGCACGGTCATGGTCCCCCAGGCGAGCAGCCCGGCCCCACCAGCCGCGAGACCGATCCGGGCGGTGGAGTCGACGATCTCGGCTAGCCCGAGGAGGCCGAACCGTCTGCGGAGCAGGATGATGCCCGTGGCGGAGCTGGCGACGTTGCCGATGGTCTGTCCAGCGGCGACGACCGCGATCGCCCACTGGGGCTCCAGGGCGAGCGTGATCAGGCCGCCGGTGAGCGAGATCGTCGTGAGCACCGCCTGCATGAGGAGCGGGGATCGTCCGTCCTCCAGGGCGAAGAAGACCCGGTAGCAGAGCAGGTCGACGCCGAACGGCACGATGCCGAGGATCATGACGACGAGAATGATCCCGCCCAGCTCTATCGAGGGCCCGTCGATGCCGGGGTTGAGCAGGGCGACGATGGGGGTCGCGGCCACCATGACGAACACCATGACGGGGACGTTGGCGACCAGTGGCAGCCGCATGCCCCTGCGGAAGTCGGCCTTGAGGGCGGGGACGTCGTCGTCGGCGGCCGCCTTCGACAACCGTGGGAAGAGGGCCGTGATGATCGAGACCGCGATGAAGGCGTGCGGGAGCATGAAGATCGTGAAGGCCACTGCGTAGACCGCCGTGCCGCGTTGCGGGTCGTCCGGCGGGCGGCCGGATCTCGCCACCGCCGTGTTGAGCACCCACTGGGTGATGAAGAACCCGACCTGCGAGACCGCCAGCCCGACGAAGGCCCAGACTGCCAGGCGACTGACGCCACCGAGACCCACGCCTCGCAGGCCCCACCGGGGCCGGTAGCGGAAGCCGGAGCGGTACAGCGCAGGGAGCAGCCAGGCGGCCTGGGCGATCACGGACACAGTCGCCGAGCCGGCGAAGAGCCAGATCATCGGCGCTGTCCACTGGTCGGGGGGCCGGTGCAGGGGCTGCCCCTGGGCGTTGACGACCTGTGGCGCCGGGAAGACGGCGATGAAGACGAGGAGGCCGACCACCGCAACGACGTTGGCGACGAAGGGAGCCCAGGCGAACGCCCCGAAACGGTTCCTCGCGTTGAGGATCTGGCCGAAGAGGGCGAACGCGCCGTAGAAGAAGATCTGCGGGAGGCAGATGAGGGAGAACGCGAGCACGAGCCGCTCGAAGCCGGCCCCTCGGCCACCGGAGAGCAGCGACACGAAGAGACCGGCCCCGAGCACGACGAGGACCGTGATGGCGGCCATGACCACGAGGGCGACGGTGACGACCCGGTCGGTGAACTCCTTGCCGCCGTCCTCGAGCTTCATGGCTCGGGTCAGGGCCGGGATGAGCACCGCGTTGAGGATCCCGCCTGCGGCGAGCAGGTAGAAGACGTTGGGCAGGGTGTTGGCGAGGTTGAACGCGTCGCCGGCATCGATCGTGCCGATGATGGCGGTCAGGAGCCCGGCCCGGACGATGCCCAGCGCGCGGGACGCCATCGACCCGCCCACCATCACAAGGCTCGACCTGGCGAGCGACCCCTGCGCCATCAGCGCGCCGACACCTCGTGGACCAACGCGGTCACCCTGGTCAGCACGTCGGGGTCGACGTTGGGGAGGACACCGTGCCCGAGGTTGAAGATGTGGCCCGGAGCGTGCCGGCCCTCCTCGACGATCTCGCGGACCCGACGCTCGAGTGCCTCCCACGGAGCGAACAACAGGGCCGGGTCCAGGTTGCCCTGCACCGCGTGGTCGGGGCCGAGTCGTTCGACGGCGTCGGTGAGGCTGACTCGGTAGTCGACGCCGACGACCTCGGCGCCCACGTCACCCATGAGCCGGAGCAGCTCGCCGGTGCCGACGCCGAAGTGGATGCGGGGGACGTCGAGATCGGCCACGGCCGCAAGGGCGGCAGCAGAGTGCCGCTGCACGTACCTGGCGTAGTCCGCCTTGGACAGGGCGCCGACCCAGGAGTCGAAGAGCTGGACGGCGCTGGCCCCGGCCGCAGCCTGGACGCGGAGAAACGCGCCCGAGATCTGGGCGAGCCGGGCGCAGAGGGCGTCCCACAGCTCTGGGTCCCCGTGCATCAGCGCCTTGGTGTGCTCGTGGTTCTTCGACGGACCACCCTCGACCAGGTAGGAGGCGAGGGTGAACGGGGCCCCGGCGAAGCCGATCAGCGGGGTGGGGCCGAGCTCGACCGCGAGCTGCCGGACCGCCTCGGTGATGTAGGGGACGTGCTCCGGGGTGAGCTCGACGAGCTGATCGAGGTCCTTGTCCTCGCGGATCGGATGTGCGACGACCGGCCCGACGCCGGGAACGATGTCGAGGTCCACGCCGATGGCCTTGAGCGGCACGACGATGTCGCTGAAGAAGATCGCGGCGTCGACACCGTGCCGGCGCACCGGCTGGAGGGTGATCTCCGTGATGAGGTCGGGTCGCATGCATGACTCGAGCATGGGGATGCCCTCGCGCACGGCCCGGTACTCAGGCAGCGAACGTCCTGCCTGCCGCATGAACCACACGGGGGTCCTGGAGACGGGCTGTCGGCGGGCGGCTCGGACGAGGTCGCTGTTGCGGGGGCTGCTCGGCTCCGCCGGGGCGGACGCGGGGGGCGGGACTGGGGTCGGCACCGCTCAATCCTGCCACGCGAGCAGGCATGACCCGGCCACCCGCCCCGGCGTGCCCTGCGGACAAAAGGACCCCGGCGGCATACCCTCAACTGGTGCACACGAGAACGTTGCCGGGCAACCACGGCGCGGACTTCGCGAAGGTGCTCAGCGCCCTGCGCGATGTTCGAGTGCGCTCCGAAGTGCGCCTGACCGAAGTGCCCGCCCCCACCAGAATCGCGCCGTTCGCCGCGGCCCTGACCGCCGACGTCCTCGATCCCGCTGATCCCGACGCGGAGCTCGCCACCGGGCGCTTCGTCGTCCTGCACGACCCGGCCGGCCCGGATACGTGGGACGGCACGTGGCGCGTCGTGACCTTCGCCCGCGCCGAGCTCGAGCCGGAGCTCGCGGGCGACCCGATGCTCGGGGCGGTCGGGTGGTCCTGGCTGACGGACTCGCTCGCCGGCCGCGCCGTCGGCTGGACCGCGGAGGCCGGCACGGTCACCCGCGTCCTGAGCGAGAGCTTCGGAGGTCTCTCCGACCGCCACCCGAGTGTGGAGATGGAGATCCGGGCCTCGTGGACCCCGGTGAGCGGCGCCCTCACCGAGCACCTGCGCGCCTGGGCCGACCTCCTGTGCACCATCGCCGGGATCCCTCCCCTGCCCGACGGCGTCGTGCCGCTGCCCGGGCAGCGCCGGTGACCGCGGAGCCGAGCTCGCCGGGGCCTGGTCCTGTCGACTCGGACGAGTCACTCCAGCCCCTCGAGGCCCCGCAGGACCTTGGGTCCCACCAGTCCCCGGAGCCGGTGCAGTCGACCCGGGTGCTGACCCCGTTGACCGTGCCGGGTGACGGGGTCCCGGACGTCATCACCGACGAGCGGGCTCTGGCGCGCGCCTCCGCGGCCATCGCCGCGGGCTCCGGGCCGGTGGGGATGGATGCCGAGCGAGCCTCGGGCTACCGCTACGGGCAGCGGGCCTACCTCGTCCAGGTGCGGCGCGAGGGCGCCGGCACCTTCCTCTTCGACCCGGTCGCGTTGCCGGACCTCACCCCGCTCCAGGATGCGATCGGCGAGGCGGAGTGGATCCTCCATGCGGCGACCCAGGATCTCGTGTGCCTCGCCGAGGTCGGCCTGCGGCCGCGCCTCCTCTTCGACACCGAGCTCGGCGGGCGCCTCGTCGGCCTTCCCCGGGTCGGCCTGGGCGCCATGGTCGAGCACTACCTCGGCCTGCAGCTGGCCAAGGAGCACTCCGCGGTCGACTGGTCCGTCCGCCCCCTCCCCGAGCCGTGGCTACGCTACGCGGCGCTCGACGTGGAGGTCATCGTCGAGCTGCGTGACGCCGTGCGTGAGGACCTCGACCGGCAGGGCAAGGCCGCCTGGGCTGCCGAGGAGTTCCAGTCGCTCCTGCAGTTCACCGGCCCGGAGCCGAGAGTCGACCCGTGGCGTCGGACCTCCGGCATCCATCGCATCCGCGCCCGCCGCGGCACCGCCATCGTCCGGGAGCTGTGGCTCTGGCGGGACGCGCTGGCCAGGCAGCGTGACGTCTCCCCCGGCCGGATCGTCCCGGACGCCGCGATCGCGGAGATCGCCATCTCCCTCCAACGGGCCGAGCGCCCGCCCCGCACCCTCACCTCGTCCGACCCGCGCCTCGCCCGGTCCATCCGCCGCCACCAGGAGGCGCTCATCGAGGTGGTGGCCGAGGCCCTGACGCTCCCCGAGGACCAGCTGCCCCCGCTGACCCTGCCCGCCACCGGTCCCCCGCCTCCGCGCACCTGGGCCGACCGGGACCCGGTGGCCGCGGCTCGTCTCGCCCGAGCCCGTGAGCTGCTCGGCGGGCTGTCGGAGGAGCTGGCCATCCCCGTCGAGAACGTCCTGACCCCCGACCTGTTGCGGCGCTACCTGTGGGAGGGCCCGCCCGCCCCGACCACCGCCGACGTCGCCGAGGAGCTGTCCGGAATGGGCGCACGCACGTGGCAGACACGGCTGGCCGCCCCCCTCATCGCCCGGGCCTGCGCCGAGCACCCCCGTCCCTGACGCCCATCGGCCACCCCGGGGGCCTCCCACCACAGGGTGGCCCCCGTGAGGACCGTCACCACCTCAGGCGTTGGCCGAGAAGTTACTCGGCAGTAGGATCGGCGGGAACGTCCCCTCGCCCTAGGAGTCACCGTGCCCCGCCAGCTCAGTGAGGTCGTCTTCGTCGACGGCGTCCGAACCCCGTTCGGCAAGGCGGGTGAGAAGGGCATCTATGCCCAGACCCGCGCCGACGACCTCGTCATCCGCTGCATCAGGGAGCTGCTGAACCGCAACCCCGCTCTCCCCAAGGACCGCGTCGGCGAGGTCGCCATCGCGGCGACGACACAGATCGGCGACCAGGGGCTGACCATCGGCCGGACGGCAGCCCTGCTCGCCGGCCTCCCGCAGTCCACACCCGGCTACTCCATCGACCGGATGTGCGCCGGCGCCATGACCGCCGTCACGACCACGGCGAGCTCCATCGCCTTCGGGGCCCTGGATGTCGCCATCGCCGGTGGCGTCGAGCACATGGGGCGCCACCCGATGGGAGAGGGCGTCGACCCCAACCCCCGCATCCTCGCCGAGAAGCTCGTCGACCCCGACGCGCTCGTCATGGGCAAGACCGCCGAGAACCTCCACGACCGCTTCCCGCAGCTGACCAAGCAGCGCGCCGACGCCTTCGCCGTCGGCAGCCAGGAGAAGCTCGCCAAGGCCTACGCCAACGGCAAGATCCAGGCCGACCTGGTCCCGGTCGCCGTCCGCCACGCCGAGCTGGGCTGGGGGCTGGCGACCGCTGACGAGCCACCCCGTCCGGGCACGACCCTCGAGGACCTCGCCGCGCTCAAGACCCCGTTCCGCCCGCACGGCAACGTCACCGCGGGCAACGCCGCCGGCCTCAACGACGGCGCAACCGCCTGTCTGCTCGCCTCCGAGGCGGCAGCCGCCGAGCTCGGACTGCCCGTCCGGATGCGTCTGGTGTCGTACGCGTTCGTCGGTGTCGAGCCGGAGGTGATGGGCGTGGGCCCGGTTCCGGCGACCGAGCGGGCCCTCTCGCACGCCGGCCTCACCATCGACGACATCGGGCTCCTCGAGCTCAACGAGGCGTTCGCCGTCCAGGTCCTGGCCTTTCTCGACCACTTCGGCATCGCCGACGACGACCCGCGCGTCAACGAGTACGGCGGCGCCATCGCCGTCGGCCACCCCCTGGCGAGCTCGGGCGTTCGCCTCATGACTCAGCTGGCGCGCCAGTTCGAGGAGCACCCCGAGGTCCGCTACGGCCTGACCTCGATGTGCATCGGCCTCGGCATGGGCGGCACCGTGATCTGGGAGAACCCGCACCACTCCGACTACCGGTCCGACTACCGGTCCGATCCCCAGCCAGTCCAGGCCCACCCCGCCCAGCTCGATGACCCCGGCACGGCCGGCCAGGAGGAGCACCAGTGACCACCACCTCGACCACCACCTCGACCACCACCTCGACCACCACCTCGACCACCACCTCGGCGACCGCCGGGGCGAACGCCGGCCTGGAGTTCGGCAACGAGGTCGTGACGCGCGCGCACGTCCGCGACGTTGCGCTGCCCGGGGGCGCGGGCACCCTGGCGCTGATCACACTGGACAACGGCTTCGACCACAGCAAGCCCAACACCTTCGGCCCGGCGTCCATCGCCGGCTTCCACGCCGCCGTCGACGCGGTGCGGGCCCGGGCGGAAGCAGGAGAGATCAGCGCGGTCGCGGTCACGGGCAAGCCGTTCATCTTCGCCGTCGGAGCCGACCTCACCGGGGTTCCCCTCATCACCCAGCGGGAGCAGGCGATCGCAGTGGCCCGCTCGGGGCACGCCGCCTTCGCTGCATTCGCGGACCTGCCGGTCCCGACGTTCGCCTTCGTCAACGGTGCCGCGATGGGTGGTGGCGTCGAGCTCGCTCTCTCGGCGACCTACCGGACGATCAGCGCGGGGGTGCCCGCCGTCGCACTTCCCGAGGTGTTCCTCGGTCTGGTCCCCGGGTGGGGCGGCTGCTGGATGCTGCCCAACCTCGTCGGCGTCGAGAACGCCCTCAAGGTCATCATCGAGAACCCCTTGTCCCAGAACCGGATGCTCCGGGGCCCCGAGGCGTTGACGCTCGGCCTGGCGGACGCGATGTTCGAGCCGGCCGACTTCCTCGAGCGCTCGATCGAGTGGGCAGCCGCAGTCGTCACCGGCGCGCTCACGGTCGACCGGCCCGAGGTGGACCGTGACGAGGGCACCTGGAGCACCGCGGTCGCCAAGGCCAGGGCCTTCGCTGACCTCAAGACCGGACGTCAGGCCAGGTCGCCCTATGCCGCCCTCGACCTCGTCGCCGCGGCTCGCACGGCCCCCCGGGACGAGGGGTTCGCTGCCGAGGACGAGGCGCTGGCCGACCTCATCATGAGCGACGAGATGCGTGCCGGCCTCTATGCCTTCGAGCTCGTCCAGAAGCGGGCCAAGCGCCCTGCCGGCGCACCCGACAAGGCACTGGCCCGGCGCGTCACCAAGGTGGGGGTCGTCGGCGCGGGCCTCATGGCCAGCCAGCTCGCACTCCTGTTCATCCAGCGGCTCCAGGTGCCGGTCGTGCTCACCGACATCGACGACGAGCGGGTGGCCAGAGGTGTCGGCTACGTCCACGCGGAGCTCGAGAAGCTCGCCGGGAAGGGTCGCCTCGGCCCCGATCGGCTCAACCGCTACCGGGGTCTCGTGTCGGGGTCGACGAGCAAGGCAGGCTTCGCGGACGCCGACTTCGTCATCGAGGCGGTCTTCGAGGAGATGTCGGTCAAGAAGCAGGTGTTCGCCGAGCTGGAGGAGATCACGAGCCCCGAGTGCGTCTTCGCGACGAACACCTCGAGCCTGTCGATCTCCGAGATGGCGTCCGAGCTCGAGCACCCTGAACGCGTCGTCGGCTTCCACTTCTTCAACCCGGTCGCCGTCATGCCCCTCCTCGAGATCATCCCGGGCCGGCAGACCGACGAGGCCACCCTGGCCACCGCCTTCGCGGTCGGGCGCGAGCTGAGGAAGACCTGCATCCTGGCGGCCGACCGCCCGTCCTTCATCGTCAACCGCCTGCTCGGTCGGTTCATGGGCGAAGCGGCCCGGATCCTCGACGAGGGCACGCCCATCGAGGTGGTCGACCGCGCCTTCGCGGGCCTCGCACCGATGCCACCGTTCGTGCTCATCGGCCTCGTCGGTCCGGCCATCGCGCTGCACAACGGCGAGACCCTCGTGCGGGCCTTCCCGGACCGCTTCTACGCCTCGCCGACCCTGCAACGCCTCGTCGAGGCGAGGCTGCCCGGCTTCTACGACCTCAGCTCGGGCAGGCCGGTGCTCCTCCCCGAGGCGGCCGCGCTCATCGAGCAACCAAGCGACCCGGTCGTGCTCGATGTCCGCGAGGTCCGGGCGCGCGTGCTGGCGGTGCTCGCCGACGAGGCCCGTCGCATGCTCGACGAGGAGGTGGCCCAGTCCCCGATGGACATCGACCTGGCGATGATCACCGGGGCCGGCTTCCAGTTCTGGAACGGTGGCATCACCCCACTCCTCGACCGCACCGGCGTCGCCGAGAAGGTCACCGGTCACCGCTTCCTGCCGCCGGGTCTGTCGACCCTGCCCTCCTGAGGGCAGCCCCGAGGCCGTATGTCGCTGGGCTCGCACGCCACCCCGCGCCCGCCGAGCGGGTGGCTGGGTCCGAGCCCAGCGGCATACACCGGATGTTCTCGCGGGCAGGAGTCGGGACGTTCGGCCCTCCACGACGCGAGCCACGCCGTGCAGGCTCGTGCTGCTCGGCGCGGGCAAGCGTGCGCTGCAGGAGGAGGCCAGGGACATGATCGTCATCATCGGTGGGACCGGACGTCTGGGTGCACTGGTCGCAGAACAGGTCGCGGCTCTCGGGGAGAGGGCGCGGGTCGTCGCCCGGACACAGCCTCCCCGGGCCGTTGCCCCGGCGGAGTTCGTGGCCGCCGACGTCCGCGCCCCGGAGACGCTGCGGGCTGCCCTGGAGGGGGCTGATGTGGTCGTGTCGGCCGTGCACGGCCTGGACCCGAAGACGGGCCAGTCCCCGGCCGGCGTCGACCGGGACGGCAACCGCAACCTCATCGCTGCCGCTCGCGACGTCGGGGCGCAGATCGTGCTCGTGTCGGTCATCGGCGCCAGCCCGCAGCACCCGATGGAGCTCTTCCGGATGAAGGCAGCGGCCGAGCAGGCGCTGCGGGACGGGCCGGAGGACTGGACCATCGTGCGCGCATCCGCCTTCGCTGAGACGTGGGCCGACATCGTGCGGAGCACGACGGGCCGCAGGGGCGTCGCCAAGGTGTTCGGGCGCGGCGAGAATCCGATCAACTTCGTCGCCGTGGACGACGTCGCCGCCGCGGTGACGCGAGCCGCGACCGACCGCTCACTGCGCGGCGAGGTCATCGAGGTCGGCGGCCCGGAGAGCCTCACGATGACCCAGCTCGCACGCCTGGTGACGGGTCGGCCCGAGGTCGGACACATCCCCCGTGCCGCGCTCAGGGTGCTGGGTGTGGTGCTCGCCCCGGTGCGACCGGGAGCGGCCCGGCTGATCCGCACCGCTCTCGCCCAGGACTCCGCGGATCTCCGCTTCGACCCCGCAGCGAGCCGCACAAGACATCCGTGGTTGGGCTGCACGCCGATCGAGCACGTCCTCGCCGCCCCGACCCCGCTTGAGTTGCAATAACTCATATATGAGTTAGCCTCGACCCGTGTCTGAAAGCTACCTCACCCGAATCGGCGGCCTGATCCGCGACGCCCGTCGCCACAAGGGCATGACCCAGTCCGAGCTCGCAGAGCTCCTCGGGACGTCCCAAGGGGCGGTCACGAGGATCGAGGCCGGCAAGCAGAACCTCAGCCTCGACATGCTCGCCAAGATCGGCGACGCCCTGGACTCCGAGTTCGTCTCGGTCGGGCACTCCGGGCCGCAGCACCTGCGCATCGTCGGCGGCAAGCAGCTCTCCGGATCGATCGACGTCAAGACGTCGAAGAACGCCGCCGTCGCGCTGCTCTGCGCCGCGCTGCTCAACAAGGGCCGGACGACGCTGCGCAGCCTCGCCCGCATCGAGGAGGTCAACCGGATCCTCGAGGTCCTCGCCTCGATCGGGGTCCGCACCCGGTGGCTGCCCGACAGCAACGACCTCGAGATCACCCCTCCCGACCGGCTGCACCTCGAGGACATCGACGTCGCGGCTGCCCGGCGGACCCGGACCGTCATCATGTTCCTCGGCCCGCTCCTGCACGAGTACCCCGAGTTCCAGCTCCCCTACGCCGGTGGCTGCGACCTCGGCACCCGCACCGTCGAGCCGCACCTCGCCGCGCTCCGCGCCTTCGGGCTCGAGGTGACCGCAACCCATGGCTTCTACCAGGCGCACTCGGACCGGAGCGTCAACCCGACGCGCGCCATCGTCCTCACCGAGCGCGGCGACACCGTCACCGAGAACGTCCTCATGGCAGCGGCTCGCCACGACGGCGCCACGGTCATCCGCAACGCCTCCCCCAACTACATGGTCCAGGACCTCTGCTTCTTCCTCGAGCGGCTCGGCGTCCGGATCGAGGGCATCGGCACGACCACCCTCGTCGTCCACGGCCGGTCGCACATCGACGTGGACGTCGACTATGCGCCGAGTGAGGACCCGATCGAGGCGATGAGCCTGCTCGCGGCGGCCGTCGTGACGCACTCGGCGATCACCATCCGTCGTGCCCCCATCGAGTTCCTCGAGATCGAGCTGGCCACGCTCGAGGAGATGGGGATGAAGTACGACCTCAGCTCTGAGTACACCTCCGCCAACGGCAAGACCCGGCTCGTCGACATCACCACCGTTCCCGGCCCGCTCCGCGCGCCCACCGACAAGATCCACCCCATGCCGTTCCCGGGGCTCAACATCGACAACCTGCCGTTCTTCGCTCTCATCGGGGCCGTGGCCGAGGGCAGCACGATGATCCACGACTGGGTGTACGAGAACCGGGCGATCTACCTCACCGAGCTGACCAAGGTCGGCGCTCGGGTCCAGCTGCTCGACCCCCACCGGGTCATGATCGAGGGCCCCACGCGCTGGCGAGCGGCCGAGGTCGTCTGCCCGCCGGCGCTCCGCCCCGGAGTCGTCGTCCTCCTCGCCATGCTGGCCGCGCCCGGCACGTCGGTGCTGCGGAACGTCTACGTCATCAACCGCGGCTACGAGGACCTCGCCGAGCGCCTCAACGCCCTCGGCGCCACGATCGAGGTCTTCCGGGACATCTAGCTGTACTGACCGGACAGGTTGGTCGAGTCGGTGTGACGACACGGTGTGACGTGACGTGAAGGGAGGACCCTCCCGCGGTTGAGTGGAACTGCTGAAGGTTCACTCGACAGGAAGGTCCTCCCATGTCCCACGCTAACGCAGCCCTGACTCCCCGCGCCCGGCTCAAGGTCGCCCGCCTCGTCGTCGAGGACGGCTACCCGATCAGCGAGGTCGCGGCCCGCTTCCAATGCTCCTGGCCCACCGTGAAGCGGTGGGTCGAC
>NZ_BAABZW010000031.1:0-13218 GCF_040365325.1 Intrasporangium sp. DVR | reverse complement strand
GCAGGCTGCGTGAGTCCCGACCTTGACATAGGAGCATCGCCGCGGAGCTCGACCGCAAGATCAGATAGAGGTGCCCGTGGCGGTGCTGGTCGACTACATCGACCAGCACCGTGACAGGTTCGGGGTCGAGCCGATCTGCACCGTCCTGAAGGACGCCGGCGTGCAGATCGCCCCGAGCACCTACTACGCCGCACGGGAACGGCCCCCGTCGGCGCGTGCTGTGCGTGATGCCGAGCTGGTGCAGGAGATCCGCGCCGCGCACAGGGCCAATCTCGGTGTCTACGGCGCTCGGAAGATCCACGCCGAGTTGAACCGCGAGGGCGTCAAGGGCGCCCGGTGCACGGTCGAACGGCTGATGCGCGTCGAGGGCCTGCGCGGCATTCCGCGGGAGAAGACCCGAAAGACCACGGTCGGTGAGGGCGCGGAGACCGAGCGACCGGCGGACCTGGTGGCTCGCAAGTTCGTCGCCACCGCCCCGAACCAGCTCTGGGTGGCCGATCTGACCTACGTTCGCACTCATGCCGGATGGACCTACGTGGCGTTCGTCCTGGACGTCTTCAGCCGGATGATCGTGGGCTGGCAGGTCTCGACCAGCCTGCGCACCGACCTCGCGCTGGATGCCCTCGACATGGGGCTGTGGGCCCGTCAACGCGGGGGACAGGACGTCACCGGCCTGGTCCATCACAGCGACCGCGGCGTGCAACCCGGACTCAACCAGTCGAAGCAACACCCCGACAGTGGAGGTGTTGATGGGACGGCAGCCAGGGTGGATGGTCACACAGACAGGACGACCGGCGATGAGGTCGCCAGGGCGGCCGCCAATCCGTCGGGAGGTCGAGCGGGCGTTCTGGGGCAGGATCGCCGAGGGCATGACGAGCGAGGATGCCGGGATCGCGGTCGGCGTGTCGGCCCTGTGGGGTCGAGGTGGTTCCGCGAACGTGGCGGCATGCCGTTGATCAGCCTCGACGCACCCTCGGGCCGCTACGTGTCCTTCGCCGAGCGGGAGGAGATCGCGCTGCTGAGAGCCCAGGACCAAGGCGTGCGTGAGATCGCCCGCCAGCTCGGGCGTTCACCCTCGACCATCTCGCGGGAGCTGCGGCGCAACGCCGCGACCCGCAGCGGGAACCTCACGTACCGCGCAGGCGTGGCGCAGTGGAAGGCATAGCTAGCAGCCCGCCGGCCGAGGACGGCCAAGCTGGTCGCCAACCCACGGCTTCGCGAGTACGTCCAGGAGAGGCTGGCCGGTCAGGTCCGTCGCCCCGACGGCACCATCGTCACCGGCCCCACGCCGGCACCGTGGAAGGGGCGGAACAAGCCTCGACGCCCGGGAGATCTACCAAGCCCTCGTCGGCCGGAGCAGCGTCCCCGACTACAGCGACCTACGCCCCGCCCGGCACGCCAAGAACCTCACCCTGGCCGCCGCCGCGACCGACCTGCACGTCTGGCCCACCGCCATCTCCCAGATCGAACGCGGCAAACGCCGCGACGACTCCCTCGCCCAGGCCTACCGCGAATGGCTCAACGCCGCTTGACACCAATAGGAGCATCTCTGCCGCGAGCCGCTCGTACTACCCACGGCGGGTTTGAGCCTAGGCCGAGGGGGCGCCCTCCGGCGCGCTGTGCCAGTCAAGCGACCTTGCCGCCGTAGCGCTGACGCGCCGCTTCACCGGTAGTCCCGACCAAGGAGCCGATCGCAGACCACGACAAGCCGGAATCACGGGCGGCGCGGACCGCCTCGAACAGGTGACGCTCGGCCTCTGACCGTTCGGCGACCGCGGTGCGCAGCATCGCGACCGCACCGGCGTCCAGCTCGTTGTCAGGGTTCGGCTCGTAAGACTCGAACCGTGCGGCCAGCTCATCGGCGTGGGCCAGGATCTCTTCAACGGTGCGCGGCATGTTCATCACCTCAGGAACTTCTCTCGGGCCACCATCGCGTGGACGATGACCTGGGTCTGGTCGCCATCGACGTAGCCGACCTCCAAGAAGATCGCCGCCTGGTTGGGGCCGACGATCATGGTGAACCCGTCGCCCAGGTCCCAGACCCGGACGGGGTTGCGGTAGGCGTGGAGGATGTCGTCTTCTCCGAGTCCGTGTTTGAGTGCGGACGGGGCGATGATCGGATCATCCGTCACTCTCCCAAGGTAACTTGCCTTAGGGTGCGGGTCAATGGGTCGGTCGCTCGCCGAGCACGCACTGACGGACTGGTGCCTCAGTGGTGCCCGGCGGGCCGCACGGCCCCGCCGGCAGTCACCATGGCGCACCACCGCAGCCCAGTAACCACGCGGAAATTGCCCGATGCCGTGCGGTCTTCTTCGACCCCGGTCGCCCTCCTAAAGCGGGTGTCGCAGGTTCGAATCCTGCCGGGGGCACTTGAGGCCGCAGGGCTCTCACCTGCGAAGATGCAGGCCCTCCCGCGGGTTGTCTTACCTCTCATCAGCGTCTCTGAGACAGAATCAGTCCTTTGTTCCGCGGAAATTCCGCCGGCTTTCGTGCTCAGCAGGGGGACGTGCTGACACCCGCTCCGCTGAAGAGCGGTTGTCCACGCGAGTGGTCCATGCTGCCAAGACGCCTTCGGACGCCAACGGCCTCCTTCACGTGTCCGCGCCGGCTCTCGCAGGCTCAGCGGCAGGATCGCGCGTCCCAATCGCGGCGTTAAGACGCGCCTTGCCGGCGATCAGTTGACCCGTCGGATTCGGTAGACAAAGTTCTACTTTTCGGAGACGCCTTGTGCTGCCGTGCCACACGTTGGACGCCGCGACGCGCAACGACAAGGTCAGCCGCAAGCACGCAGCCGTAGATTCGTCCGCTGGTGAGAGTCGGCCCTTTCGTCATGAGCAAGCCGACGCGCCTGTCAGACCTTGCCGGCGCTCGCGCGTTGCGCCTCGGACGACGGTACCTGTGCGGCGATGTCGACGACGTACTTGCCTCGAGCCTCGCCGACGGCGAGGGCATCGTGGATTCTGGGGACTGCGGCGAGCCCGGGAACGGTGGTCAACTCGGGTGTCAGGACGCCATCTCGTAGGAGTTCCAGCACCTGTCGCATCGCTTTGGCGACCAGATCAGGAGAGCGCGCCATGAGCGCTGCGAGGCTGAATCCTCCTATCTGGACTCCCATTCCCATCAGCGCTGGGATGGCGGGGGGTTCGGCCATCGGCCCTCCTGGCGCGTTTCCGGAGATGATGATGCGGCTGCCCGGCCCTGAAACCCGAAGGTCGAAGTTCAGCATGGAGCTCCCCAGTGGATCGATGATCAGATCGATGGCCGCTGGGTGGAGCAGGTCGCTTTCCCCGTTGGGAGTTGTGTCACCGCGAACTAGGACCTCGTCGTATCCGTTCATCTGTGCCGCCGGGACCCGTGAGGGGGCGCCCACCATGCCGAAGAGGCGGGCAGCACCTCGGTGTCGGGCGATTTGTGCCACTGCCCTACCGACTGCGCCGGCCGCTGAGTGCACCAGGAGCACGTCCCCGGGCCGCACCCGTCCAAAGGTGTCCACCAGCAGTGCTGCGCTGGTGAGTGCGCCAGGTGCGGCAGCGGCGGAACGCTCAGAGACGCCGTCGGGAATGTCGACGGTGAGCGACCAGTCGGCCACGGCCACCTCGGCCAGCCCGCCGTTGGCTGTGACGGCGCAGACACGCCGCCCGATGCTGTCGGGCGGCACGCCGGGGCCTGCGGCGATTATCGTGCCGCTGACCTCGAGGCCGGGGGCGAAAGGGTAGCTGTCCACGTACCCGGTATCGCCACGCCGCTGCATGACGTCCTTGAAGTTGATGCCGGCCCAGGCGACGGCTATGGCAACCATCCCTTGACCGGGCTGGGGCGGGTCGACCTGCGCCACGACGCTGGCGTTCCCGTCGGTGGAAGGGCGAGTGAATTCGAGACGTCGCATCAAATCTCTCCTCTGGATGGCTATTGACAGACGGTGATCTGGCGATAGATTGGATGAACCAATATACCACTGATCTGGAGGAAGCATGAGCGAGCCGTTCGCGAGTATCGAGCGCGCCACCGGGGTCGGCGCCTCGTGCGAGGCTCAGTTGAAGGCGCTGATCGCGGCTCGTCGGCTGCTGGCCGGGGACAGACTGCCGCCTGAGCGGGAGCTGGCTGCACGCCTCGACGTGTCGCGCGGCACGTTGCGTGGAGCCCTCCAGAGCTTGGCCGACCAAGGTGTGCTCGCTACACGGCAGGGCTCGGGCTGGGTCGTTACCCCGAGGCCAGACGTGGTGGCGGTCAACTTGGCGGTCTACCTCAGCCTCGAAGAGGTCACCTTTGACCAGTTGTTCGCGGCTCGTCGCGCGATCGAACCCCATGCGGCCGCCGAGGCCGCGCGGCACCGTACTGAAGAGCAGCTGGAAGCGCTGCATCGCTGCACGAAGGTGATGCAGGGCGCGCGCGAGGTGGGCGCCTACGTCCGGGCCGATGCGGATTTCCACGCGATGGTGACCGCCGCATCCGGCAACCCGTTGTTCTCCGTCATGCTCGCCCCCACGCTCGACCTACTCGGCGCGATGCGCGCGGACGTGGCCGCCCACAGCGAGGTCACGGCCGCCAGCCACAGAGAACACGACCAGATTCTCGCCGCGCTGGTCGCGGGCGACCCGGACGCTGCGCAGGAGGCGATGCTCGCGCACATCGACCACTTCGTGGCCAGCGGCCGACGTGTGCTCGCCGACGAGCAGCCCCCGAGGCCGGCACCGATGGCCGACCTCGAGCGCGCTCGCACATAGACGGCAGGAGCCGCACCAAACCGTCGAGCACCCTGCCCGGCGGTCACAGCCACCCGCACTGTCGTGCCCGGTGGTCCCTCAGCTCGGCCATGGAGTCGAGCCTGCCTGAAAGGAAGCATCCATGAAATTCGCCAGCGCCACGGACGTGGCCGCCGGGATCGTGCAGATGAATACATCTGTCGGCGAGCTGCGCACGCAGCAGGTACTCGGCTCGAAGTCCAGCTTGACCGTCGCGACCCGGACGCCGGGCTACCATTCGCAGCCCCACGCCCACGACTGCGAGCAGTTGAATTACGTCACCCGCGGAGAGGTCTGGGTCTTCGTCGAGCACGAGGCCTTTCACCTCACAAGGGGTGACTTCCTCCGGATCCCGCCTTCTGCCATGCACTGGGCATGGAACCGGTCCGACGCTGACGTCCAGCTGGTTGAGGTCCACACTCCGGGCCTGCTGCTCGACGGCGTGTCGGCCAAGGTCCTTGTCGAGGATGACGAGGAGCGAGCTGACCAGGTCCCCTCGCGCTGGGGGCCAACCGACCTATGGCAGCGGGAGAACGCTGCCCTTGCGGCCCTTGGGAACCCCCGATGAACGCCCCAGGGACCTCGAGGTGGTTGGGGGCGACGGCTTTGCTGCTCGTCGGGTCGCTTCTTGTCGCCGGTTGTTCAACGACGACAAGCGCGGGCTTGGGGGCCGGTAGCGGCAGCGCGATGGCCGGGGTGAGCCAGACGGAGATCCGCCTCGGCATGTCCAACGCAATGAGCGGCCCCGTGGCCGCGGTGTGCCTCCCGGCCTCCGAAGGTGCGAAGGCGTGGCTCGCGAAGGTCAACGAAGAAGGCGGTGTCCACGGCCGAAAGGTCACCGTCGACGTACTCGACGACGGCTACGAGGCGCCGCGAGCGGCCGCGAACGTTCGTGACCTGACCCATAAGGGCATCTTCGCCATGTTCGGCGGCTGCGGCACCGTCTCGGCGGCCGCCATCGCTACCGCGCTCAAGGGCTCAGACGTGCCCTACCTGTTTCCTTATGCAGCGCTTCCTGACCTGGTCGAACCCGTTCAACCCAACGTGTTCAGCCTTCTGCCGCTGTACCGGGACCAGATCTTCACCGCAATCGACCACCTCGTGACCAAGGCGCCCGGCACCGTCTACACCGTCACGTCCCAAATCCCGGGCTATGAGTCCACCGTTTCCGGTGCCGAGGCGGGCGTCAAGTCGGCAGGAGGCACCCTGCTTTCCTCCGCGTTGCTCCCCGCCACGAACGCGCCAGCCGAGCAAGAGGCGGCGAAGGCCGGCCAGCACAACGTGGACTATTTGGCCATGACCGTCCTAGCACCCGACGCCGCTCGGATGCTGAACGGTATGGCCAAGTCGCACGATCTTCCGGCGAAGGCAATCCTCAGCAGCGCACCGCTCGCCGCTCAGAGCTTCGCCGCAGCCCTCTCCGCCGAGGCAGCACAACTGCTCAAAACGCTATCCCCGACGGTGCCGCCCAGCGACCCCGCGGCACAGGAGTGCGTCGACGCGCTCCGCAAGCACAGCCCGGACACCAAGCCAGACGCGCTCGCCCTGTTCGGATGCGCCGGAGCGCAGGTGCTGATCGCCGCGCTGCAAGCGGCAGGTGACGAACCCACGCGCTCGAAGCTCACCGGCGCATTGGAGGAGATGAACGGTGCACAGGTGTCATCGCTGTTGCCGACCGTGTCCTTCAACGCCGAGGACCACGTCGGCCTCGACTCCATGTTCCTGCTCACACTCGACTCGGCGCAGCAGTACACCGTCGAAGAGACCGTCCCCCTGCAGACAGCGCCCTAAGGGGCTGAACCATGACGTCAGCGATCATCACCGGAATCACGGTCGGGCTGCTCTACGGACTGATGGGCTTTGCCATCGTCGCCCTGTTCAAGATGACTGGAGTAGCGAACTTCGCGGCCGGGACCACCGCCACGCTAGGGGCCACGCTCGCCCTGAAACTGAGCGACCAAGCCAACCTGAACGCGCTGGCCGCCAGCGCACTCGCGATCCTGCTGACGGCGGGCGCCGGGCTGATGGCCTATCTGCTGGTGATGCGGGTCCGGGACGACGTGGATCATCTCAGCCTCACCGTACGGACCGTGGGTCTATTCCTGCTGGGACAGGCGCTTCTGGAGATCTGGCTAGGCCAGGGCCAGCCCTTCGCGTTCGGCAGCGTGCTTCCCGACATCTCGACCACTGCCGCCGGACTTGCCATCCCGTCGTCAACATTGTGGTTCCCCCTCGTGGCCGTCGCGGTAATCGGCGCCTTCGGCTTGATCTTCAGCCACACGCGGATAGGACTGCTGATGCGGGGGCTGGCCGCGGACGCCGACACCGCTGGACTCCTCGGGGCGCGGACCCGCCTGCTTGCGGCTGTGGCCTGGTCGCTGTCTTCCGGGCTCGCAGCGGTGGTGGGGATTCTCGCCGCGCCGAGCCGGCTGATTTCTTCGGACATGATGACCAGCTGGCTGCTCTATGTGTTCGCTGGCGTGGTCATCGGCGGGATGACGAGCTTGGCTGGCGCGGTCATCGGAGGCGTGGGCGTCGGCCTGGTCCAAGGCGTCACCTACCAGTTGGCCAGCGACGAGGTCGCTCTGCTCGCCGTATTCGCAGTCTTCCTGCTGACTCTGCTCGTGAGGCCGCATGGGCTGTTCGGGGCGACGGTCGGTGAGCGGCTATGAGCGCCAAACACATTGGCAGGGCCCACGGCAGCGTATGGCCGGCGTGTCTGGTTGTCATGGTCGCCTTGGCACTAGTTGGTCTGCTGCCCCTTGGGCCAAGCCTGCTGTTCCTGGCTGCCACCGGGATGGCGTGGGCGGTCGCCGCTGTCGGGCTCGACGCCTTCAGCGGCTACCTGGGACAGCCATCCTTCGGACATGCCGCATTCATCGGAGCGGGAGCGTATGGTTCCACCATCCTCGCCGGGCGACTCCACTGGTCGCTGCCGGTAGCCATGCTGGGCGCTGTCGTGGCGGTCGCCGTGCTCAGTGCCCTCATCGGATCGGTGCTGCTCAGGCTGAAAGAGTTCGGTCTGGTGCTGGGCACGTTCTTCCTCACCTTCGTATCCACGTCTCTGCTCTCGGGCACCCTGCTCGCCGAATGGACCGGGGCCGCATCAGGCCTGCAGACGCCACAATTGGTCCTCGCAGGCAGCATCAACCTCTCGGACGGTGTCGCCTACTACTACACCTGCTGGGCCGTCCTGGCGATCGTCGCCCTGGCAAGCGCCGCGCTCGTGGACGCGACTCCGGGGCAGCTGCTCAGGCTCGTGAAACGCTCGGACGCCGTGGCCAGGTCCTTGGCAGTCAACCCCGACCGGGTGCGCCTGGCCACCTTCGTCTGGTCCGCGACGCTAGCCGCTGGCGCGGGCTGCCTGATCTCCCTGGGCGCCGGGTACATCTCTCCGGAGAACTTCGGGGTCCAAGCCTCGATCATGCTGTTCGCGATGGTCGCGGTCGGTGGCCTCGGAAGTATCGCGGGCCCCGTGGTAGGGGCGGTGGCGCTGACAGCTTTGCCAAGTCAACTTCAGTTCGCTCAAACGGGACAACAGGTCCTCTTCGCCAGTTTGCTGCTCATCGTCTTCGTCGCCGGGCGAGGAGGGTTGTACGGCGCAGCGAACTCCCTCATCCACCGCTTCGGCCTCGACCTTCGTTGGCCCCGGCCGGCAGCACGTCGCCCAGCACTGGGCGGCGCCGAAGACATCGACATCATCACGGGGGATGCCGCAGCCCCTGCCGGGCTGGACGTGGAAGGGGTTTCGTTGAGCTACGGCGGCGTGCATGCCCTCAAGGGCGTGACGTTCAGTGTCGAACCGGGCTCGGTTCACGCCCTGGTTGGACCCAACGGGGCGGGGAAGACAAGCCTGCTCAACTGCGTGAGCGGACTAGAGGCACCTCAGAGCGGCAGCATCAATCTCAACAACCGTGGCGGCCCGGAGTCGGATGGCCGGCGCACGCTTCATCGCACCTTTCAGCACCAAGCCCTCGTCTCCGACCTGACCGTCCTGGAGAACGTAGCGCTCGGTCTCTACCGCGACCGAGGCCGTCTCGGGCGGAACCGCTCTGGCGCCAAGGTCGTACCCGCCCGCGCCCACGCGGCACTCATCGCCGTAGGCGTGGCGCCAGCGCGCCATCACTTGGCCGGGTCTGAGCTGTCGATGGCCGAGTCAAAACTGGTGGACCTGGCTCGCGGACTGGTCGGCTCGCCTGCAGTCCTCGTCCTCGACGAGCCAACCGCAGGCCTGAGCGCCGAGGAGATGGGCACCATCAGCGACGTCATAACGCACCTCAACAGGCAGTCCGGCCTGACCATCCTGGTCGTCTCCCACCATGTCGGCTGGATCCGCACCGTGACCCATCGCGCCACCGTCCTGGTGGCCGGGAGGGTGTTGGCGGACGGCACCACAGAGGACGTACTTGCCAGCAAGGAAACGCGCCGCGCGTTTCTCGGCGAGGTGCCGGACGGGGTCGCGTCATGACCTCCGACCTTGTTCTGGAAGTCGCACGCCTACATGCCGGCTACGGCCGCACGACCGTGCTCCACGGCGTGGACCTGACGGTGCCCGCCAACACCGCCGTCGGGTTGGCCGGCCTGAACGGCGCCGGCAAGTCCACCCTCCTTCGCGCACTGTCTGGCACAGCATGGCACCACGCGACGACGCTGCAGTCATGTGGCCAAACCCTGCCACGTAGCCCCCATGGCAGAGCGGTCGCAGGACTGGCACACGTCCCAGAAGGCCGCCGCGTCTTCGCGGGGCTCACGGTCAACGACAACCTCCTGTACGGGGCAGCTGCCGTCGGAGGACCCAAGCGCCAAGCAGGCGAAGACTTGGCGCGGGTGCTGGATCTGTTCCCCCCGTTGCGCACGCTCGCAGGCCGCCGCGCCGGCCAGCTCAGCGGCGGCGAGCAGCAGATGCTTGCAATCGGCCGAGGACTGATGGCTCGCCCACGCCTGCTCATGATCGACGAGATGACCTTGGGCCTGTCCCCGCGCGCCAGCGCCGACATCGCGGCCGTGTTGACCACGCTCCGAAGCGAGGAACACATGTCTCTGCTACTGGTGGACCAGAACATCGACATGTTGGCCGCCTGCTGCGACACGGTCTACGTCCTCAGCGACGGCACCCTGAAACCAAGCAGTACCGAGGCCGCACAGCTGGGGAGGAGCTACTTCTGATGCACGATCACTTCCCCGACGCTCGGCAAGAGCGGAAAGGACCAACATGACCAGCCACGAGATCCACCGGCTCAACTTCGGGTCGGTCCGCGTCGACGCCTCCATGCTGGTGCGCGGGCGTCCGCCCGGAACCATGGTCGAGGTCCCCGCGCAGGGCTACCTCATCACCGGCAACCACGCCCCGATCCTGGTCGACGCGGGCTACCGGGACCCCGAGGTCCTAGGCAGCGGCGGCCACGTCACGACCGGCCAAGGCTTCACCGAGCAGCTTTCGGCCTACGGCATAACCCCCGGCGACCTGGCCTGCGTAATCCCGACCCACCTTCACCGGGACCACGCTGGGCACCTCGACAAGGTCCCCATGTCCGTGCCCGTCGTGGTCAACCGGGCCGAGCTGAGCTGCGCCTTCAGCAACATTCAAGGGACCGCGTACGCGCGCGACGACCTGCTACACGTGGTGCGCCGCATGTACACCCCCGGAGCGCTTCGCGTCCTGGACCTGGTGCCCAACACGCGCGCAACGATCATGCCGGGGATCGTCGTGGTCGGGTCCGGCGGGCACACCGCCGGCTCGGTCAACATCGAAGTCGACACCCGCGAAGGAACTGCAGCACTCATCGGGGATCTCCTCTACGACCTCCACGGATCCCTCCACGAGACCCCCCACGGCACCCCCATGGCTGGCGTTCAGAGCTACACCTTCGCCGTGGACGAGCCGGCCCCCACCAACAACTTCACCCCCTCGGTCGCCGACGAGATCCGCGCCATCAAACAGGTTCTCATGCACCGATACCTGCTCCCCGCCCACGACCGGCCCGGCGTCCTGGAAACCGGTCGCCTCGTCGGCCGCATAGATGGCCCCACCGTTCCCGGCCCAATTACGCCACTTCCCATTGAAACGACACACTGAGGAGACACCCGTGACCGCATACGTACTTTCCGAGGTCGAAATCCTCGACCGCGACTCAGTCGCCGCATACAAGCAGGAAGCACCCCTGTCCATCGCCAAGTACGGGGGCACCTACCTGGCCCGGGACGCCGTCCCCGGCGCGTTCGAGGGCGGCTTCAACCCCGAAGAACGCATAGTGCTCATCGCGTTCCCCGACGAAGCAGCAGCCAGAGCCTGGTACAACTCGCCCGAGTACCAAGCCGCCATCACCACCGCCAACGGCGGACTCCGTAGGCGGCTGTTCAGCTTCGCCGGACTTCCCGAAGCCCCGAAACAGTAGACGCTGATACGGATGGGCGGAACGAGTGTGGCCGCGGATTCCGAAGCCCCCACCCTCTCCCAAGGTGGCGCCCGCCGGCGCTACGCGAGACGGCCACCAAGTCCTGATCCGAACGTGTGGTTCAGTTCAAGGGCAAGACCGCTGGACCATCGCTGTTCGGTGCGGCATTGGCGGCGGAGTGACTCAACTCTCGCGCGGTCCCTTGAACGAGTTGAGCAGGGTTTGGGTGGGACCCGGGAATCGGTCTTGGGGTGCTGGGTCCAGGGTCGTGCGCCGCCTTTCCAGAACTCAGGCGCCGCTGATGAAGCGCTCGAGCCATCCCGGCCGGGCCAGGGCTGCCGTGGCCAGCAGAGCGTTGATGACGAGGCCGAACACGAGGTTGCGGTTCCAGAACAGGACGAGCAGCAACGTGGACAGGGCAGCGGCGATCAGGGTGAGGAGCGGCCACGCGTCCCTGAGCGCCGGGATCTGCCACACCCCGAGTGCGACCAGGACGAATGCGACGATCGTCGCGGCCATCAGGACGTACGCCACCGGGCGGCGGGCCGACTCCGGCACCAGCCAGGACCGGTCCAAGGAGAATTGCGAAACGTCGGGCGCGAGGTAGAGCAGGTGAACCAACCCGTGCGCCACCAAGACAACACCGACAACGACCCGAAGCACGACGTCCACAGCCACGACCTCCCAGCCCCGACACGATCACCGTAGCGACACCTCTCCTTCCCAGAGAGGCCTTTCCGGCACCGGATCAACGCCACAGGGCAGCTGCTCCGTGCGGGTGTGCCAGCCCCTCAGGGGACGGTGCAGCGGAACACCCCGCGAGCTCGTGATGGTGTGGCCTGGATCACGGACTTTCGCCCCGGCCCGTTGGCGCACCTGCCCGCCTAGCCTCGGCTGGTCGGCGACGCGTCGACAACCCGGCAAGGAGGGGAGCAGACCATGACACGCAAGCGTGCGATCGCCGCGACCGCAGCGGCAATGGCTCTGATGGCCATCACGACGCCCACCGCGGCAGGCGCCAACAACGCGCTGCAGGGCGAGTTCGCGGGAGCCGTCACCTACGAGAACTGCACCGTCGGCGCCCCCGAGGGCCCCAGCATCGCCAGCGGCTCGTGGCGGATCAATGTCCATGACGCGAAGGGCACAGCCCGCTTCGTCATCCTGGTCAACGACGCACCCCACGTCGCCTTCACCGCACAGCTGAGCCGGGTGTGGCTCGACGGGCAGGCGAGCTTCCAGGGCACCGTGATGACCGGGGCCGGGCCACTGCTGGTCACCGTCAAGGGCGAAGAGATGACCTATCGCATCGCGCCCTACGACTTCACGGCCTGGGGCGGAGCGAAGTGCGACGCCATCACCTACCACGGCACCGTGACGACCGACTGACAGAACTCACGACCCAACGGCCAGCCCCCTTGAACGGTTGCCGTGCCACCCTTCAGCCACCGCCCCCGGGGACGGCTGACGGACCAGAACGCGACACCCTGCCTGAGCGCTTGATGCGGCGGTGTGGCGCAGGTCCAGACGCGCGACTCCGGGCATGAGCGTGCGGCGCGAGCTCAGTGGGTGCGACTCTCGGAACGGGTCAAGCGAATCAAGTGACTGCCAGACCAGACGGCCATGGCCAGACTCATTGCGGCGCCGAAAGCGGCACCCGCCCGTCCGTCGGAGCTTCCGAGTACGCCCACGACGACGGCGTAGCCGGACCACCCGGTGAGCCCGAGCGTTGCGAGGACCAGCAGACCAATCTTGGCGTTGCGCACGATGCAGAGCCTACGACTGGGACCCGTCCGAGTACCCGCACTCGCAAGACAGCGCAACAACTGCGGTTTGGTCGGACGTCCCATCCTCAACTCGGAAGATCCAGCAAAGGGAGGGCGCCCGGCAGGCGGCGCAAAGACGTAGGTCGATAGGCACCGGTAGCGGCAGGTGCGCGCTTGGGTCAGGGCAGGAGATCCCAGTACTGCCGCCGAGCCGGCATTGCGTGGATGATCATCTCCTCGCCGCTCTGAAACGTGAGCACAACCGTCTCCAGCAGCCGCGCCTGCGTGTCGAAGCCGAGCCGCAGCTCGCGATGCGGC
>NZ_BAABZW010000030.1:0-3822 GCF_040365325.1 Intrasporangium sp. DVR | reverse complement strand
TCGTTGGCCGGTGACCTCGAGGCCGAGCTCCTCGAGGCGGCAGAACGTGGTCAGGTCAGGGGAAGCGAAGGTAGCGTCAGACACGTCGAGGTCTTCTGGATGGACGGCGTAGGAACCTCCATCATCGGGAGACCTCGACCCCTACTTGGACTCGGCCCCCGCACCAGCCGCTACACCCTCAACTGTGATGAGCCGCTTTACTGCCAGGACTTGGATCGCTCTCGCAGCAGCCGTCGTGGTCCCCGTGGCGGGGTCTCTTCTCGCCATCGCTTACGCCACCTTCGCGACGGCAGACCGGAAGGCAGACCTAAAGCGGCCGTTCCCCCAGTAGATCCCCGTGCTCGCCGCCATCCCTCGGGGGCCATGCCCGCCCGTTTCGCGGCGGAGTGACGCGGCTGTTGACCGGGCGGATCCGGCCTACCCGTGCGTCACCTCGCAGGGTCGTCGAGCGTCAAGCCGGCCGGTGAGCGAGCCACACGGCTCCGGAGGCGGGTGGTCGGGCCCAAGCTCGATGGTCGCGTCCACGATCAGACCCGCCTCGCGTAACAGGTGCGCGTACGTCTGGGGGCTGCGACGCGCGAACAGGACCCGCATCGTGAGGCCGCCGTAGCCCTCGGTCTTGATGTAGCTGCTGTCGCCTATGTGGCCGCCGAGCATGAGCAAACCGCCCGGCGCGGTGACGCGGGCCAGTTCCCGAACGGCGACCGCGAGGTCGTCGTCCGGGACGTGGTGCAGCACGTACCAGCAGAAGACACCTGCGGCCACGCCGTCGGCCAGGGGGATCTGGGTGAGCGATGCGGCTGTGAAGGGGAGGCCAGGGTTGTGGGTGCGCGCCAGGCGGAGCATCTCGGTGGAGATGTCGATACCGGTGACCTTGAGGCCGCGCGACGCCAGAAGACCTGTGAGCCACCCAGGTCCGCACCCGACGTCGAGCACCAAGCCTTCGCCTGCTTGGTGGACCCGTCGCGCGAAATGATCAACAAGGGCCGACTCCAGCGGAAGACCTTCCAGCCCCAAGCGCACGAGTTCGGCGTAGCGATCGGCGACCCGGTCATAGGACTCGCTTGCGTCGGCGATCCATGAACCGTGCGGCACGAAGGGCACCCTAGCCCCGTAGCCCTATGCACATTGGCAGAAGAGTGACGGCCGGCGTGGTCATCAGGCGGCGGAGTGCCGCACCCTGAGCATTGGCCGGGAGGGCTGGACGTGGTGCGCGTCTTGAGTCTGTCTTGGGGAGTCCCGAGCTCACCTGCGCCATCGTCGATCCCGACGGCGAGCTGCCGCGCTCCCTGCGGACGACGCTGTGGGCCGAGCACCTCGGACTGCCCGAGGACGACCCGCGGCTGGCCGGCATCCGCGACCCGACGTCCCTCTGGATGGAGCGCATCGGTGCTCCGGCAGCCGCGTGCACGTCCATGAGCCGGTGCGGATCTCGTCGCGCGCCGCCCGCTGGGCGGCACCGGTCTACCGCCGCTTCTTCGACCCCGACGGGCGGCCGCGCCGACTGCGCGGGACGGCGGATTTCTAGGACCCTCAGGCGTAGGGGTCGGTGATCTCGCGCAGCTTGAGCAGCCCCTCGCGCAGCTGGCCCGCGAGCTCCGGACCGAGGTGCTCGGTCCACTCCCGCTCGACTGCCATCACGACCTGCATCGCCTGTCCCGCCGCCTCGCGCCCGCGCTCGGACATCCGGATCAGCCGGGCACGGCCGTCGCTCGGGTCGGGCACGCGCTCGACCAGCCCCTCCCGCTCGAGCGCCGCGACCAGGAGGCTCGCCGTCTGCTTCGTCACCTGCGCGCGGTCGGCCAGCTCGGTCAGCCGCGATCCCTCGTCGGCGATCCGCTGCGCGAGCCGCGACTGCGCCACTGTGACGTCGTACCCCGCCTCGCGCATGGCGCGCTGGACGCGCTCGTCCATCGAGCGGTAGGAGACGAACATGAGCGTGGCGAGGTCCATCGCATCCCTTGACGTTAGTCAGCAATGCTGACCATTATGGTTAGCATTGCTGACGATCATAGGCGAGGTGCCCCATGACCAGACTTCCTCCCGTGCGCGTCGTGCGCGCGGCCAGCGGGTTGCGGACCGCGATCCAGGGACTGTCCAGGCGCATGGTGCCGCCGGAGGTCGGCGCGCTCGAGCTGGGCGCGGCCTTCATGGCAACCCAGGCGGCGCACGCCGTCGCGCGGCTCGGCGTCGCCGACGCCCTGTCTGCCGGGCCGCGCTCCGCCGCGGACGTCGCTGCCGACCTCGGGACGGACGCGGACGCGACCTTCCGGCTCCTGCGCGCCAGCGCGACGTACGGCATCGTCCGCCACGTCGGCGACCGCTTCGACCTGACGGCCGTCGGTCGCACGCTCCTCTCCGCCGCACCTGGCTCGATGAGGTCCGTGGTGCTGATGATCGGCGACCCGCGCTACCAGGCGGTGTGGGGCCAGCTGCCCGAGGCGGTGCGAACCGGCGGTCCCCGCGCCGAGGCGGTGCACGGCGTCTCGATGTGGGAGCTGCTCGACCGCGATCCCGACTACGCGCAAGACTTCAACGACGCGATGGGCCGGCTGACGCAGCTCGACTGGCCGACGGTCGAGGCGGTCTACGACTTCACACCCTTCGGCACGATCGTCGACGTCGGCGGCGGGCACGGCCAGCTGCTCGCGCTGATGCTCGGTGCGGCACCGGCCGCCGACGGCGTGCTGCTCGAGCAGCCGAGCATGGTCGGACCGACCGAGAAGCACCTCGGCGACGCCGGCCTGCTGGACCGTTGCCGCCTCGTCGGCGGCTCGTTCTTCGAGACTGCGCCCGACGACGGCGACCTCTACGTCCTGCGGCGGGTCGTCCACGACTTCGACGACGACACAGCAGTCGAGCTGCTCACCAACCTCCGCCGGCACATGCCGCCCGGAGCGACGCTCCTGCTGATGGAGAGCGTCGTACCGGCCGGCGACGAGCCGCACTTCGCCAAGTCGCTCGACCTCGACATGCTGCTCTTCGTCGGTGGTCGCGAGCGCACGGAGGCGGAGTTCGCCGCGCTGCTCGCCCGCGCCGGCTTTCGGATGACCCGCGTCGTACCGACCATCTCGACGATCTCCCTCGTCGAAGCCCGACCGGAGGCCTGACATGGACCTCCTCGCCCAGCTCTGCACAGCGGTCACCGCCGTCATCCTGATCGCCGTCTTCCCCTTCGAGGCGTTCCTCATCGACCGGCCGTGGGTGCAGCGCTTCCTCTGCATCGAGCCGCACGGCATCGCCAACGTCCACCTCTGGTCGTTCTGCATCGGCGCCCGCAACGCGCTCGCCGGGATCGGCGCGCTCGTCGGGCTCTGGATCCTCCACTACGGCGACGAGTCGACCGGCGTCACCGTGGTGGTCACCGTGCTGATCTACATGCTGCTGTCGTCGCTCGCCATGGGCGTCGCCGACCTGCTCGGCTTCTGGCGACCGCGCGGCGGCAGCGTCCGCGGAACCGTCGCGTCGTCCGTGCTGCCGGCGTTCTCCCTGCTGGTGATCGCGGTCTGAGCAGTTCAGCGGCGCATCAGCAACGCCGAGTCGCCGAACTCGTGCCAGACATAGCTCGCTCATCGGCATGAGCGGCCGCAAGGACGCGCCGGCTCGCGGCGGTGTCACTGTGCCGGCTCGCGGCGCAAAGACGTAGGTCGATAGGCACCGGTAGCGGCAGGTGCGCGCTTGGGTCAGGGCAGGAGATCCCAGTACTGCCGCCGAGCCGGCATTGCGTGGATGATCATCTCCTCGCCGCTCTGAAACGTGAGCACAACCGTCTCCAGCAGCCGGGCCTGCGTGTCGAAGCCGAGCCGCAGCTCGCGATGCGGC
>NZ_BAABZW010000029.1:0-34677 GCF_040365325.1 Intrasporangium sp. DVR | reverse complement strand
AGCCAGTATGAGAGCGGCAGAGAACCCGTGCCGGTTCACCCCTCAAGGCTTTCCGCCTCGCTGACCAGCGCCGACACCAGCGCGGGCCCGCACCCCCACAGCAGGTGGAACCTGGGCAGCCGGTTGCCGCGCCCGTCCCGGGCTCGCTCTGCCCAGTTGGCGACCGGGAGGAAACCCAGCCCGCGGCCGACCAACCACTCACGGACGTCGGGGACGCATCGTTCGATGTACCGGCGGGCCCAGGCCTGCTGGTGCTCGCTGCCCGGGCCGAACTCCGCGTAGCCCTGCCAGTCCTGCCAGGCCAGCTCGAACGAGTCACGGATCCCGAGCCGTCGCTGCTCGGGGCTGTCCACGAAGAAGATGCCTCCGAAAGCGTCCCTGCACTGGCCCCCGAGCCAGTCCCGACCGCGGAGCTCGTAGATGGTGACGCGCCGACCGTTCCGGGCCAGCTCCACAGCCGCGACCAGAGCGCTGATGCCGCCGCCGACGATGATGACGTCCATGTCAGGCTGTTCTCCCGTTTCGAGGTGGTCAGGTCAGGGTGCGATCCGGCGCTTCAGTGCCCTGGCGAGGGGCCGCGGCAGTGATTCCAGGGCGCCGAGGGCCATCGGGAGGGCCTTGAGCCGGCGTCCGCTGAACACGGGTGGAACCGCGACCTCGACGAGGTGGGGTCCGGGCTCGGCGAACGCATTCCTCAGGGCGTCGGCCAGCTCCTGGGTCGTGGAGGCGAGCACGGCGGGGACGCCGAGCCCTCGGGAAACGGCAACGAAGTCGACGGGTGGGTCGGAGAGGTCGAGCTGAGCCTGTGCCTTCTGTCCGGAGGCTTGGGCGCCGACCCGCTGCAGCTCGACGTCCAAGATGCCGTACGAGCGGTTGTTGAAGATCACCACGGTGACGTCGAGGCGTTCGCGTGCCATCGTCCACAGCGACTGGATCGTGTACAACGCTGAGCCGTCGGCCTCCAGCGCGACGACCGGCCGGTCGGGACAGGCGATCGCCGCGCCGACCGCGACGGGCAGTCCCTGCCCGATCGCTCCGCCGGTCAGGGTCAGGACGTCGTGCGGCGGTGCCGCCGCGCTCGCGCGTGCGAAGCTCACCCCGGAGGTGTTGGCCTCGTCGGAGACGATCGCCGCCGCGGGCAAGAGCGCGGCGATCGTCTGGCAGGCGGTCTCGGCCGTGAGCCGTCCCGGGGGAGGCAGGGCAGGGGCCGTGGAGACCTGCTGCGCCGTCGGCGTCGTCCGAGCCGTCCGGGGCGTCGCGGAACCGCGGGTGACGAACGCGTCGGCGAGGGCCTCCAGCGTGCCCGCCACGTCCTCGCCGTCGGTGGTCAGCTGATGGACGACGCATCCCTCAGGCACGAGGTAGCTCTTCTTGCCCGGGTAGGCGAAGAAGGACACGGGTGCCGGGGTGTCGACGAGCACGAGGTGCTTGAGCCCGGCCAGCTGGACGGAGGCCAGCTCGGCGAAGTAGGCGATCCGTTCCACCGGAGGCACGCCGACACCACGCTCGATCCGGCGCGGGAACACCTCCGCGAACAGGGTGGCTCCCGTCGCTGCAGCGATCCGTCCGGCAGCGCGGAGCGCCGGCCCGTGCAACGCCGAGCCGCCGAGGAGCAGGGCGGACCGTGTGCCCAGGAGTGCAGAGCGAGCCGCCTCGATCGCCTCCTCGCCGGCCAGCCGTGGAGGGGCTGGCGGCACCGGCACCGCGGGCTGCACCCCGTCGGCCCAGGACAGGTCGGCAGGCACGATCAGCGTCGCCACCTGCCCCGGCGGACCGCTGGCCGACGCGACCGCCTCGGCGAGGTCGCTCGGCAGCGCTGCGGCGCTCGTGGAGGTGCGCACCCAGCCTGGTGAGACGTTGCGGGCCACGGTCTCGATGTCCGACTGCAGCTGCGCGTCGTACTGCACGTGGTAGGTCGCGTGGTCGCCGATGATGTTGACGACGGGCACCCGGGCCCGCCGGGCGTTGTGCAGGTTGGCGAGACCGTTGCCGAGGCCGGGCCCGAGGTGCAGCAGGGTCGCCGCTGGTCGACCGGTCATCCGGGCGTACCCGTCGGCGGCCCCCGTCGCCACCCCTTCGAAGAGGGCGAGCACGGCACGCATCTCGGGGACGCTGTCCAGGGCCGCGACGAAGTGCATCTCCGAGGTCCCCGGGTTGGTGAAGCACACGGTCACACCTGAGTCGACCAATGTGCGCAGCAGCGCCTGCGCCCCAGACGGCATCCGCTCCACCTCCTGAGTCCCGAGCCGGTCCCACGCGTGGTGGGCGCGAGTTGTCGACCCGCACTTACCCGCCAGTAGCGAGTGGACGTGATGCTAGCGAACGCCAACCCGACGCGGTTGTCACGTTGGTCACACGAGGGCTGTCCACACGGTCCCGCAGTCCGATGGGGGGAAGGGATGAGTCGGCCGGTACGCCGGGTTCTGTTCCCCGCCTCCGTTACCGGCGGCGGGGCGACGGCCATCCATCTCGGCCGGCCATTGCTGACCGGCTCCAGCGCCCTACCCGCGCACTCGACCGGGCCGGTCTCGAACGTGCGCTGTCTGGGCTTGCTCCGGGTGGGGTTTACCGAGCCGCTCCAGTCACCTGGAGCGCTGGTGGTCTCTTACACCACCGTTTCACCCTTACCGACTGCCGAAGCGGCCGGCGGTCTGTTTTCTGTGGCACTGTCCCGCGGGTCACCCCGGGTGGCTGTTGGCCACCACCCTGCCCTGTGGAGCCCGGACGTTCCTCGGCGGAGCCCCGGAAGGCTCCGACGCGACCGTCTGGCCGACTCATCCGCCACCATGATAGATGCCGTATGCCGCTCGGTTGGCTCTGCCTTCCCCGCGAGCAGCCGCGGGGGTGACCTCCGTCACATCGGGCCGCTCCTGTCAACGGATCCGGCTGGTTGTTCGTCGTGCATGGGAGACCGTCGATACGCAACCGCACCCAGGACATGAGCGAGCAGCTGAAGACCGAACCTAGCCCACCCGCCCGTAGAGCGACGTTGCTCGACCTCTCCCTCACCCAGCTGGTCGCCGGCTCGTTGGCGGCCGCGACCGCCGCCGCCCTCGGTTCGCGGCTCGGCGTCGTCGGCACCATCACCGGCGCTGCCGTGGGTTCCGTCGTCAGCGCCATCGCCTCGAGCCTGTACACGGCGTCGATGCTGCGGGCCCGTGCAGCCCTGCAGTGGAAGAAGGCGCACACTCGACGACGCGGAGGGCCGCTGCAGGTGCCCCCCTCCCCCATCGACCCGTCGAGTGTGCAGTTCGTGCCGCCGACCCCACCGTCGGGGGTGCAGAACCTGCCAAATCCCCGCGGGCGGCGGGTGCTGGCCGGGGCCGCCGTGGTCTTCGCCCTGGCGACGACCGTCCTGCTCGGGCTGCAGCTGGCCAGCGGCACTGACGTCACCGGCACCTCGGTGGGCAGCCGCCAACCGGTCGCGCAGCAGGAGGGGTGGGCCGACGTGGGGACTAAGAGCGGACCGGACGAGCCCCCCGCTACCTCGACGCCGCCGCCCAATGACAACTTGACCACCGGCTCGAGCCGGGTGCCCGAGCCGGCAGCACCGACCGCCACCGAGCCGACCGCCACCCAGCCGCCGGCCGGCACTCCCTCGACGCCGGCCGAGCCGCCGGCGACGGACCCTGGAGCCGTCGACCCCACCACGCCCACTGACCCGACACCGACCCAGCCCACCGCGCCAGCCGGCCAGGCAGCGGGAGCGAGCTGAGCGGCATACGGCCGGGAAGGACCTGCGTCAGGTCACGATGCTGAGCTCGACCCGCCCCGTCTCGATCTCGGCGGCGTCCACCCGGACCCGGACGCTCTGCCCCTCCTCGGCGCGACCGGTGGCCTTGGTGACGACGGCGAGGTCGATGAGCTGCACGACCACGTGCTTGTCGTTCTCGTCGACGACGACCCCCTCGATGGTCGACCCCACGTGAGACCGCAGCTCGGCGGCTTCGACCGCGTCGGTGCACGCCCGCTCGACCCCGCTCGCGCGGCGGTCCGACGTCGCCATGATCTCCGGGATGGACGGGAGGGCCGTGCGGACCCAGGCGGGGACCGCCGTGCCCGCCGACAGGGCCTCGCAGACGACGAGGCCGAAACGGTCGACGAGGCGCCGCAGCGGTGCAGTGACGTGGGCGTAGGGGTTGGCGACGGCCGAGTGGTTCGGCTGATCGGGGACGGTCCCGTCGAACGGCGTGTAGCCGGCCCCTCGGAAGAGGGTGGTCGCCTCGTGGATCAGCGCCAGGTGCTTGGGGTCGTCGCGGTCCAGCGTGCGCAGGAACTCCCCGTAGGTCTGCTCCTGCGCCCAGGGCACCCCGGCCGCTGCAGCCTGCCTGCGGAACCGCTTGACGTCGCGCCCGTCGGGATCGGGCATCGTGCGCAGGATGCCGACCTTGCCGCGCAGCATCAGGTCGGCCGCCCCCATTCCCGTGAGGAGGGAGATCTGGGCGTTCCAGTCCTCGGACGGCAGGAGTGGACGGAAGCTGACCGTGAAGCCGCCCTTGCCGTCCTCAGCAACCTCTTGCTCCGGCATGGGAAGAGACGCGCCGCCGCGCTTGCGTTCCAAGGCGATCCGCTTCTCCCCCACCTCCTTGAGCAGAAGCAGCACGTCCTCGGCCGATCCCTCGTCGACGAGGCCCTGCACCTCCGCGTAGTCATACCGCCGGATGCTGCGAACCATGGCCCGGGCCACGCTCACCTCGACGCCCTCACCGTCAGCGGCGAGCACCAGGTCCCACACGAAGGCCGGCCGGACCTGCCCGGGCAGCAGGCTCGCCGCGGCTTCGCTCACCTCCGAAGGGTGGAGCTGGACCCGCTTGTCCGGACAGTAGATCGTCTGCCCGCGGCGGCGCGACTCGACGTCGATGGCCCCGTCGGGCCGGACGAAGGCGGGCACGTCGGCGATGGCATAGCGCACTCGGTAGCCGTCACCGTGACGCTCGATGTGCATCGCCTGGTCGAGGTCGTTGGCAGTCGCTGGGTCGATCGTGATGAAGGGGATGTCCGTGGCGTCGCGGGTGGGCAGGTCCGCGGCGCTGGCGGCCCGACGGGCCTCCTCGAGGGCCTCCTCGGGGAACTCCTCCGGCACCTCGAACTCGTCGCGAATCGCCTCGAAGCGCTCGACGAGGGCGACGCCCGCGCCGCCCGGGGGCTCTGCTCGGCGATAGACAATGTGTCGCTTGGCCATGGCGCCACCCTACGCAGGACGGACTCCGGAGCGGCTTAGGCTGTGCGGCGTGCTCATCCTCCTGCCCCCCTCCGAGGGCAAGACGCAACGGCGCCGCGGCCGCCGGCTCGACCTCGGGACGCTGTCGTTTGCCGAGCTGACGAGCCTGCGGGAGGCCCTCATCGACCGGGTCGGGGAGGTCAGCGCCCGCCCCGACGCCCACCGGCTCCTCGCGGTGAGTCCCAACCTCGTCGAGGAGGTGGCGCGCAACACCCGACTGCGCACTGCCGCGACGGCGCCGGCGAGCGAGGTGTACACCGGCGTCCTCTATGACGCGCTCGACCTCGGCTCACTCGATGCCGCGGCGAAGCGCAGGGCCAACCGCCGGGTGATCATCCTCTCGGCGCTGTTCGGGGCCGTCCGCCCCACGGACCGGATCCCCGCCTACCGGCTCAACCCGTCGGCCGAGCTCCCGGGTGTGGGCGACCTGACCCGCGCCTGGCGGGCAGTCCTCGCGTCGGCGCTCGAGCAGGCGGCCGGCGCATCGGGACCCATCGTCGACTGCCGGTCCAGCGCCTATGTCGCGATGTGGAACCCTCGAGGAGCTCTGGGTGAGCGGCGCGTCCAGATCACGGTGCCGGGTGCCTCCCACATGGCGAAGCACACCCGTGGGCTCGTCGCTCGTCATCTCGTCCAGTCCGCCGCGCGACCGCGTCACCCGGAGGACCTGGTCGAGATCCTGGCCGACGGATTCGACGTGCGGCTCACCGAGCCCGAGCGAGCCGGCCGCTCCTGGCAGCTTGCCGCCACGGCCCGCACCTGAGCGCCCGCCCCACTCGAGTGGCCCTGCTGTCCACAGCGGGCCACAGCGGGCCACAGCAGGGCCTGTGCACTCCCGGGCCACTTGAGCGAGCGCTCGGGCCACAGGACGCGGCGGGCGTCAGGCCAGGGCTCGCTCGAGGTCCTCGATGAGGTCGCGCACGTCCTCGAGCCCGACCGAGACGCGCAGCACGCCGTCGGTGATCCCGACGGCCGCGCGCGCCTCCGGCGAGAGCCGGCGGTGCGTGGTGGTCGCGGGGTGGGTGATGAGCGACTTGGCGTCGCCGAGGTTGTTGGAGATGTCGATCACCCCGAGGGCGTTCATGGCCTTGAACGCCTCGGCCTTGCCGCCGTCGATCTCGAACGTCACGACCGTGCCGCCGGCCCCCATCTGGCGGCGGGCCAGCTCGTGCTGCGGATGCGACTCCAGGAACGGGTGGACGACGCGCCTGACCCGGGGGTGCGACTCGAGGAACCGGGCGACCTCGAGGCAGCTCGCCGCCATCCGCTCGACACGCAGCGACATCGTCTCGAGGCCCTTGACCAGGACCCACGCGTTGAAGGGCGACATCGCCGGTCCCGTGTGCCGCATGAGGTTCTGCACTGGCCCCTCGATGAACTCCCGCGTCCCGAGAACCGCCCCGCCGAGGACCCGCCCCTGCCCGTCGATGTGCTTGGTCGCGGAGTAGACGACGATGTCGGCGCCGTGCTCGAGCGGCCGGGAGAAGACGGGGGTGCCGAAGACGTTGTCGACGACGACCTTGGCCCCGGCAGCGTGGGCCAGCTCGCAGACCGCCCGGATGTCGACGAGCTCCTGCATGGGGTTGCTCGGCGTCTCGAAGAAGACGGCCGTGGTCGGCTCGGACAGGGCCTCCCGCCACTGGTCGAGGTCCGGGCCGTCGACGAAGACGGTCTCGACGCCCCAGCGCGGCAGGATCTCGTCGAGGATGACGAAGCAGGAGCCGAAGAGGGACCGCGACGACACGACCCGGTCGCCCTGGCCGAGCAGCGCCGCGAGAGCCACCCAGACGGCAGCCATGCCGGAACCGGTCGCGAAGGCCGTCTCCGCGCCCTCGATCTGAGCCATCCGGTCCTCGAACATGCGGACCGTCGGGTTGCCGTAGCGGGAGTAGACGAACCGGTCGACGTCTCCCGTGAAGGCAGCCTCGGCATCCTCAGCGGACTCGTAGACGAAGCCCGACGTCAGGTACATCGCCTCCGAGGTCTCCGCGAAGCCGCTGCGCGCCAGACCGCCGCGGACGGCGACCGTGTCGGGACGCCACCGCCGGCTGCCACTGTCCGCCCCGGTCATCCCTGCACCCACGGCAGGCCCGCCACCTTCCATCCGGACACGGTGCGGTGCCGCTCGGGGTCGTGGGGGCCCTCGAAACCCTCGCTGACGTTGTAGGACTGCGCCCACCCACCGGCCGTCGCCGCCTCGGCCGCGGCGATGGACCGCACCCCTGAACGGCAGAGGAAGTAGACCCGCTGGTCGGGCTCGATCCCGGCGGCGGCCAGGTCGTCGACGAAGTGCGCGTTGAGGCGGCCGTCCGGGTAGCGCTGCCACTCGATCCGCACGACGTCGCGGCCGAGGGATCTCAGGTCGGGCAGCCCGACGTAGGACCACTCTGCGTGGGTCCGCACGTCGACGAGGACCGCTCGGGGGTCCTCCTCGAGGGCCGACCAGGCCTCGGTCGGGGTCACGTCACCGGCGTAGCTCATGACTGCGAATATCGCACAGCGCCCATCAGGCGAGATGGTCCGTCCGGTTGGTGAAAGCCACCGAAGCGGCCCCGTCGGCCCACACCTCGACGCCGGTCAGGCTTCCCGGCGCAGTCGCCAGGCTCCAGAACCGGTCCGTGTCGAGCCCGAGCACCTCCGCGAGAACGGTCAGCACGCCCCGTCGCGTCGTCACGACGACAACGGTGCCACCGCCTCGCCGCAACCGGCCGTATGCCGCTGAGCTCGCCGCGTCCGCCGGCTCGCTCCCAGCCCTCCCGGGGTCAGCCGTCCAGTCGGCGGACACCTCGGCCTCCGCCCCGATGGCCTTGGCGACGGCGCGTCCGGTCTGCTGGGCCATCGGGTCGGGCGCGGCGATGACCCGGCTGCCGCGTCCCGCGAGATGCCGGACTGCGCCGGCGACGCGCTGCACGCCCCCGTCCGTCGACGGGATCTGGACGAGCAGGAGTCGCAGGTCCTGTCGCTCGGCGACGTCATCCGCCGCGTCCGGAGCATCCGCGATGTCGGGGGCCTGCGAGCCCTCCGCATCGGCTCGCGCGGACTCCGTGCCGGGGGTCCGGCGAACGGTGTGCCCGTCCATCGCCTCGTTGGACAGCAGGTCAGCGGCCTTGTTTCGCTCGCGTGGGATCCACTCGAAGACGACGCTGCCACCGGCCGCCTCGATCTCCTGGAGCACCTCGCGAACCTGCCCGGCGAGCCGGCGCATGTCCTCGTGCTTGACCTTCCACCGTCCCGACATCTGCTCGATGACGAGCTTCGAGTCCATCCGCACGTGCACCCGCGCCGTCGGATCGATCTCGAGGACGGCCTGCAGGCCGGCGAGCAGACCGGAGTACTCGGCGACGTTGTTGCTCGCCACGCCGAGCGGCTCGGCGAGCTCGATGAGCACGTCGCCGGAGGCCCGGTCCCGGACGAGCGCACCGTAGCCGGCGACCCCTGGGTTCCCCCGCGAGCCGCCGTCGGCCTCGACGACGAGGTCCCGACCGGGACCGCTGCGAGAGCCTCGGGTCACAGCCCCGACTCGCCGGTGCGGATCATGATCCGGCGACACTCCTCGCATCGAATGACCTCGTCCTCGGCGGCACGCCGGATCCGGTCGAGGTCGACGTTGTTGAGCTCGAGCCGGCACCCTCCGCAGCGGCGGTGGCGCAGCTCGGCCGCGGCCAGCCCGCCGCTCTGCGTCCGGATCTTCTCGTAGAGGCCGAGGAGGTCGTCCCCCACCCCGGCCACGATGTCGGCCCGCCCGGAGCCGACCTTCGTCTCCTCGGCCTCGAGCTCGGAGAGCTTCGTGCCCTGCTCCTGCTCGAGGCGGTCGAGCCGCTCGACGACCTCGGCGCGTCGCGCCTCGAGGTCGGTGACGCGCTTGGACAGGGTCTCGGCACGCTCCATCACCTCGATCTCGAGGTCCTCGAGCTCGGACTGGCGCCGGGCGAGCGAGGTCAGCTCGTGCTGGATCGCCGTCAGGTCCTTGGCACTGCCCTGGCCGGAGTCGAGCCGGGCCTGGTCGCGGGCCGCCCGGTCGCGGACGAGCTGGACGTCCTGCTCCGACTTCGTCAGCTCACGCTGGACGTCCCCGACCGCCGTGCGCGCGTTGACGAGCTCGGTGTCGACGGCGGCCAGCTCGGTGCGCGCGGCGACGATCGCGGCGGCCTGTGGCAGGTGAGCGCGGGCGTGCGCGATCTGGTCGAGTCGCGTGTCGATGGCCTGCAGGTCGAGCAGGCGCCACTGGCGGGACGGATCGGCTTTCAGGACACACCTCCAGATGGGGCCGCAGGGGTCACCGCGGCGTTGGCTCCGACCACGAAGGTCCACGGCTCGGTGCGGATGGACGAGATTCTCGACTCGACCCTAGTCGGTGCAGCCGGGTCCTCCCCCAGCGCGGCCAGCAGCCGTCGCTCGACACTGGTCAGCCACAGGGACTCCGTCGCCCAGTGCCCGGCGTCGATGAGGTAGGGGGTCCCGCCCCGAGCCTCCTCCCTGGCCTCCAGGACGGGGTGGTGGCGCAGGTCCGCGGTGACGTAGACGTCCGCTCCACTGGCCCGCACCGCCTCGAACCGGTCGTCACCCGACCCGCCCATCACGGCGATCGTCCGCACGGTCGCTTCCGGGTCACCGCTGACCCGGATGCCGCCGGCGGTGGGCGGCAGGGCCGCCGCGACGGCGTCGGCGAACTCCGCCAAGGACATCGGGGAGCCCAGCTCGCCGACGCGCCCAGCGGCATACGGCCCGATGGTCGTCAGGGGGCGCTGGGAGGTCAGCGCGAGCGCATCAGCGAGCACCGACGAGACCCCCGGGTCGGCGACGTCGGCGTTCGTGTGGGCCACGTAGAGGGCGATGTCGGAGACGACGAGGCTGGTGACCGAGGCGCCCTTGGCACTCGTCGTCGCGACCGAGTGGACGCCCCGCAACAACAGCGGGTGGTGCGTGACCATGAGGTCGGCGCCCCACTGGCGAGCCTCCTCGATGACGGCCAGCGTGGGGTCGAGCGCGAAGAGGACCCGGCGCACGGGCTGGTCGGGGTCGCCCGTCACGAGCCCGACGCGGTCCCACTCCGCCGCGCTCTCCTGCGGGTAGAGCGCGTCCAGCTCAGCGACGATCTCCCGCAGCGTCAGCTCACTCATGTGGGCCCGGCCGGTCTCGAACCGACGACACCCGCGGTGTAAACGCGGTGCTCTACCAACTGAGCTACAGGCCCCGGGACCGGACTCGCCTCGTGGCACATCCTGGCCCGGCGGCCCATTGTGTCAGGAGTTGGCGCGGACGCGAGCCGCCACATCGAGCGGCCAGCCCGGCCCGGGGCAACTGTTGCAGAGGTGGGATCTGCGGACCTCCCCAGACTCCGGCTCCAGAGGGCATGATGAGGCCCCATGAGAACCCGGCGCCGACGTCCCCGTTGGTCCGAGTTGCGCCCCCTCGTCCGGATCGAGCCTCCCGCCATCGCCTCTGCGGAGCGCAGGGTGGCCGCCGCTGCCACGATCGGCGACCTGAGAGACATCGCCAGACGCCGCACCCCTCGATCGGTCTTCGACTACGTCGACGGAGCGGCCGAGCAGGAGATCAGCCTGCGCCGCGCCCGCGACGCCTTCGCCCAGGTGGAGTTCCGGCCACGGGTGCTGCGTGACGTCAGCGAGGTGACCACCGAGCGCAGCATCGTCGGCAGCCGGTCCAGCCTGCCGTTCGTCCTCGCCCCGACCGGCTTCACCCGGATGATGCACCACGAGGGCGAGCGGGCCGTGGCGCGCTCCGCCGCTCGCGCCGGCATCCCCTACGCGCTCTCGACCATGGGCACGGTCTCCGTCGAGGATGTCGCCGCCGTCGCACCCCACGCAGAGCGCTGGTTCCAGCTCTACCTGTGGCGCGACCGGGAAGCGTCACTCCAGCTGATCCACCGCGCGCGGGACGCGGGCTACACCGCCCTCGTGCTGACCGTGGACACCGCCGTGGCCGGCCGGCGCATCAGGGACGTCCACAACGGGATGACGATCCCGCCCTCGCTCACCCTGCGCACCCTGGCCGACATGTCAATCCATCCGGCGTGGTGGTTCAACCTGCTCACGACGGAGCCACTCGAGTTCGCCTCGCTCAGCCACTCCGGCGGGACCGTGGCCGACCTGGTCGACCGGATGTTCGACCCGTCCGCGTCGACCGCCGATCTCGCCTGGACCCGCGACCAGTGGCCCGGGCGGATCATCGTCAAGGGCATCCAGAACCCGGACGACGCCGTCTCGGTCGCCGATCTCGGCGTCGACGGCATCGTCGTGTCCAACCACGGCGGGCGCCAGCTCGACCGCGCGGTCACGCCGCTCCAGGTCCTGCCGGAGATCGTCCGCGCCGTCGGGAGCCGGACCGAGGTCCTGCTCGACACCGGAATCATGGACGGCGCCGACATCGTCGCGGCGGTGGCCAACGGTGCGAGCGGCTGCCTCGTCGGGCGCGCCTACCTCTACGGCCTCATGGCCGGCGGTGAGCCCGGCGTCGACCGAGCCCTGGCCATCCTGGGCGACCAGGTCACCCGCACCATGCGGCTCCTCGGGGTCAGCTCGCTCGACGAGCTGACCCCGGAGCACGCGATCATCCCCGGAACGGGCTCCCCGTCCCGGGCCACCACCCCATGAAGCACGCCGGCCAGCCCCGGCCGGCGGCAACGTCGCACACAGGAGGAACCATGCCTACCAAGCTCTTCAGCATCGCCGTGGCTGCCACGGCGGCGCTCGCCCTCGCCGCGTGCGGCGGCAACGGCGACGGCGGTGACGGCGGTGACGGTGGACAGACCGGCGCGGCCGGCGGCGGGCTCAAGGGCCAGGGGTCCGGCGACTCCTGCACGATCTCGCAGGCCGTCCCCGTCGGCGCCGCCCTCAGCCTCACCGGCCCGGCCGGCAGCTACGGCACCTCCCAGCAGAAGGGTCTCCAGCTCGCTGTCGAGCAGCTCAACGCCAAGAGTGGCGTCAAGTACGACCTGAAGATCGAGGACGACCAGACCGACCCGCGCCAGGGCATCACGGTGTTCGAGGGCTTCGTCACCGGCGGCAAGAGCGTCATCATCGGCCCGACCCTGTCCAACACGGCCTTCCAGGCCCAGCCGATCGCGCAGGAAGGCAAGGTGCCCGTCCTCGCCATCTCCAACACCGCGAGCGGCATCACGGCCCCAGACAAGGACTACATCTTCCGCGACTCGCTCACCGAGGCCCAGGTCATCCCGCAGACCGTCAAGCAGGCCAAGGCCAAGTTCAACCTGTCGAAGGTCGTCGTCATGTACAGCAACGACGACGCCTTCACCGAGTCGGGCTTCAAGGTCTTCGACGAGGCGCTCAAGGCCGAGGGCGTCCAGGTCCTCGAGACCATCACCTTCTCCAAGGCCGACACCGACTTCCGGGCGCTGCTGACCCAGGCCAAGGGCCAGAACCCCGACGCGCTCGTCGTCTCGGGGCTCATCGAGGCAGCCATTCCCCTCGTCACCCAGGCCCGCGAGCTCGGCATCGACGTCCCGATCATCGGCGGCAACGGCTTCAACAACCCGAAGCTCATGGCCGACGCCGGCGAAGCCGCCGAAGGTGTCGTCGTGGGCGCTGCCTGGAACTCCGCATCGGAGAACGAGCTCAACGCCGCTTTCCTCAAGGACTTCCAGACGAAGTTCAACGCGGCGCCCGACCAGTTCGCCGCCCAGGCCTACACCGGCCTGATGCTCATCGACCACGCCGTCCGGTCGAGCTGCTCGGGCGAGCGCGACGCGATCAAGGACGGCTTGTCCAAGATCAGCAACGTCCCCACCGTGCTCGGTGACCTGAGCATCAACGCGAACCGCGACGCCGAGCACGCCGCGGTGGTCCAGGTCGTCGAGGGCGGCAAGTTCACCGTCCTCGAGTGACCGTGACCGGGCTGGGGCCGCTCCCTCCGAGCCGCCCCAGCCCGGCCCCTCTCGCGCCACCGGACCAGAAGGACCTCCATGCAGCAGCTCCTCAACGGCGTGTTCATCGGATCGATCTACGCGCTCTTCGCCATCGGCTTCACCCTCGTCTTCGGCATCCTCGACCGCCTGAACCTCGCCCATCCCTCGGTCTTCGCCGTGTCGGCCTTCGTCGGCATCGAGCTCGTCGCCGAGGGCGGCCTCTCCGTCTGGGTGGCGTTGGCCATCGTGCTCGTCCTCGGGGCGGTGCTCGGGCTCCTCATCGAACGCGTTGCCTTCCGGCCGCTGAAGAACCGGCCGGACGCCCACTTCGCTGGCCTCATCTCGTCGATCGCCCTGGCGGGCATGTTCATCGCGCTGCTGCAGTGGCGCTACGGGCCCGACACGCGACGCTTCCCCGCGGGTTCCTTCCCCGAGACGCCCATCCAGCTCGCCGGGGTGTCGGTGACCGTGCTCCAGGTGGCGATCCTGCTCATCTCCATCGTCCTCATGGTGGGGCTCACCTGGCTCGTCGCCCGCTCCCGCCTCGGCCGCGCGATGCGCGCCATCGCCGAGAACCCAACGGCCGCAAGGGTCCTCGGCGTCAACGTCGACAGGGTCACCGCCGTCACCTTCGCCATCTCATCGGCACTCGGCGCCGTCGCCGGTGCCCTCTTCGCGATGAACGTCAACTCGGCCCAGCTCGGCATGGGTGCAGCGATCGAGCTCAAGGGACTGGCCGTCATCATCGTCGGCGGGATGGGCTCACTTCCCGGCGCCCTGATCGGCGGGCTCGCGCTCGGGCTGGCCGAGGTCTTCGCCGTCCAGTACATCGGCTCCTCGTGGCGCGACCTCATCGCCTTCGGCCTGCTCTTCGTCATCCTCCTCATCCGACCGCAGGGGCTCTTCGGCACGCGGAAGGTTCGGGAGGTCTGATGCTGACCGACGCCACCCTCACCTTCGTCGCCCTGGGTGCGATCTTCGCGTACTCGTTCTACGCCGTCCTCGTCGCCGGCCAGCTGAGCCTCGGCCAGGCCGGGTTCGCCTCCCTCGCCGCCTTCACCGCTGCCTCGCTGACCCCCAGGCCGAGCGAGATCGGGGAGATCCCGGCCCTCCTCCTCGCGATCGTCATCGGCATGGTGGTGGGCTCCGTGGCGGCCGTCGTCCTCGGCCTGCCGACGATGCACCTTCGGGGCGTCTTCCTGGCGATCGCGACACTCGCCTTCGCCGAGGCCGTGCGCATCCTCATCCTCAACCAGGAGTGGACCGGTGGCGCCCAGGGCATGTCGGTGCCGAAGGTGCTGACCCCCGGGATGGCCTGGGTCGTCCTCGCGCTCGTGGCCTACTGGTTCGCCCGGATGGGCCGTTCCCGCTACGGACGGGCCCTGGAGGCCATCCGCGAGGACGAGCTGGCGGCTCGGGCCATGGGCATCGACGTCGGCCGGCACCGACTCTCGGCGTTCATCACGGCTGGGGCCGTCGCCGGTCTCTACGGAGTCCTCTGGGCCTACTACGTGCGACTCATCGCACCCGAGGACTTCGGCTTCACCGCCGCCATCGACGGACTCGTCACCGCCGTGGTCGGCGGCTCGACGATGTTCATCGGGCCGCTCCTCGGCAGCGGCTTCCAGACGCTGATCCCAGAGATCCAGCGCGCCCTCGGGGTCGAGGCAGGCTGGATCCGGCCCTTCGTCGCCAGCACGCTCCTGCTCGTCATCATCCTCTTCCTCCCGGGCGGTCTGGCCAGCCTCGTGCGCCGCCGGGTCCGCCTGCCCAGGAAGCGCCCGGCCTCGGGTGAGCAGGGCCTGCGAACCCGGTCCCACCCCGGCCCCGGCGAGCTGATCGCCTCGCTCGAGGGACTGAGCAAGGAGTACGGCGGCGTCCATGCCGTGGAGAAGGTCGACCTCGAGCTGCGCAGCGGCGAAGTCGTCGGGCTCATCGGTCCCAACGGCGCCGGCAAGACGACGCTCGTCAACATGGTCAGCGGACTCATCGCTCCCACCTCCGGACACGCCACGGTGCTCGGCACGCGGGTCGGGCGAGTCCCGGTCCACCGGCTCGCGCAGGCCGGCGTCAGCCGGACGTTCCAACACTCCAAGCTGTTCAACCGGCTGTCCGCACTCGAGAACGTCCTCGTCGGCGGTCACCTCGTCAGCCGACCCACCTTCCTGCGCAGGCTCCTGTGGCTCCCATCGGCGCGCCGAGACGAGGTCGCCGCACTGGACCACGCCGCCCGCTGCCTCGAGCGGGTCGGGCTCGCCGACCTCGCGGGCAGTCGCGCGTCCTCCCTGTCCTACGGCGACCAGCGCCGGCTCGAGATCGCCAGAGCATTGGCATCCGAGCCGAGCCTGCTCATTCTCGACGAGCCCGCCGCCGGCATGAACCACGTCGAGGCCAACCGGCTCTCCACGCTGATCAGCTCCCTGGCCGCCGACGGCCTGACCATCCTGCTCATCGAGCACAACGTCGGCATGGTGCTCAGCACGTGTGACCGCATCGTCGTCCTCAACTTCGGCAAGGTCATCGCGACGGGCACGCCCGACGAGATCGCGGCGAACCCCACGGTGATCGAGGCCTACCTCGGCTCGGCCGAGACTGACACCCGCCCCACCGACCGCACCGAGCGGAGCCAGCCGTGACCCAGACCCCGCCGAGCGGAGCGAGCCCAGTGCTTCTCGTCGAGGACCTCCATGTCGCCTATGGACGGGTCGAAGCGGTTCGCGGCGTCTCCTTCTCCGTCGACCCCGGCACCCTCGTCACCCTGGTGGGCGCCAACGGGGCCGGAAAGTCGTCCATCATCAATGCCATATCGGGGCTGCTTCGCCCCAGGTCCGGCCGGATCACCTTCGAGGGCAAGGACATCACGCGGACTCCGTCCCACCGCCTCGTCGGCGAGGGCATCGTCCAGGTTCCGGAGGGGCGCCAGATCCTCGGCACCCTGACGATCGAGGAGAACCTCCACCTCGGTGGCTGGCACGTGGGAGGGGCGTCCGCGTCCGCCTTGGACGAGACCTACGCGCGCTTCCCCGTGCTCGGTGACCGGCGGAGGATGTCCGCAGGTTCGCTCTCCGGGGGCGAGCAGCAGATGCTCGCCATCGCCCGTGCGCTCGTGGCCCGGCCCAAGGTCCTCCTCATGGACGAGCCGTCGATGGGCCTGGCGCCCAAGGTCGTTGACGAGGTGTTCCGGGTCATCGAGGAGATCCGCGCCACTGGCACGACGATCGTCCTCGTCGAGCAGAACGCCAGACGCGCGCTCCGTGCAGCCGACCACGGCTACGTGCTGCAGACCGGAGAGGTCGTGCACTCGGGGCGTGCCGCCGACCTGCTGGCCGACCCGAAGATCGTCGAGGCGTACCTCGGGGTCGATGCCTCGCACTGACTCCGGACGGCGAGGCCCGACGCCAGGACCGAGGGGTGTGCCCGACTCGGTCGCCTCAGGCGGATGCTCCCCGAAGCTCGGCCAACGCGGCCCGGTACGCGACGAAGTCGCGGCCCTCTCCGGGGCCGTTGATCTCACGCCACGCCACTCGCCCCTCGCGGTCGAGCAGGAAGGTGGCTCGCAACGGCGCGCCCTGCTCCTCGTTGAAGACGCCGTAGCGACGCGTCACCTCACCGTGCGGCCAGTGGTCGCTGAGCAGGGGGAAGAAGTGGCCCTCGATGTCGGCCCAGGCCCGCAGGGAGTACATCGAGTCACACGAGATCGTGAAGACCTGGATGTCGCCGTCCTGGAAGTCCTCGAGACGGTCGCGGATCTCGCGGAGCTCTCCCGTGCAGATCCCGGAGAAGGCGAAGGGGTAGAACACCACCGCGGCGAGCTTCCTCCCCCGCACCGACGAGAGCGAGACGTCGACGCCGTGCTGGTCGACGAGGGTGAAGTCGGGGGCGGACTGGCCGACACGGGGGGCGGCGCTGGGCGCTGACGTCGAAGGGGCGGGCGTCGTCATGCCCGCAAGTGTGCCAGCCGCTGGGGCGGCTCCGGTCAGCGGCGGGGGCCCTTGGGCGGCATCAGCCGCGCACCCGTCCACTCCGACGCCACGTTGACCTGCCCTCCGGTGGTCAGGCCAGCCGTGGAGGCTGCCTCCTCGACCTCGCTGGCCTGGACGTGTCCCGGTCGACCGGCCTTGGGGGTGAACAGCACGACGAAGCCGGCGTCGAACAGCTTCGCGAGGGCGTCGACGAGCAGGTCGACGAGATCGTCGTCCCCGTCGCGGTACCAGACGACGACGCCGTCTGACCCGTCGTTGAAGTCCTCGTCCTCCAAGTCGCTGCCGATGACGTCCTCGATGGCGAACCGCAGGTCGTCATCGACATCATCGTCATATCCGAACTCCTGAATGATCTGCCCGGGGGCGAATCCGAGCTTGGCGAGAGACGCCGCTCCCGCGGTCGTGCTCACTGTCACCGTTCCTTTCGTCAGGGGCGAGGATCGTGGGCCTGCACCAGTCTGACCTAGTGGACCCGGTCCGACGCTACCGCGCAACCGGTGTCCCACGGCGGCCTTCGCTCGAGACGGCGTGGCTCGGCCTCCGATCGGCCCCCGGTCCGGGGTGGGTCCCGGACCTCCCGGGGTGGCCGTCGGCTACCAGTCGCGTGCCTGTCCCGGGGAATGACCCGGGTGTGACGACCACCACGCTTTGGGGGAGTATGGGTGGAGCGGCGCCGCGGTCAACCGGCCGCGACGCGTGGCGACGAGAAAGGATCCACGAACGTGGCAGCCGAGGCCGGCCCCATCCTCAACGGAATTCCCAGTCAGCTCCCTGACATCGACCCCGAGGAGACCCAGGAGTGGCTCGAGTCCCTTGACGCCGTCCTGGACGAGAAGGGCCGGACGCGGGCGCGTTACGTGATGCTCAAGCTCATCGAGCGGGCGCGGGCGAAGCAGGTCGGAGTGCCCTCCCTCACCGCCACCGACTACATCAACACGATCCCACCGGAGCGTGAGCCGTGGTTCCCCGGTGACGAGGAGGTCGAGCGCGAGTTTCGTCGCTACATCCGCTGGAACGCCGCGATCATGGTCCACCGCGCGCAGCGTCCAGACATCGGCGTCGGTGGTCACATCTCGACGTATGCCTCGGCGGCCACCCTCTACGAGGTCGGGTTCAACCACTTCTTCCGCGGCAAGGACCACCCGGGCGGCGGCGACCAGGTCTTCTTCCAGGGCCACGCCTCCCCCGGCATGTACGCCCGGTCCTTCCTCGAGGGCCAGCTGTCCGAGACGGACCTGGACGGCTTCCGCCAGGAGAAGAGCCACATCGTCGACGGCACGATCGCCGCCGTCCCCTCCTATCCCCACCCTCGACTGCTCCCCGACTACTGGGAGTTCCCCACCGTGTCGATGGGCCTCGGCCCGATGAACGCCGTCTATCAGGCCCAGTTCAACAAGTACCTCCACAACCGTGGCATCAAGGACACGAGCCAGCAGCATGTCTGGGCCTTCCTCGGCGACGGCGAGATGGACGAGCCCGAGTCGCGCGGCGTGCTCCAGATCGCGGCCAACGAGGAGCTCGACAACCTCACCTTCGTCATCAACTGCAACCTGCAGCGGCTCGACGGCCCCGTGCGCGGCAACGGCAAGATCATCCAGGAGCTCGAGGCGTTCTTCCGGGGGGCCGGCTGGAACGTCATCAAGGTCGTCTGGGGCCGTGGCTGGGACCCGCTGCTCGCCGCTGACCGTGACGGCGCGCTCGTGCACATCATGAACCAGACGAGCGACGGCGACTACCAGACCTTCCGGGCCAACGACGGCAAGTACGTCCGCGACCACTTCTTCGGCCGGGACCCGCGCACCCTCAAGATGGTCGACAACTGGACCGACGACCAGATCTGGTGGAACCTCAAGCGCGGTGGCCACGACTACCGCAAGGTCTACGCGGCCTACAAGGCGGCCATGGAGCACACCGGACAGCCGACCGTGATCCTCGCCAAGACGATCAAGGGCTACGGCCTCGGCTCGCACTTCGCCGGCCGCAACGCCACCCACCAGATGAAGAAGATGACGCTGGAGGACCTCAAGGCCTTCCGGGACTCCCTCCGGATCCCGATCAGCGACGAGCAGCTCGAGGCCGACCCCTACCAGCCGCCCTACTACCACCCCGGCGCCGACCACCCGGTGGTGAAGTACTCGATCGAGCGGCGGAGCAAGCTCGGCGGCACGATGCCTCGCCGTCGCGTCGCCTTCGAGCCGATCAAGCTGCCGGGCGACGAGGCGTACGCCCAGGTGAAGAAGGGATCGGGCAAGCAGGAGGTCGCCACCACGATGGCGTTCGTCCGCCTGCTCAAGGACCTGTTGCGGGACAAGGAGTTCGGCAAGCGGATCGTGCCGATCATCCCCGACGAGGCGCGCACCTTCGGCATGGACGCCTTCTTCCCGACGATCAAGATCTACAACCCCAACGGCCAGAACTACACCCCGGTCGACGCGGAGCTGATGCTCGCCTACCGCGAGAACGAGCAGGGCCAGATCCTGCACCTCGGCATCAACGAGGGCGGTTCCGTCGCGGCTTTCACCGCCGCGGGCTCCTCCTATGCGACGCACGGGGAGGCGATGATCCCGGTCTACGTCTTCTACTCGATGTTCGGCTTCCAGCGCACCGGCGACGGCCTCTGGGCCGCCGCGGACCAGATGACCCGGGGGTTCCTCATCGGCGCGACGGCGGGGCGCACCACGCTGACCGGCGAGGGCCTGCAGCACGCCGACGGGCACAGCCCGCTCCTGGCGTCCACCAACCCTGCCGTCGTGCACTACGACCCTGCCTACGGGTACGAGATCGCGCACATCGTGCAGGACGGCCTGCGCCGCATGTATGGCGAGGGGCAGTCCGGCGACGCGGCCAACCTCATCTACTACCTGACGGTCTACAACGAGCCGATCGTCCAGCCCCAGCAGCCCGAGAACCTCGACGTCGAGGGGCTCCTCAAGGGCATGTACAAGCTGGCGCCGGCCCGGACCGAGGGGTGGCAGCACACACCCGCACGCACCCAGCTCCTCGCCTCTGGCGTCGGCGTGCCGTGGGCGCTCGAGGCGCAGCAGCTGCTCGCCGACGACTGGGGCGTGGCGGCCGACGTGTGGTCGGTCACCTCGTGGAACGAGCTGCGTCGTGACGGCCTCGCCGCGGACGAGCAGCGGTTCCTGCGTCCCGACGAGGAGCCGCGCGTCCCCTGGGTGACCGCGTGCCTCAAGGATGCCGAAGGCCCCGTCATCGCCGTCTCGGACTACATGCGGGCGGTGCAGGACCAGATCCGCGAGTGGGTCCCGGGCACCTACGCCAGCCTCGGCGCCGACGGTTTCGGCTTCTCCGACACCCGGCGCGCCGCCCGGCGGTACTTCCACATCGACGGTCCCTCGATCGCGGTTCGAGCCCTCCAGCTCCTCGCCGACGAGGGGAAGGTCCCGGCTGAGGCACCGCGCCAGGCAGCCGAGCGCTACCGGCTCGACGACGTCACGGCGGGAACCTCGGGCAACGCCGGCGGCGAGTCGTAGCACCCGCCACCTCGCTGGGCCCGCTTCCCTGCGGAAGCGGGCCCAGCGGCATACGGCGCCGTATGCCGCTGGGTCGGCTCGCGCGCCGACGTGATCACCCAGCCACCGCGGTCCCCCGCCGTCCAGGCACACGGCCGGTGGATAACTATGCGTGGCTATGCATATACTTGCAGTCGTGTCCAAAGTCCTGACGTCTCTCCCTGTCGGTGAACGAGTCGGGATCGCCTTCTCCGGTGGTCTCGACACCTCGGTGGCTGTCGCCTGGATGCGGGAGAAGGGTGCGATCCCCTGCACCTACACCGCCGACCTCGGCCAGTACGACGAGCCCGACATCGGCTCCGTCCCGGGCCGCGCCGGTCAGTACGGCGCCGAGATCTCCCGCCTCGTCGACTGCAGGACGGCCCTCGTCGAGGAGGGCCTGTCGGCCATCGCGTGCGGCGCGTTCCACATCCGCAGCGGTGGCAAGACCTACTTCAACACCACTCCCCTGGGCCGGGTCGTCACCGGCACCCTGCTCGTCCGTGCCATGCACGCCGACGGTGTCTCCATCTGGGGCGACGGATCGACCTTCAAGGGCAACGACATCGAGCGGTTCTACCGCTACGGCCTCCTGGCGAACCCCGAGCTGCGGATCTACAAGCCGTGGCTCGACGCGGACTTCGTCAGCGAGCTCGGCGGACGCCAGGAGATGTCCGAGTGGCTGAGCGAACGTGACCTGCCCTACCGGGCGAGCGCCGAGAAGGCCTACTCGACCGACGCCAACATCTGGGGGGCGACCCATGAGGCCAAGACCCTCGAGTTCCTCGACGAGTCGATGGAGATCGTCGAGCCGATCATGGGCGTGCGGTTCTGGGACCCTGCCGTCACCATCGACACCGAGGACGTCACCGTCCGGTGGGAGGCCGGGCGGCCGGTCGCGATCAACGGCGTCGAGCACACCGACCCGGTCGCCCTCGTCAACGAGGCGAACCTCATCGGCGGCCGCCACGGACTCGGGATGAGCGACCAGATCGAGAACCGCATCATCGAGGCCAAGTCTCGCGGCATCTACGAGGCTCCCGCGATGGCCCTGCTCCACCTGACCTACGAGCGGCTGCTCAACGCGATCCACAACGAGGACACCATCGCCAACTACCACGCCGAGGGGCGCCGGCTGGGGCGACTCCTCTACGAGGGGCGCTGGCTCGACCCGCAGAGCCTGATGATCCGCGAGTCGATCCAGCGCTGGGTGGCCTCCGCCGTCACGGGCGAGGTGACCGTCCGGCTGCGACGCGGGGACGACTGGTCGGTGGTCAACACGAGCGGTCCCGCGTTCAGCTACCACCCCGAGAAGCTCTCGATGGAGCGCACCGAGGACGCGGCCTTCGGCCCGGTCGACCGGATCGGCCAGCTGACCATGCGCAACCTCGACATCGCCGACTCCCGCGCCAAGCTCGAGCTCTATGCGACCCAGGGCCTGCTCGGTGCTCGGAACGCAGAGCTCGTCGGCGAGCTGGCCCCCGGCGGGGCGGCAGCCATCTCCGCGAACCCGGCCGCCGCCGACGTCGACGCGGCCGACGATGCCCTCGACCGCGCCGCCATGGAGTTCGGGACCGACTGACCCGGCGCGGGTGCACCAGCCCGGCTGCACCAGACCGCAGCCGGGACTGCTTTGTGTCCGACATACAAAGCGCCCTCCGTGGGCGCCGAGCCCAGCCGTAGGCTGGACCTCGTGAGTGCCAGGGAGCCACGCCGACCGAGCAGCGAGACCTCGCGTGCGGTCGATCGCAGCGCGGGCGAGCTCGCCACGCTCGCCGTGCGCCGGATGGAGGAGAACCTCGCCTGGTACCGCGACCTCCCGGCTGCCGAGCGCTCCCAGGTGGGCCTCGTCGCCCAGACCGGGATCTCGCAGTTCATCGCCTGGTTCAGGGCCCACGAGGACAGCACCCCATCGGCCCTGTCGATCTTCGCCGCGGCTCCACAGGAGCTCACCCGGACTGTCAGCCTGCGCCAGACGCTCGACCTCGCGCGCACGGTCGTCGACGTCGTCGAGTCGCACGTGGAGAGCCTGGCCGGCCCCGGTGACGAGCAGCTCCTCCGCGAGTCGGTCCTGCGTTTCAGCCGGGAGATCGCCTTCGCGGCAGCCGAGGTCTATGCCGGTGCCGCCGAGGCGCGCGGTGCCTGGGATGCGCGGCTCGAGGCGCTCGTCGTCGACGCGGTCCTGCGCGGCGAGGCGGACGACTCCATGCAGTCACGGGCCTCCGCCCTCGGCTGGGGTGACATCGCCCATGTCACCTTCGTCGTCGGCACCACGCCGACGGTGAAGGGTGGCGCCGCCGCAGCCGTCGACGCGCTCCGGCGCGCCGTGCGACACCAAGGAGTGGAGGCCCTGGCAATCGTGCAGCGGTCGCGGCTCATCGCCATCGTCGGAGGCACGGAGGACCCGCTCGCGGTCGTCAACGCCGTCGCGGAGTCGTTCGGCAGCGGACCGATCGTCGTCGGCCCCACCGTCCCCCACCTCTTCGCGGCGGGCCGCTCTGCGCGCGCTGCACTGAGTGGCTTGTCCGCCGCGCCGGCGTGGCCGGCGGCCCCGCGCATCGTCGAGTCCCAGGCGCTGCTCCCCGAGCGAGCGCTGGCCGGGGACGTCCCCGCCCAGCGGCTGCTCATCGACCGGATCCACCGACCCCTGAGCCGGTCGGGACAGAGCCCCCTGCTCGCCACGGCCGAGGCCTACCTGGAGACGGGAGGCTCACTCGAGTCGACCGCACGGGCGCTCTTCGTCCACCCCAACACCGTCCGCTACCGGCTCGGCCGGATCGACGACCTGACGGGGTTCGACCTCACGCGTCCGCGCAATGCATGGGCGGCGCGGGTCGCGCTGGCTCTCGGCCGGCTCGCTGACGCGGAGCGCTCGGCCCGCGCCAGCATCCGGCCCCCATTGGAGGTAACCTCCAAACGTGTCCCCTCGTCTATGTGACATTCGGAGTGGGCATCACCACGCAACATCAGGGAGGCTGAGAACGTGCTTGCGATCGTCTGCCCAGGACAGGGCTCCCAGACCCCCGGCTTCCTCGCTCCCTGGCTCGAGCTCGACGGGGTGCGGGACCAGCTCGGGCGGCTCTCCGACGCCACCGGCATCGACCTGGTCACCCACGGCACCACCTCGGACGCCGAGACGATCAAGGACACGGCCATCGCCCAGCCGCTCATCGTCGGCGCAGGTCTGGTGTCGCTTCCCCCGCTGCTCGGCGCGGCAACGAGCACGCTGACGGGTGTGGGCCTTCTGGCCGGCCACTCGGTCGGTGAGATCACCGCCGCCGCGGCCGCCGGGGTCCTCGACGCCGACGACGCCGTCGTCTTCGTCCGTGAGCGCGGCCGCGCCATGGCAGCGGCCAGCGCCGTGACTCCGACAGGGATGGCAGCAGTCCTCGGCGGTGATCCCGACGAGGTCCTCGCCGTGCTCGACCGACACGGCCTCACCCCGGCCAACGTCAACGGCGCCGGGCAGACCGTCGCCGCCGGGACCCTGGAGCAGATCGACGCCCTCACCGCCGACCCGCCGGCCAGGGCTCGCGTCATCCCCCTGCAGGTGGCCGGCGCCTTCCACACCCGCCACATGGCTCCAGCCGTGGATGTGCTCGACGCGCTCGCCGCCACCATGGCCACCACCGCGCCGGCGGTGACCCTGCTCTCCAACGCCGACGGCCAGGCGGTGACGGAGGGTCGTGAGGTCCTCGACCGGCTGGTGCGACAGGTCAGCAACCCGGTGCGCTGGGACCTGTGCATGCAGACAATGCTCGACCTGGGCGTCACCGGCATGATTGAGCTGCCCCCCGCGGGGACGCTCGTCGGACTGGCCAAGCGCGCGATGAAGGGCGTCGAGACCCTGGCGCTCAAGACGCCCGATGACCTGCCGGCCGCGCAGCGGATGATCTCCGAGCACGGCGCGAGCGCGACACCCGCAGCGGCTGAGCCCGCCCCCTCCCCCGCACGTATCGACGAGTAAGGCTGAACCCGTGACTGCAACCCCCAGCGTCCCGACCCCCAAGGGCACCGGCACCATCGTCGACTCCGGCAGCCCGCGCCACTCAAGGGTCGTCGGGGTGGGCGCCTACCGCCCCGCCCGCGTCGTGATGAACGCCGAGATCGTCGACAAGATCGACTCGAGCGACGAGTGGATCCGGGAGCGCTCCGGCATCGTCAGCCGGCACTTCGCGGCCGAGGACGAGAGTGTCATCGACATGGCGGAGCACGCGGCCCGACAGGCGCTGGAGCACGCCGGGATCAGCCCCGACCAGCTCGGCTTCGTCCTCATGGCGACCGTGACCCACCCCTACCAGACTCCGGCCGCGGCCCCGGAGCTCGCGGCCCGCCTGGGCTCGACCGCCCCCGCGATGGACATCTCCGCCGCCTGCGCCGGCTACTGCTACGGCGTCGCGACCGCCAGCGACATGGTCAAGGCCGGCTCCGCCGACTACGTCCTCGTCATCGGTGTCGAGAAGCTGAGCGACTTCACCGACCCCTACGACCGCGGCACCGCGTTCATCTTCGGTGACGGCGCCGGCGCCTGCGTCATCGGCCCCTCCGAGACCCCCGGGATCGGCCCCACCGTGTGGGGCTCCGACGGCACCCAGCGCGACGTGATCAGCAACCGCCACTCGTGGCTCGAGGTGCGCGAGCTGCTCGGCGACGGCGGCGCGGAGGCGGCGCGCTCCCCCGAGGCCATCGAGGGCGTCACGGCCAAGGGCTGGCCGAGCCTCACCATGGCCGGTCAGAGCGTCTTCCGCTGGGCGGTCTGGGGCATGGCTCCGGTTGCCCAGCAGGCGATCGACCGCGCCGGCATCAAGGCCGACGACCTCGACGCCTTCATCCCGCACCAGGCCAACATCCGCATCGTCGATGCCATGGTCAAGCAGCTCAAGCTGCCGCCGGACATCCCGGTGGCCCGCGACATCGTCACGACGGCCAACACCTCCGCGGCGAGCATTCCGATCGCCACCACCCGGATGCTCGCCGAGGGTGAGATCCCGAGCGGCGGCCTCGCCCTGCAGATCGGCTTCGGTGCAGGCCTCGTCTACGCCGCGCAAGTCATCGTCCTGCCCTAGGACGATCCTCGTTTCCCGCTTGTCCCGACGGGTACTCGGGGCCACGGTGGGGCTCTGGTGTTTCGCCCGAACGCCCGCCATGCGTGACCGACAGTGCAAGTGACCGACAGATGACCACCAACCTGGTGACCACCAAAGGAGCAGACAATGGCTCAGTCCGAGCAGGAGATCCTCGAGGGTCTCGCCGAGATCGTCAACGAGGAGACCGGCCTCGACACGGCTTCCGTCGAGATGGACAAGTCCTTCACGGAGGACCTCGACATCGACTCCCTCTCGATGATGACGATCGTCGTCAACGCCGAGGAGAAGTTCGGGGTCCGCATCCCCGACAGCGAGGTCAAGAACCTCAAGACGGTCCGCGACGCCGTCACCTACATCGCGAACGCCCAGGGCTGAGCCACCCCGGGAGCACCCGGGTCGAGACCGGCCCGCCCCCAAGCGCCCACAGCGCCGCCCGGCTGGGTCCCGCCGCAGGGCAGGGACCCAGCCCAGCGGCATACGACCTCCACCGGAACGCACGCCAAACGCACTTCACCTGACGAGGAGCACCTCACCATGACGTCCACTGACCGACGCATCGTCGTCACCGGCCTGGGCGCCACGACGCCCGTGGGCGGCACCGCCCGCGAGACGTGGGAAGCCGTCCTCGCCGGGCGCTCTGGAGCCCGCACGATGGACTTCGACTGGGTGGCCAAGTACGAGCTGCCTGTGACCTTCGCCGCGATGATCGCCACGAAGCCGGAGGAGGTGCTCGCCAAGGTCGAGACGCGGCGCCTCGACCCCTCCAGCCAGTACGCCCTCATCGCCGCCCGCGAGGCCTGGGCCGACGCCGGCTCCCCCGACCTCGAGCCGGAGCGGATCGGCACGGTCATCGGTTCGGGCATCGGCGGTGTCTGGACCCTCCTCGACCAGTGGGACACCCTGCGTGAGAAGGGCCCGCGCCGCGTCTACCCCCTTGCCGTCCCGATGCTCATGCCCAACGGCCCGTCGGCCGCGGTCTCGCTCGAGCTGGGGGCCCGCGCCGGCGTCCACACGCTCGTCAGCGCCTGCTCGTCCGGTGCCGAGAGCATGGGCTACGCCATCGACATGATCCGCACCGGTCGCGCCGACGTCGTCGTCGCCGGAGGCACCGAGGCTGCCGTGCACGCGATGCCGATCGCCGGGTTCGCGGCGATGCAGGCCCTGTCGACGCGCAACGACGAGCCGGAGAAGGCGTCCAGGCCCTACGACACGGGGCGCGACGGGTTCGTGCTCGGCGAGGGTGCCGCCGTCATCGTCCTCGAGTCGGAGGAGCACGCCCGGGCTCGTGGCGCGAAGATCTATGCGGAGCTCGCCAGTGTGGGCCTCTCCGCGGACGCCCACCACATCACCGCGCCCGAGCCCAACGGCTCCGGCGCCTCCCGTGCGATGGCCCAGGCCGTCGAGCAGGCGGACCTGTCGCTCAGCGACATCCTCCACATCAACGCGCACGCGACGTCGACGCCGGTCGGTGACGTGGCCGAGTACAACGCGATCAAGCGTGCCTTCGGCGACCACACGGACAACATCGCCGTCACCGCGACGAAGTCGATGACCGGTCACCTCCTCGGGGCTGCCGGGGCGCTGGAGGCCGTCCTGACGATCCTCGCCATCCACCACCGCACGGTGCCGGCGACGATCAACCTCGACAACCAGGACCCCGAGATCCCGCTCAACGTCGTCACCGGTGAGCCCTTGGCGCTCCCGGAGGGCGACGTCGCCGCACTCAACAACTCCTTCGGCTTCGGCGGCCACAACGTCGCGCTCGCCATCAAGAGCGTCTGACGACGCAACGACACCAGACCGTATGCCGCTGGGCTGGGTCCGCGCGCTGGCGCGGTCCCAGCCCAGCGGCATCTGAACGCCCGGCTCAGCCCTTCACGCAGAGCAGGGTCGTCAGGCGCGCGACGACCTCGACGAGGGGGCTCGGTCCGGTGGTCTGGGCCGCGATCACCGACTCGAGGTCCTTGTAGGCGCCCGGGATCTCGTCGAGCACTCCAGCGTCCTTGCGGCACTCGACTCCTGCGGTCTGCTCGACCAGGTCCTCGACGGTGAACCGCCGCTTGGCCGCGTTCCGCGACATCCGGCGTCCGGCACCGTGGCTCGCCGAGTTGAAGGACGCCTCGTTGCCGAGGCCGCGGACGACGTAGGACCCGGTGCCCATCGAGCCGGGGATGAGCCCGAGGTCGCCTCTGCCCGCCCGGATCGCGCCCTTGCGGGTGACGATCACGTCGACGCCGTCATAGCACTCCGCGGAGACGTAGTTGTGATGGCACCGCACGGGCGTGTCGAACGTGGCGTGGGGGAAGTGCTGAACCACCACCTCCCGAGTGCTTGCCATCATCACCTCACGGTTGAGCAGCGCGTACTCCTGGGCCCAGTAGAGGTCGTGGAGGTAGGCGGACATCTCCTCGGTGGCGGCGAGGAAGACAGCGAGGTCTCGGTCGGGCAGGCCGAGGTTGTGCTCGAGCGTCTTGGCCGTGGCGATGTGCCGCTCGGCCAGCTCCTTGCCGATGTTGCGCGACCCTGAGTGCAGCATGAGCCACACCCTGCCGTCGTCGCCCTCGCAGAGCTCCCAGAAGTGGTTCCCCGACCCGAGCGACCCACACTGCGCTCGTGCGCGCCCCTGCCGTTCAGCGATTCCGGGAGCCCGGAGGTCGCCGAACCGCTCGAAGAGCGTGCTCACCCGTGTCGCCAGCCCCTGGTCCCGGTCGAGGATCGGCGCGGAGCCGTCGTGTGCCGCCCAACCGACGGGCAGCACCCCCTCGACGGATGCCCGCAGCGGCCCGAGGTCGTCGGGCAGGTCTGCGGCCGTGAGGCTGGTGCGGACCGCCGTCATGCCGCAGCCGATGTCGACACCGACTGCAGCCGGGGACACGGCGTCGCGCATGGCGATGACCGAGCCGACCGTGGCCCCCATGCCGAGGTGCACATCAGGCATGACCCGCAGGCCGTGCACCCACGGGAGCGCACTGATGGTGCGCAGCTGCTGCTGCGCGGCCGGCTCGACCTCGTCGGGGTCGGCCCACATCAGCGTTGACGCGGTCGCTCCGGGCAGGGTGACCGGGAAGGTGTGCATCGTGGTGATCCTCTCAGTGATGTCGGGCCTCGTGTGCGGGCGAGGCGCCGTTGGGTGACCTGACGACCCGCTGGGTGGACTCGGCCCGCGAGCCCGCCCAGCGGCATACGGTCGGGTGGTGGGGCGCCGTCAGGCGCTCTGGGGAGTCCGCGACGGCTGGCGGCCCTTGCCGGGCAGGTCCGTGCTCGCCCGGCCTCGCGCCAGGAGCTCACCGCCCCAGACCCCCCACTCGCCTCGCTCCTGCGCGGTGGTGAGGCACCGACGCGCGATGGGGCACCCGCCGCACACCGCCTTGGCGCGACCGGCTTCCGACTCGGTCGCCGGCCAGAAGAGCTCGGGGTCCTCGATGGTGCAGGGAGCGTGGTCAGCCGGGAGGGTCCGGCTCGTGGGGGTGAAGCGGCTCCGGGTCATGCGATGAGCTCCTCTCCGGTTCAGGGGGGTTGGGCGGCGGGAGGCTTGGGGGGCGGGTGAGCGGCCCGGCACTCGGGACGGGTCGGTGCACCGCAGCGCCCGGCCCGTCGGCCCGGACACGGCGCGGCGCCGTCCGAGGTCGGGTGGCGTGCCCGCCAGTGGTGCGGTGCCTCAGGAGCGGCGGGGCTCGCAGCCAGCTGGCCGGTGGGCGTGACGGCGAAGGCCCACAGGGCTCGGCTCCACGCGGCGCGGACGGTCCTCGATGGCGTTGCGCGGGGGGCGCTTCGCTGGTGAGGTCACACCGTGTGTCATGACCGGCCTTTCGGGCGAACGGAGGGCTGCCAACCAGATGTCGGCCGCGTTTGCCAAGCGTGCCACGTCGACAGCTTTGCCTGACAACGGTTTTCCACAGGCGCGGGGAGGGCCCGGACGCACGAACCGTCCGGGCCCTCGGAGCCGGCCAGCGCTGGAGACGGGCGCGGCCGGACGGTCGTCAGCCGACCTTGTGCAACCACCTCACGGGGGCACCGTCGCCCGCATAGCGGAAGGGCTCCAGCTCGTCGTCCCACGGCACCCCGAGGAGGAGGTCCATCTCGTCCTGGAGAGCAGTGGCGTCCCCACGGCTGCGCAGGAGGGCATCGCGCAGGTGGTCCTCCTGCACGACCACGTCACCGGTCACGCTCGTCATCGCGTGGTGGATGCCGAGGCTCGGCGTGTACGACCACCGGGACCCGTCGGACACGGAGGTCGGGTCCTCGGTCACCTCGTAACGCAGACCGTCCCAGCCGCGGAGGGCACTGGCCAACTCGGCTCCCGTGCCCACCGCGCCCGTCCAGGACAGCTCCGTGCGAACCGTGCGGGGCAGGATGGGTTGCGGGATCCACTCGAGGGACACCCGCTGGTCGAGGACGGCCTCGACGGCCCACGTGATGTGGGGGCACAGCGCCGTCGGGGCACCGTGGATGAACACCACTCCGCGCGTCAACTGGCGCGGGGTGCGCGGCATCACGACAGACATCCTGACCTCCTCACGTGCAAGGGACGTCTTCCCCAACGACCTCGCGCGTGGCAGTCAGCTCGTGCTGCCGGAACAGATTGAAGTTGTATGCCGCTCAGCTCACTCGCGTGAGCACCTGACCATTGTGCACCACCAGCCTCACGGGCACCAGCAATGAGACCTGCCTTCTCACGCCGGCGTGGCGAAGGCCTGCCCGGCTCACGCCGTGTGAGGAGTCCCGGGATACAGGTACACGTCACCGTCGCGCACCTCGAGGCGATGGGTCGCGACGGGCCTGGTGGCGGGCAGGCACATCGGCTCACCGGTGCTGAGGCAGAACCGGGTGGCGTGGAGGGGGCACTCCACCTCTCCCGCCTCGACCCATCCCTCAGCCAGCGAAGCGTCCTCGTGCGAGCACGTGTCGTCGAGTGCGTAGTAGGTCCCGTCGTCGTCGCGGAAGAGCGAGATGGGCTGCTCGGTTCCCGTCAGCTCCTGTGGCAGGACGAGCGCCTCCCCCGGCTCGACGTCTTCGACCGCTGCGACGCGGATGCCCTCGCTCATGACTCTCCTTCGACTGACGACTGTGGGCTGAGCCTAGGACGCGGGACGAGCCGGGTGGCCCGGGGGGTGAACGGCGTCAGTCCGTGAGACTCGGGTGGGCTGCGACTCGCCACTCGAGGACTCCGTCAGCGGCGCGGCGCGCCGCGATGCCTCGCGCGCTGAGCAGGCGCACGGCGTCGTAGGCCAGGACGCAGTACCTTCCCCGGCAGTAGGCGACGACCTCCTTGCCGGTCGGGATCTCTCCGAGCCGCTCGTCGAGCTCCTCGAGTGGAAGGTGGATCGCCCCTTGGAGATGTCCCGCGGCGTACTCACTCTCGGGCCGGACATCGATCAGGACGACATCGTCGCTCTCGAGGAGGGCGATCAACTCGTCGGTGTCGACGGCGACGGTGTCCTCCGGCCCGAGGTAGGCGCGACGAGCCGGCTCGGTGTGTGGCCGGTGCTCCTCGGCGACGCGGCGCAGCAGGACCCACAGGGCGGCCACGTCCGTGCCGGCGAGCGCGTAGAAGACGTGCTTGTGCTGCCGGGTCGCGGTGAGCAGACCCGCCTCACGGAGAATCTGGAGATGTGCGGAGCAGGAGCTGACACCGAGCCCGGCAGCACGAGCCAGGTCGTCGACGCTGCGCGGACCCTGCGCGAGCAGGTCCACCAGCTCGAGGCGCTTGGGGTGGCCGAGAGTCTTTCCCACCGCGGCGAACTCGCCGAAGAGGGCGTCCTTGGCGGTGCGGTCAGCCACTGGTCCCAGCCTCTCCGACAGCCGGTGCGGGCCGATGGTGGGTCTCGTACATGCGGACCGCGACGACGAGTCCCGACGCTGCCGTCAGCGCCGCGACCGCCCAGACAGCTGCGCGCACGCCCAGTGCATCCGCGACGACCCCGGCCAGGAGCGCACCGACCGCGAAGCCGCCGTCCCGCCACAGTCGGTACACACCGACCGCGCGGGCCCGCCAGGCGGGATGCGCCACGTCGCCGATCGAGGCCAGCAGGGTCGGGTACACCATCGCGGTGCCGGCGCCGAGGAGGGCAGCGGCCCCGGCCCAGGCAACGAAGGCATCCGCCACGGCAATGACCGCGAGCGCGACCGCTTGGAGCCACATGCCGGTGGCGATCATCCACTTTCGCCCCCACCGGTCGGACAGGGCCCCGGTGACCAGCTGCCCGGCACCCCAGACCGCTGGATAGACGGCCGCGAGGATGCCGATGCGGCTCACCGAGAGTCCAGCGCCGGCGAAGAGGACGGGGAAGAGCCCCCAGGCCAAGCCGTCGTTCAGGTTGTTGACCAGGCCTGCCTGGCTGGCGGACGACAGCGCCGGCTCGCGGAAGCTCGTCTGCACGAGCACCTCGCGGTTGTTGAGGCCCTCGTGGAGGTGGTCGTGGCGACCATCCGCGCGGGCCACGTGACCAGCGGCTTCCAGGCGGGCGTGCTCACGGGTCTCCGTGACGGCGCCGCCGGACAGGCCGAGACCCAGGGCCGCAAAGGCCAGGCCGAGGAGGAAGGGCGCCGGACGCAGGCCGTAGGCCTCGGCCAGGTAACCCGTCACGAGAGCGGTGGCCGCCACCGCTCCGTAGCCGGCGGCCTCGTTGAGCCCCATCGCCAGGCCACGTCGCGCGGGACCGACCAGGTCGATCTTCATGATGACCGTGGTCGACCAGGTGAGGCCTTGGCTGATCCCCAGGAGGAGGTTGGCGAGGATGACCCAGCCCCACGACGGGGCCCAGATGAGCAGGACCGGGACCGGGAGGGCGACGAGCCAGCCGGCCAGCAGGACCGGTTTGCGGCCGTGACGGTCGGACAGGGTGCCCGCGAAGTAGTTGGTCACGGCCTTGGCCAGACCGAAGACGAGGATGAAGCTCAGCCCGGCCGTGTAGGCAGTGATGCCGAACTCCCGCTCGGCCAACAGAGGCAGGACCGTGCGCTCCTGGCCGAGCATGCCCCCGACGAGCGCGTTGACGACCACCAGGAGCGTGAACTGTGCAAGGTTCTGCCGCAGACCGAGCGCGAGAGCACTGCCCGGGTGGGGCCCCGAGAGATCACGAGCTGTGCGGGGTGAGTTCGATCTGGTCACCGCCGCATTTTAGTGTCATTCAATGGATTCATGAAGTGACATGCTTCTTCCGGCCGCTCGCCCCGGCACGAAGGGTCTGGGCGGAGTCGGTGCAGGCCTCCGCGGTCGTTAGACTTCGCAGCACCTTCGGTGACACACGAGGGTCCGGGGCAGTAGCTCAGCCGGTTAGAGCAGCGGACTCATAATCCGTCGGTCCAGGGTTCAAGCCCCTGCTGCCCCACCCACGTTTCCGCAGATCAACGGGCTGCGCCCACGAGCTCCAGCGGCTTATCGACGATGATGTGGCACTTTTGTGGCACATTGTCGCGGATGGGCCCCTGGGGTCGTCATGCCGAAGTGGACCTCTCAAGAGGCCGACGGACCGTCGCTCCCGACTCCCTGTCCCCCTCGAACCTGCTGACGGCTCTAGAATGCCCAGACGCGACGAATAGACGCGGTTATCCGCGTCGGTAAGCGTCTCGTCGGTGGTCGATGCGCAGAACCACCACTTCGCCTTGGATCTCGTTGATTCGATACAGGACGCGATAGGTGCCGCGCCGGGCAGAGTGGATACCCGCGAGCTCCCCACGCAATGGCTTGCCGACGCGGTGCGGGTTCTGGATCAGTGCGCCGGTGAGGAACTCTATGACCGCCGCCGCAACGGCCTCGGGCAGTCCTGAGCGCACGGCTCGGACGGCGGGAGGGGCCAGGACCAGTTCGCACGGTTCTTCGCTCACGAGCGCAGGCCGCGCACGGCCTCGACCCCGCGAACAACGTCACCGGTCGCGTATGCCGCATCGGCCTCACGGATGTCGGCGAGGGCTTCGGGGTCGCTGAGCACCGACAGGGTCTCCTCCAGCTGCGCCAGGTCGTCCGGGCTGAGGATGACGGCAACCGGGCGTCCATTGCGCGTGACTGTGACCCGCTCGTGCTCATGCTCGACGCGGTCGATGACGTCGCTGAAATGGTTGCGGACGTCGCGGAGCGGTTCAACTGTCATGTACACAATTGTGGCGCTTAGAGGCGCTGGGGGCAAGACGTGTTGGCCCTGGCTTGGCAGGACCGTCACGCAGGCGCGCATGCCCCGGCCCTGTGGCACGCAGATACGGCGCGGCCGACTCATGACCGTTGCCTCCGCCGCGTCGGCCACGCCGCGCGGGCCACGCGATCTCACACGCCGGCGACGTAGGCGGTCAGGAAGTGGACGCCGTGTCGGTCGAGGTTGCCCCGGGCGCGGTCGTAGTGTTCGGTCGTGCGGGGGTCGGCGTGGCGGGCAAGAATCTGCGCGTCGCGCAGGGGGACGCCGGCGTCGAGGGCGTTGGTGATCGCGGCGTGCCGCAGCGAGTGCGGGCTGATGTGCCGGGGGATCTGCGCGGCCTTCGCGATGCGGGCGACCATCCGGTAGACGTCGCGTCGGTCGATCGGCTTGCCGGAGACCGGTCGCAGCACCAGCGGCCCGGTGGTGCGCTGGCCCCTGCATGCCTCCAGGACCCTGAGCACCGGGACGGTCAGCGGCATGGTGGCCGGCTTGTTGCCCTTGCCGACCAGGTGCAGGACCCGGTGGCCGCGCAGCGTGTCGGCATAGTCCTCGATCCGGACCGCTGCCGCCTCGGAGGCGCGCAGCGCGTTGATGCCCAGCAGGTACGCGAGCGCGCCGTGATACACGGTGATCGTCTGAGCCACTTGGAGGAATCGGATCAGCTCGAGCCGGTCCAGGCCCTGGGTGCGGGACTCGTCGCGGTGGACCTTCGGCAGCCGCGCGTAGACGGCCGGGTCGGCAGCGATCAGCCCGTCGATGTGAGCGAACCGGAAGAAGCCTCGCACGGCGTGCATCATCGTGTTGACCGAGGAGTCCATCAACCCGCGGTCCCCGAGGCCACGGATGTACAGCTCGACATG
>NZ_BAABZW010000028.1:0-27664 GCF_040365325.1 Intrasporangium sp. DVR | reverse complement strand
TAATCCCACCCCGTGTCCAAGAACCGGGGGCAAGGCCCTTGGAACCACGAGCCCCGTCGGGGTCACACCACCCACCCCGAGCGATGTCATCGTGCTGCCCGGCAGCCAGAGCGGACTCAGTTCCATCTTCCGCGCACTCGTCGCAGAGGGGCAGCCGTTGCTCATGGAATCACCCACCTACTGGGGGGCCATCGCGGGCGCCGCCCAAGCCGGCGTCCGCGTCGTCCCCGTGCCCACCGGACCCGCCGGCCCCGACCCGACCGAGCTGGACCGCGCCTTCGGCGAGACGGGCGCCCGGGCCTTCTACGCGCAGCCCACCTACGCCAATCCCACCGGCATCCAGTGGTCGACCGAGCGCGGCGCGCAGGTGCTGGACGTGGTCCGCAGTCACGGAGCCTTCCTCGTCGAGGACGACTGGGCCCATGACTTCGGCATCACCACGACACCCAAGCCGGTCGCCGCCCACGACGACGCCGGGCACGTCGTCTACCTGCGTTCCCTGACCAAGAGCGTGTCCCCGGCGCTGCGCATCGCCGCCGTGATCGCTCGAGGCCCGGCCCGCGAGCGGATCCTGGCCGACCGGGCCGCCGAGTCCATGTACGTCAGCGGACTGCTCCAAGCCGCAGTCCTGGACGTGGTCACCCACCCCGCCTGGCAGAACCATCTGCGCGGTGTGCGCGACCAGCTCCGCGCCCGCCGTGACCTCCTTCTCGACAGCCTTCGCCAGCACGCCTCTCGGGTGCAGGTCGACCACGTCCCCCCGGGCGGGCTCAACCTGTGGGCCCGCCTACCCGACACCACCGACCTCGACCGGCTCGCCCAGGACTGCGAACGGGCAGGGCTGCTCATCGCACCCGGCACCGAATGGTTCCCTGCCGAACCAGCCGGAGTCTTCCTCAGGCTCAACTACTCCGGCCCCAACCCGGCAGCCTTCCCCGAGGGCGCGCTCATTCTGGGGAAGAAACTCACCGCACACGCTGGCTGACGTCACCGACCCAGCCCTACGGGATGGTCGGCAGCGATGCGGGTCAATCCCGTTGCCGGAGAGAGTAGTTCCGAGAACACCTGGGCCAACCCCCGTACAAGGTCTGTGGGTCACGCCCGCCTCCCGGCGGACGGACTCACGCCCGCCTCCCGGCGGACGGACTCACGCCCCTCACCGCGCAGTTCGAGGGCTGGTCCGGGGTGCTGCGGGCTCTTCGAACCCTGCCTCCTGCAGCGCCGGAGAAGTCAGACCCTGGCTCCGAGGCGACCATTCGCCCCGCGACGGGGCGCGACGACGCTGAGTCTCGACTGGTCACCCGACGGGATTCGGCTCGGGTCGTCCTGTACCGCGGTCGCGGGCACGAGACGAGCGAAGTCGGTGTGTCACTCGAGGCCAAGGTGGTGCGGGTCCCCGCGGCAGGGGAGACCGCTCACCGGTTGAGCAGACGCTGTACGAGTTCCCCGATGCGTACATCGGTTCCCCCAGATCCTCTGGTCACCCGATGGCGCACGTGTCGCCGTCGCGCCCGTCAAGGACGTCGGCGGAGTCCCTGAGCTCTCCGCCGCCGACGGCCGCCGACGGCCGCCGACGGCCGCCGACGGCCGCCGACGGCCGCCTCGTCGCGCAGCACTCGATGGACGATGTCACTCAGCTGATCTGGCTCAAGTCGCGGTGACCGGGCCCGGCGAGTCCCGGGAACGCTCTGCCTCGCTTCCGTCAGACGGTCGGCCACGACCGCGCCACCGACCAGCTGGTTGGGCCGTGCGTCCGCGCCGTCCCGACGCGGACCGGGATTGCGCCACAAGCGCCGACGGCTGGTCGGCCCCGAGATCCCCGCGCCTGACGAGAGCACTCGCCCTAAGCCCCATCTCGTCGGCTTGAGGAGGAGGATTCGATCCGGGCAACCGTTGACTGCCCGGCAAGCCACTGAATATGTTCTCGTATAGCAGAAGAAGTATTCCGCATGGTGGAATATCCAATCGTGATGAAGTGAGATCGAGGACGGGTGATGGCAGTGACCGATGGCGTTCAGATCACAGGCGAGAGCGGTGCGCGGTTCGACGAGGTGCTCACCGGTCCAGCCCTCGACTTCCTCGCCGACCTCCAGCGCACCTTCAACGCGAGGCGGCTCGAGCTGCTCCAGGCGCGCGAGGACCGGTACGACCAGCTCGTGGCGGGTCACCAGCTCGAGTTCCTCCCTGAGACGCAGGACGTCCGCGACGGAGACTGGCAGGTGGCGCCCCCGGCCCCCGGCCTCGTCGATCGTCGCGTGGAGATCACCGGCCCCACCGACCGCAAGATGACGATCAACGCCCTCAACTCGGGCGCCAAGGTCTGGCTCGCCGACTTCGAGGACGCGTCGACGCCGACGTGGGGCAACGTCGTCCAGGGCCAGCTCAACCTCATGGACGCCCTCGACCGCACCATCGACTACACGAGCGACGAGGGCAAGACCTACGCGCTGGGCCCGGCCGAGGAGCTGGCCACCATCGTCGTCCGCCCGCGTGGCTGGCACCTGTCGGAGAAGCACGTCGTCGTCGACGGCGAGCCGATGTCCGGTTCTCTCGTCGACTTCGGCCTCTACTTCTTCCACTGCGCCCAGCGCCAGCTCGACGCGGGCAAGGGCCCCTACTTCTACCTGCCCAAGATGGAGAGCCACCTGGAGGCCCGGCTCTGGAACGACGTGTTCGTCCGAGCCCAGGAGCGTCTCGGCATCCCCCAGGGCACGATCCGGGCCACGTGTCTCATCGAGACCTACCCCGCGGCCTTCGAGATGGAGGAGATCCTCTACGAGCTGCGCGAGCACTCCTCCGGCCTCAACGCGGGCCGCTGGGACTACATCTTCAGCGTCATCAAGAAGTTCCGCACCAGGGGCAGGGACTTCCTCCTGCCCGATCGCAACCAGGTCACGATGACGGTGCCGTTCATGCGCGCCTACACCGAGCTGCTCGTGAGGACGTGCCACAAGCGAGGCGCCCACGCGATCGGCGGCATGGCGGCCTTCATCCCCAGCCGTGACCCCGAGGTCAACGAAGCGGCGTTCCAGAAGGTGACCGACGACAAGACTCGCGAGGCCGGCGACGGCTTCGACGGCTCGTGGGTCGCACACCCCGGCATGGTCGAGCTGTGCAAGGAGGCCTTCACCAAGGTCCTCGGCGATCGTCCCAACCAGCTCGACAAGAAGCGGGAGGACGTCCATGTCACGGCGGAGCAGCTCCTCGACGTCAAGTCGACACCTGGCACCGTCACGGAGGCCGGCCTGCGCAACAACATCAGCGTGGGCATCCAGTACCTCCACACGTGGCTGAAAGGGACGGGTGCGGTCGGCATCTTCAACCTCATGGAGGACGCTGCGACGGCGGAGATCTCTCGATCGCAGGTGTGGCAGTGGCTGCACAACGACGTCGAGCTGGACACGGGCGAGACGGTGACGCGCGAGCTCATCGACCGGCTCGTCGAGGAGGAGATCGCCAAGCTGCCGGGCGAGCCCGGTGACTACGACGAGGCGCGCTCGACGTTCCTCGAGGTCGCGGTGGCCGATGACTTCGCGGAGTTCCTGACGCTGCCAGCCTATGAGCGGATGCCCTGAGACCATGGACGCCTTGGGCCTCGCGGGGCAGCTACGACGCGATCTCGGAGAGCAGGCGGTCATCACCGACCACCAGCAGCTTCGAACGTACGAGTGCGATGGCCTCGCGCACTACAAGGTCACCCCCGCGCTGGTCGTCCTGGCCGAGACGACCGAGCACGTCGCCACCGTCGTGCGGGCCTGCGCGGCGAACGGCATCCCGTTCGTCGCGCGGGGCTCGGGCACCGGGCTGTCCGGAGGGGCCCTTCCGCACGCGGACGGGGTCCTCATCGTCATGTCGAGGATGCGCCGCATCATCGAGATCGACAGGGACAACCAACGTGCCGTCGTCGAGCCCGGCGTGATCAACCTCCAGCTGAGCCGCGAGACGTTGCCCTCGGGCTACTACTACGCCCCCGACCCCTCGAGCCAGCAGGTCTGCTCGATCGGCGGCAATGTCGCGGAGAACTCCGGCGGAGCCCACTGCCTCAAGTACGGCTTCACGGCCAACCACGTGATGGGCGTCGAGTTCGTCACGCCGTCAGGAGAGGTCGTGCAGATCGGTGGCAAGGCGCCGGACGCCCCGGGTTACGACCTGCTCGGTGCCGTGGTGGGGTCCGAGGGCACGCTCGGCATCGCGACCCAGGTCACGGTACGTCTCACCCGAAGCCCGCAGGAGGTCCGCACCCTGCTCGCAGCCTTCCCCGACACCGACCGGGCCGGAGCCGCCGTCTCGACCGTGATCGGTGCGGGGGTCATCCCCGCCGCGATCGAGATGATGGACGCGCTCGCGATCGAGGCGGCCGAGGCTGCCGTCCAGTGCGGCTACCCCGCGGGCGCCGGCGCCGTCCTCATCGTCGAGCTCGACGGCCCGGCCGCCGAGGTGGACCACCAGTTCGACCAGATCGAGGAGTTCTGCCGGGCCAACGGCGCCTTCGAGATCCGCATCGCCAAGGACGACGCCGAGCGCGCCCTCTTCTGGAAGGGCCGCAAGTCGGCGTTCGCGGCGGTGGGCCGGATCAGCCCGGACTACATCGTCCAGGACGGCGTCATCCCGAGGACGTCCCTGCCGGAGGTCCTGCGACGCATCGCCGCGATCTCCACCGAGGCGGGAGTGCGCGTCGCCAATGTCTTCCACGCCGGTGACGGCAACCTGCATCCCCTCGTCCTCTTCGACGACGCCAACGAGGGTGAGGCCGAACGCGCGGAGGAGGTCTCCGCGGCGATCCTCGACCTGTGCATCCAGCACGGCGGCTCGATCACGGGTGAGCACGGCGTCGGCTCGGACAAGGCGAAGTACATGCCCCGGATGTTCAGCGACGACGACCTCGACACGATGCAGCTCCTGCGGTGCGCCTTCGACCCGGCGTCGATCTCCAATCCGGGCAAGGTCTTCCCGACCCCGCGGCTCTGCGGCGAGGTGCCGGGTCGGCACAAGGGACCGCACCCACTCGTCGCGGCCGGGAAGGCGGAGCTCTTCTGATGGCAGACATCCTCGATGACTTGAAGGCCGCGGCCGCGGGCCACGTGCACGAAGCCACCGTCGCCGACGCGGTCGCCGGGGTGCCGGCCCGTTGGGTCGCGAGTCCCGCGTCCACGACCGAGACCGCCGCCCTCATGACGGCCGCCGCGACCCACGGCCTGACCGTCGTGGCCCGCGGCACGGGCTCCAAGCTCGACTGGGGCTCGCCCCCCGAAAGCGTCGACCTCGTCATCGACACGACCCGCATGGACGACGTCGTCGAGCACGCTGCCGGCGACCTCATCGTCGTCGTCGGGGCGGGCCGCCGGCTGGCCGACCTCCAGACCGACCTGGCTCAGGCGGGGCAGCGCCTGGGAGTCGACCCGGCCCGGTCGGGCACCGTCGGGGGGGCGGTCGCCACGGCCACCACCGGACCGACCCGCCTCTTCCACGGGGCGGTCCGCGACCTCGTCATCGGGATGCGCTTCGTCCGCGCCGACGGAGTCATCGCCCACGCCGGCGGCAAGGTCGTCAAGAACGTCGCCGGCTACGACCTCGGCAAGCTGCTCACCGGCTCCTACGGCACCCTCGGCGTGATCACCGAGGTCGCCTTCCGGCTCCATCCCGTGCCCGCCGCGCAGCGCTGGGTCACGTGCCCGCTGGGCGAGCCCAGCGGCATACAGCAGGCCGTGTCGGCACTCGTCCACTCCCAGCTCGTCCCCTCGGGGGTGGAGCTCGACCGCACCTCCGGCGCGGCCACCCTCGCGGTCCTCGTCGAAGGCATCCCACCGGGCGTCGAGCAACGAGTCGCCGACGCGTTGGCCCTCCTCGGTGCCGACGCCAGCGACTCCGGCGAGGCCCCGGAATGGTGGGGCACCGAGCCGGCAGCATCCGGTGGCGTCCTCCTCAAGGTCACCCACGAGATCTCGCGACTCCAGCAGGCCCTCGAGGCCCTCGACGCCGCGACCGACGCCAGCGGCCTGGCCGCGACGCTTCGGGGCAGCCCGGCCGTCGGCACCGCCCTCGTCGGAGTGGGCCCACGCGACGGGTCGAGCGCACCGGCCGCCGAGGCCGTGCGCGACCTCGTCGACCGGCTGCGGGAGAGCGCTGGCACGTTCGGCGGCTCCGTCGTCGTCCTCCAAGCCCCTGCCGGGACGCGTGAGGCCCTCGACGTCTGGGGACCGGTGGGCGCACTCGACCTCATGCGCTCCGTGAAGGCGCAGTTCGATCCCGAGCGGCGCCTCGCGCCCGGCCGTTTCGTCGGAGGAATCTAATGACCACAGCAGACCCCGGGCCCGTCTCGACCCCGACCGGCACCCTCGGTACGGACCAGCGGCTCTCGCTGACCCCGATCCAGGGTGGGACCCCCGCGTTCGACGCCCACCGGCCACCGTCGGCCGAGCTCGTCGCCGACTGCGTCCACTGCGGGTTCTGCCTGCCGACCTGCCCGACGTACACCCTCTGGGGGGAGGAGATGGACTCGCCCCGGGGCCGCATCTACCTCATGAACGAAGGTCTGCAGGGCGAGCCGATGACCCCCTCGATGGTCCAGCACTTCGACGCGTGCCTGGGGTGCATGGCATGTGTGACGGCCTGCCCGTCGGGCGTGCAGTACGACCGGCTCATCGAAGCGACGCGGGCCCAGGTGGAGCGCCGCCACGAACGGCCGCGGTCCGAGCGCGCCCTGCGGGCCGCGATCTTCGCCCTCTTCCCGTACCCCAAGCGACTCCGCGCGATGCGCGGACCGCTGCGCCTGCACCAGCGGAGCGGCCTGTCCCGGCTGCTGCGCCGCACGGGCGTCCTCGACCGGATCTCCCCGACCCTCGCGTCGATGGAGGCCCTCGCGCCGCCGCTCGAGGCGCGGGAGCACGTGCCGGAGCGCACTCCCGCGCGTGGTGCGAAGCGTGGCACCGTGGGGATGCTCCTCGGCTGCGTCCAGCGCGAGTTCTTCCCGGGGGTCAACGCGGCCACTGCCCGCGTGCTGAGCGCGGAGGGCTTCGAGGTCGTCGCCCCGGCCTCGCAGGGCTGCTGCGGCGCGCTCTCGGTGCACAACGGACGCGAGGCCGAGGCGCAGCGCTTCGCTCGGGCCCTCATCGACACCTTCGATGCCGCAGGGGTCGACAGCGTCGTCGTCAACGCCGCCGGCTGCGGGTCCTCGATGAAGGAGTACGCCGACCTGCTCTCCGACGACCCGCAGTACGCCGAGCGCGCCCGCCGGTTCGCCGACCGCGTTCGCGACGTGTCCGAGATCCTCGTCGAGGCCGGGCCCGTCGCAACCCGCCACCCCTTGCCGGTGGCCATCGCCTACCACGACGCCTGCCACCTCGCCCATGCCCAGGGGATCCGGGCCCAGCCGCGCGACCTGCTGCGCGGCATACCCGGTCTCGAGCTGCGCGAGATCCCCGAGGGCGAGATCTGCTGTGGCTCGGCCGGGATCTACAACATCCTGAACCCCGAGCCGGCGCGCGAGCTCGGCGACCGCAAGGCCGTCAACGTCCTCACCACCAAGGCGCCCCTCCTCGTGACCGCCAACCCCGGCTGCCTCATGCAGGTGGCCTCGTCCCTCGAGCGTGCGGGTCACCGCATCGCGCTCGCCCACATCGTGGAGGTGCTCGACGCCTCCATCCGAGGATGCGACCCCGCCGTCCTCGGCGTCCCACCCGGCACGACCCGCTCCTGATTCAGCAGCCCATCCATCGCTCACAATGAGGTGAACGCATGTATCGCCCAGTCCTCGATTCGGTAGCCGGATCGATCTTCCTCACGGCCCTCGTGGCCATGCTCCCGTTGGTCACCCTGTTCGTGCTGCTCGGCGTCCTGCGCATCAGCGCGTGGAAAGCCGCACTCGCCTCGTTGGTCGTCTCGATCCTCGTCGCGATCGTGGCCTACACGATGCCCGTCGGCCAGGCGCTCATGGCGGGCGCCGAGGGGGCCGCGTTCGGGTTCTTCCCCATCCTCTGGATCGTCATCAATGCGATCTGGCTCTACAACATGACGGTCGTCACGGGGCACTTCGACGTCCTGCGGCGCTCCTTCGCCCGTGTCAGCGACGACCAGCGGATCCAGGCAGTCATCATCGCCTTCTGTTTCGGCGCGCTCCTCGAAGCGCTCGCCGGGTTCGGTACGCCGGTCGCCATCACGAGCGTCATGCTGATCGCCCTCGGCTTCCGGCCGATGAAGGCCGCCGTGGTGGCCCTCGTGGCCAACACCGCGCCGGTCGCGTTCGGTGCCCTCGCCGTGCCGATCACGACCCTCGCGACGGTCACCGGCCTTCCCGAGCACACGCTGTCGCAGATGGTGGGCCGACAGACGCCGCTCCTCGGCGTGTTCGTCCCGATGGCCCTCGTCTTCATCATCGACAAGGGCCGTGGCGTCAGGGCCACCCTGCCGGCCACCCTGGTCTGCGGCATCAGCTTCGCGCTGGCGCAGTTCGCCACGTCGAACTACCTCTCCACCCAGCTGACCGACATCGTCGCCGCGCTCGTGGGTGCCGTGTCCGTCGTGCTTCTCCTGCGCGTATGGCGTCCCGCGGCCTCGTACGCCGAGACGGAGGAGATGGCCACGGAGGCGCACGTCTCGGGCCGCTACGCCCGGACCGAGGATCGACTGATCAGTGGCACCCCCGCCGCTCACGCGGGTGGCTCGGACCACCCGATCGGTGCGGGCACCGGCACCGCACAGGAGCTGGCTGAGCGCGACCGCGGCCACGTCGACACGAAGGCCGACGTGTGGCGCGCCTACGCTCCATACCTCGTCATCATCGCCATCTTCAGCCTGAGCCAGCTCCCCGGGATCAAGGACGCCCTGGCCGCCCCCGGGACGCAGTTCAAGTGGCCGGGCCTCGACCTGCAGACCGCATCCGGGAAGCCGTCGACCCTCCCGACGTTCAAGTTCGGCTGGCTCAACGCGGCGGGCACGCTCATGCTCATCGCCGGGCTCGTCACGATCCCGATCATCGGCATCTCCCTGGCGAAGGCCTTCCGTGCCTACCTCGACACGTACCGACAGCTCGCGGCAGCCATCGTCACGGTCATGGCGGTCCTCGGCCTCGCCTACGTCATGAACGCGTCGGGCCAGACGGCGACGCTCGGCACGTGGATGGCCGGAGCCGGCGCGATCTTCGCCGTCATCTCCCCGATCCTCGGCTGGCTCGGCGTGGCCGTCACGGGCTCGGACACCTCGTCCAACTCGCTGTTCGGCGCGCTGCAGGTCTCGGCGGCAGCCAAGACCGGACTCGACCCGGTTCTCATGGCGGCGGCCAACTCCTCCGGTGGTGTCCTCGGCAAGATGATCTCGCCGCAGAACCTCGCGATCGCCGCAGCCGCGGTCGGCCTCTCGGGTCGAGAGGGTGACATCTTCCGGAAGGTTCTCGGCTGGAGCATCGGCTTCCTCGTCTTCATGTGCGTTCTCGTCTACCTGCAGTCCACGCCCGTCCTGTCGTGGATGGTGCCCTGACCCAGATCGAGTCGAGGCAGGCTTGGGTGTCCCGCTCGGCGACTGTCGAGCGGGACACCGACCGTGAGGAGAGGCTGGAGCAGATCGGGATGACGGGCGAGGCGCGAGATGGGCGGATGGGCGCCGAGGGTCAGGCACCCACCGGGCGCCGCAGTGGCGTGCAGGCGCTCGACCGCGCCTTCGAGCTCCTGGAGGCCATGGCGGACGCGGGCGGCATCGCCACCCTCTCGCAGCTCGCAGCCAGCACGGGCCTGCCGATGCCGACGATCCACCGGATCGTCCAGTCGCTCCTCGCGGGCGGATACGTCCGCAGGGAGGTGTCGCACCGATACGCGCTGGGGCCCCGCCTCATCCGACTGGGCGAGGTGGCGGGCCTGACCCTCGGCGCGCAGGCAATGCCGTACCTACGACGTCTGGCCGACCAGATCGGGGAGACCGCCAACCTCGCCATGCTCGAGGGTGACTCGGTCGTCTACGTCGCGCAGGCGCCGTCGCCCCACGCGATGCGGATGTTCACCGAGGTGGGGCGGCACGTCCTGCCCCACTGCACGGGGGTCGGCAAAGCTCTCCTCGCCGAGCTTCCCGTCGGGCAGGTCATCGACGTCGTGGGCCGCACCGGCCTGCCCGCGCGGACGGGGCACACGATCACCGACGTTGCGGCCCTGCTCGCCGAGCTCGATCGGGTGCGGGAGCAGGGGTATGCAGTCGACGACGGTGAGCAGGAAGTGGGGGTGCGCTGCGTCGCCGTGTCCCTCGTGCACGCGCCGGCGCTGCTCGCCCTCTCGGTGTCCGGTCCGTCGGGCCGCCTCACCCTCGACCGGGTCAAGGAGATCGCGCCGGTCCTCCGGGAGGTCGCGGACCGGCTCGTCCGGGACCTGGACGGCCGGTCCGGAGCCGGCCGGCGCCCGGCCTCACGGTGACGTGGGGCGCACTCGACGCCGACCCCGAGGCGGGGTCCGGCGTCACCACACGGTCCCGGGCGGCGGGACCGTGCGCGCCGGCCAACACGAGGAGCTGCTACTCGATGGCGTGGCTCGCAGCCACGGCGAGCTGGTCGACCAGCTCGTTCATCTCGTGGCCGGAATGCCCCTTCACCCAGTGGAACGCCACATCCCCGCGCTCGCTGACGGCCTCGACGAGGGGCTCCCACAGGTCGCGGTTGGCAACCGGCTTCTTCTGTGACGTGGTCCAGCCGCGCTCCAGCCAGCCGGCCCACCACGTGTCGCGGAAGCAGTTCACGACATAGGTCGAGTCGCTGACCACGACCAAGGGTCCGGCGAGCGCGGTGACGGCCTCGAGTGCTGCACGGATCTCCATCCGCTGGTTGGTGCTGGGCCGCTCTGAGCCGGACGCGTAGCGCTCACGATCGATCGCCCATGCCCATCCTCCGGGCCCGGGATTTCCGGAACAGGCTCCGTCGGTGTAGACGAAGGTTGCACCGTCGGGAGCAGCCATCGGCGCCTTCGCGCTCAGACGCGTGGTCGTGGTCCTGCCGTGGGTGATGCGGACCGGCGCCCGGTTCGCCGTCAAACCGGGGAGAGCCAGCTCGTGGCCGCAGTCCGCGTGCACCCACGCGGACCCGTCGCCGCCGGCGCCGACGATCTTGTCCCCGGGTCGAATCGGCGCATCGCAGCTCGCGCATCGCCCCGGATACCTGGCCAGCATCGCTCTCCTCCTGGATCAGTCGACTCGGGGTGGGCTGGATGGCGTGCACAGCCTGCCACCCGATCTGCGGCTCCGAGAGTAGCGTTGACCCAGGCACCAACGACCCTCCTCTTCCGCTGGACCCGTCACGGGTGACCTCGCCGAGACGCAGGTGACCCATGGCCGGAAGTGAGCCGATCCCCTCGTGTGCGGGTTGCGCGCGGCGGCGTGTTGCAGGGCGCTCCGCCCGGCATGGTGCGGTGACGCGGACACTGTCTCCAGGGTCGAGGAAGCCTTCGTCGGCGGATGTCACAGAGCCGGGCAGCCGTTCGACGTACGAACGACAGCAACGCCAAAGCAACGAGTAGGAGCAATCAACATGCCGCGATTCATGGGATTCGTGCGAATGGAAGAGGGCATCGGCACGCCCCCGCAGGCGCTGTTCGACGCGATGGACACCCACATCGGGGAACGGGCCGCCATGGGTGTCTTCCTCGACGGCGGCGGTCTGTACGGCACTGAGGACGCCGTGAACTTCGTGGCCCGCCAGGGCAAGGTCACCCGGGTCGACGGACCGTACGCCGAGGCCAAGGAGGTCGTCGGCGGCTGGGCCATCATGCAGTACGACAGCCTCGAGGAGGCGGTCGCCGATCAGCAGGAGTTCGCGGAACTGCACGCGAAGTACTGGCCGGAGGCCACCGTCATCTCGACCCTGCGCCAGATCTCCACGGGCCCGGAGGCGCCCGCCGACTGAGCGCACCTCACGACACCCCCGTCGTGCTGGCGGCAACGCCGTGGGCCACGCCGACCGTCCGTCGGACCTGGCACACTGCCGTGGCATGACGTCCGAACCGCAGACGGCCTTGCAGCAGCCGGACCACTACGACGCCTTCGCTGATGCGTACTCGCGAGCGACCGAGAACGGCCTGTTCACCCGGTGGTACGCCCGGCCGGCGGTGCTGGACCTGCTCGGTGACGTCGCCGGCCGCAGGGTCCTGGACGCTGGCTGCGGTTCCGGGCCGCTCCTGGCCGACCTGAGGGAGAGAGGGGCGAGCGTGGCTGGGTTCGACGCGAGCCCGGCGATGGTCCGGCTCGCGCGGGAGCGGCTCGGAGACGCGGCCGACCTGAAGGTGGCCGACCTGAGCCAGCCGATTCCCTACGACGCCGGCTCCTTCGACGATGCGTTGGCCGTGCTCGTGCTGCACTACCTGGAGGACTGGTCGCGCCCGCTGGCCGAGCTGCGCCGGGTGCTGCGGCCCGGCGGTCGGCTCGTCGTGGTGGTCAACCACCCGGTCATCCCGCCGGTGATGTACCCCGAGGTGAACTACTTCGCGACCGTGCCGAACGAAGAGGAGTACGACTTCGACGGCGTCTGCGCGACCCTGACGATCTGGTACCGCTCGCTGAGCGCGATGTCGGAGTCGTTCACCGCCGCGGGCTTTCGGATCTCGGCGATCTGCGAGCCGCCGGTGTCGCCCGATACGCCGCCCGAGCTGCTGCCCCAGGGCGAACCCGACCCCACCCATTTCATCGGGTTCATCTTCTTCGCCCTCGAGGCCCCCTCGTAGCTTCGGCCGGCCAGGCAGGGATGATCGAGGGCAGCCGCGAGAAGGGACATCGGTATGGCCAGGTTGGTGTTCGGAATGAACCAGTCCTTGGACGGCTACGTCGACCACACGGCGTTCGCGCCGGGCCCCGCGCTGTTCTGCCATTTCATCGAGCAGACCGAGGCGCAGACGGGCTGCGTCTACGGCCGTGAGATGTACGAGGTCATGCGTTACTGGGACGACGAGCGTCCCGACTGGGATGCGGAGGAGCAGGCGTACGCGGCCGCATGGCGCAACCTCCCGAAGTGGGTCGTGTCGCGCTCGCTCGTGTCGGTCGGCCCCAACGCCACGCTCGTCGGGGACGAGGTCGAACGGGTGATCTCAGACCTCAAGGAGACGCGCGAGGGAGAGATCGGAGTCGCCGGGCCGACCCTCGCCGACAGCCTCAGCCGGCTCGGACTGGTGGACGAGTTCCGCATCTACCTGCACCCGGTGGTGGTGGGGCATGGCAAGCCGTTCTTCGCCGGACCTCGCCCGCCGCTTCGCCTGCTTTCGAGCGAGCAGCTCGCCGAAGACGTGATCAGGTTGTCGTACGTTCCCCGCTGACCTTCCGTCGAGCTGCCGCTGTATGAGCCGGAGCCACCTCCCGCGACGACGGCCGGCAGGAGATCTTCTCGGCAGCCGCTGCACCACTGGCGCCACGACGAGTCCATTGGCACGCTGGAAGTCGGTCGAGCGCAAGATCGTCGCTCACGATGGCAGGAGGGACGCCGTGCCAGAGCTACTCGTCGACTTCATCACCTCACTCGACGGCTACGGGGCCGCCGAGGGATGGCCGGGCTGGTGGGGGGTGGAGGGCCCCGAGTACCTCGGCTGGCTGCAGCAGCAGCCGGACGATCCCATCATCCTCATGGGTGCCACCACCTACCGCCTCATGGACGAGCTGGCCCGTGGGGGTGAGCCCGGGACCGAGGCCTTGGCAGCACGGTCGAAGGTGGTCTTCTCGAGCACCTTGAGCGAGCCGCTTGACTGGGCGAACACGCAGCTCGTGTCGCGCGACCCGATCGAGGTTGTTCGTGAGATGAAGTCCTCGGGCACCCGGCCGTTGACCACGCTGGGCAGCCTGACTCTCTGCCGCGCGCTGCTCATGGCTGGGCTCGTTGATCGTTTCCGGGTGGGTGTCTTTCCCGTCATCACTGGCAGCACTGGGACAGACCGGATCTACGACGGGTACCCGGACGTGGCCCTCGACCTCGTCGAGAGCCGCACCTTCGACGGTCGCATCCAGCTGCTGGAATACATCCCCAGGGTGCTCTCCGCACCGCCGGCAACCACCAACCCGAACGTCACCGCGTAGGGTCGCGGACGGTAGGCCCCGGGCCGTCCTCCGCCGTCGTCAGTCCGCGAAGACAGACCTCCACTGACCGTGTCACGGCCGAGAACGGTCAGTCCGAGGTCGGTGAAGAAGGCGATCGTCGCGTCGAGGTCGCGCACGGCGATCCCGACGTTCTCGAGCTTCACGGGCATACCGTCAACGCTACGGCGTCACCAGCGCGCCCTGACCTCCTCGGCCGACCCGAAGACGTCGGTGACCGTGATCCACGCGCCATTCTCGTCGCGCACGCGCCCGGACCACGTGCCGAGGAGCTGCCTCGCCGTGGACGCACCGACCTTGGCGTCGCGGGAGGACGACCGGGTGTGTTGGGGCGTGAAGGTCAGCTCGACGGCGTCGCCGCGCACCCGCCAGGGAGTGAGCTCGTCGTCCAGGGCATAGTCCCAGGTCAGCTCTTCGCTCAGCTTGCTGACTCGACCGTCGACGACCAGGGCGTTGGGCGCCGACCCGGTGCCGTCGCTCCACCGTCCGCCGACGTGGAAGCCGACGGCGTGCCCGTCGGTGACACCCGACCCCGTCCCCGACGTCCAGGCCAGGGCGCGCGGCCAGCGCCCCCGGCCGTGGTCATGGGTCGCCCAGGACACGCCGGCCGGCAACGGCTCGGGCCGCCCGTCGACGTAGACCGTGCCCTCGGCAGGCCGGGCGACGTCCTTGACCGTGTACAGGAAGCGCCTCCGGCTCCACGGCACGACGACGCCCAGACACTCGTGGCGCTCGGGGCGATGGGCGAGGATGTCGACCCGGATCCGGTCGCCGACAGCGCGCAGGCGGGTGCCGCCCTCGACCTCGTCGATGTCGATCCGCACCGGGAGGGTCCGGGCCCGCACCGAGCCGCGGCCGAGGGTGCCGGGGATGGCGACGGAGCCGCCGAGGACACCCACGGAGTCGTGCGTGATCTCGTCGCCGGACCGGCGGTCCAGGAGCCAGATCCCTTGCAGGGAAGCGTAGTCCACGTCGGAGACGGACAGGCCGACGACGTGCGTCGCCGTCACGACCGTCCACTGCTCCCACCGGCGCGTGCGTCCCCAGGCGCGGGGTCCGCGGCCGATCCCGTCGGTGACGACGAGAGGCGTGCGGGTCCACCCCACGGCGTCGTCGTTGAGGTGCCCGTCCGGGAGCGTCAGGAGCACCGGTGCGGTGATCTCGCGCTCGGGGAGCGGACGGTGCGTGATGGCTTGCGGGAGGGGGGCTTCAGCCACGGACGAACTCTATGTCGCCCGCCTCCGCGGTCCGCGCCGGGGGCACCGAACGGTCCTACCTCCGCGGACATGCTGGGCTCGCCGATGAGGGCGCCGCGCGTGCCACCACTGTGCCCATGCCGTGAGTGAGCGCGACTGTCCAGCGAGCCCAGCGGCATACGGGATTCGGCGTATGCCGCTGAGCCGGCTCCGGCGCGTACCGGCCCTCACGTGGTGGCTCGCATTGTGCCCCAATGGGATCCCGTCGCAGGTGACGTGGAATATTTCAGGCGCCGTTCACCGGTGAACACACCAGGAGGTAACGCCCGTGAAGAGCCATGAACTGACGGCCCTGCCAACCCATGAGTTGGCCTCCCTCGCCCGCACGGCACGAGCAGCCAGGACGGGAACGCGCATCACGTTCTCCCCCAAGGTGTTCATCCCTCTGACGCGCCTGTGCCGTGACAGCTGCGGTTACTGCACGTTCGCAACGGCACCACGCCATCTGGACGAGCCGTACCTGACGCCCGAGAAGGTCCTCGGCATCGCAAGCGCAGGGGCTGCCGCAGGCTGTCACGAGGCGCTGTTCACACTCGGCGAGCTTCCTGAGCTTCGCTACCCGCAGGCGCAACGCTGGCTCGCAGCCCGCGGCTACGTCTCCACCGTGGACTACGTTGCCGCGATGTGCCGGCTGGTGCTGGAGGAGACGGGGCTGTTGCCCCACGTGAATGCAGGCGCGATCAGTCCGGACGATCTCGCGCTCCTGAGGCAGAGCGCGCCCTCCCAGGGAATGATGGTGGAGTCGCTGCGGGACGATCTCCCCGCGCATCGTGGGGCGCCGGACAAGATCCCGGCCAGACGCCTCGCCACGCTCGAGTCGGCCGGAAGGCTGCGCATCCCCTTCACGACGGGCATCCTCGTGGGCATCGGGGAAAGGGAGGCCGATCGCGTCGACGCCCTGACCGCCATAGCCGCCTCCCATCGGCGACACGGCCACATCCAGGAGGTGATCATCCAGAACTTCCTGCCAAAGCCCGACACAGCCATGAGGGGTGTGCCGCCGTGCCCACCCGAGGCACACCTCCGGGCGGTGGCGCTGGCACGCCTGGTGTTACCCGCCGATGTGCACGTCCAGGCGCCACCCAACCTCGCCGATCAGGACGGCCTGCGCACGTTGCTCGACGCCGGCCTGGACGACTGGGGTGGGGTCTCCCCGATCACGATCGACCACGTGAACCCCGAGCGGCCTTGGCCGGCGATCGAGGCCCTCAAGGCGGTGACCGAGGAGGCCGGTCTTTCTCTCGCACCCCGCCTGACCGCCTACCCGGAGTTCGTCCTTCGCCGCGACCACTGGATCGACGAGTCACTGCATTTCGCGGTCCTCGACCGTTCCGACGCAGAGGGCCTCGGCAGAGACGACCCGGGGTCCATCTGGCCGGAAGACCGCAGGACCGCAGCCAACGTCGGCCCGGGCGACGAGGTCATCCAAGCTGAGCGACGCTCAACGGGGTGGTACTCCGGCGCCGACGTTGACCCGATGCGCCTCATCCCCGGCACGGCGTTCGCGGGCGGCGCGGTCGGCGAGGTCCTGCAAGGCGTGCGGCTGGCCCAGGTGCCCGGCGAGGCCGAACTGGCAGTCCTGTTCGGAGCCCGCGGCGCAGAGGTCGCGGCTGTCGCGCAGCTCGCGGACGACCTGCGGGCCGAGGCGGTGGGGGATGACGTGACATTCGTCGTCAACGGCAACATCAACTACACCAACGTCTGTACGTTTCGGTGCAGCTTCTGCGGCTTCTCCAAGGGTCCGCTCTCGCTCAACCTGCGTGGACGGCCCTACCTGCTCACGCTCGACGACGTCGCCGAGCGCGCGGTGGAGGCGTCCCAGCGGGGCGCGACAGAGGTGTGCCTCCAAGGCGGCATCCATCCGACCTTCGATGGCGAGTTCTATCTCGACGTGGTCGGCGCAGTGAAGCAGGCGGCGCCCGATCTGCACATCCACGCCTTCACCGCCCTCGAGGTGCATGAAGGAGCACGGCGCCTCGGAGAACCCGTCGAGGACTACCTGCGCCGACTCAAGGCAGCCGGCCTGGCCTCCCTCCCCGGAACCGCCGCCGAGATACTCGACGACGAGATCCGCGGGGTCCTGTGTCCCGACAAGATCACCACGGACGAGTGGCTCGACGTCCATCGCGCGGCTCATCGGGTCGGGCTGCGCAGCAACATCACCATCATGTTCGGCTCGGTCGAGCAACCGCTGCACTGGGCGCGACACCTGGTGCGGACCCGGGATCTCCAGCGGGACACGGGGGGATTCACAGAGTTCGTGCCGCTTCCGTTCGTCCACATGGCCGCACCCATCTACCTCAAGGGGCGGGCGCGTCGCGGACCGACGTGGCGCGAGACGGCTCTCATGCATGCCGTCGGCCGCATCGCGTACCACGGGCTCGTCGACAACGTGCAGGCGTCCTGGGTCAAGCTGGGGGTCAACGGGGTTGCCCAACTCCTCGCGGCCGGCGTGAACGACGTCGGCGGCACGCTGATGGACGAGAACATCAGCCGTGCCGCCGGCGCCGCTCACGGGCAGGTCCTGGACGACGCCGACTTTCGCGAGATCGGTGAGATCGCGGGGCGTCCCGTGCGTCCACGAACCACCCTTTACGGCAGGCCGAGCGGCGAGTGACAGCCGACCACGGGGCGCAACCACGATGAGCCGGTGAGCGACGCGACCGCCACTTCTGCACCGGCGCCGGACCTGATCCCGGGCGGGCGGCAGGCTCCTGCAACCCGAACTTCGTGCCACGCCTGGGCCATCGATCGCAGCGTTCCAGTGGCCTAGGTTCGCCCTTGTCGGGGATGGCTGCGGTCTCTCCGACGGCACGAATCACCAATGGACGAAAGGAAGTTCGATGAATACCAGCCTCACTCAGCAACTGCTCGATGGCTACACCGCGTATGCCTCGCCCATGGACATCCAGCGAGAGTCCCTCGCCGACACGGATCTCGCCAGCGTCGGCACGTCGATCAGCCTCAGCGTCAGCGTCAGCTACTCGCTGTCCGTTTCGTGGTCCTGGTCCTGGACCTGACCGGCTGACGGCGTCGGGTCGGGTGTCACGACAACTGACACCCGACCCGACGCCGGGACCTCCCATCCTTCCACGAAAGGCCGCCATGAACGAGACCGTGCACCGGCTGCTAGAGCTGCTGCAGGGCAGCGAACCCGTGCCGCCGGCGGCCGCCGCCGAGCTGGCGAGCCCAGAGCATCCGCGCAACCAGCTGGGGGCGCTGGCCCAAGTCTTCGAGGGTGTCCGGCGCAGTTCCCCGGTCCCAGGCCGAGCACAACAACGCACCGGCGATCTCACTGTCATCCCCGTCAGCACGTCGATGGGGGTTCAGGCCGACCTCTTCATCACGACGGCCCAGCAGGGCGCCCTGGATGGACTGCGCATCGAGGCCCGGCCGCAGGAGGTGACGACGCCGGACGACCTGCGACGCGAGCTGAGGCGAATCGACCCGGGCGCCTCGGTGGTGGTTGACGGCCCCCGGATCGACGACGACGGCCGAGTCAAGGCCGTGGCCTCATTGGCCAAGATCTTCGTCCTGGCCACGGTTCTGCAGGACGTGGAGGAGGGTCGGCTGCACCTTGACGACACCCGAGTCGTCACTCACCAAGACATCTCGTCGTCCAGCGCCGGGCTCGGCGCGGACCACGTCGGATCGCGACTCACCGTGGGCGAGCTCGCCCAACTCATGGTGCTGCGATCGGACAACACGGCGACCGACATCCTCATCGACCTGGTCGGACTCGACCGGCTGGTGCACACAGCAGTTGCCTTTGGCGTCCCGCCCGAGGATGCCTGCCGGTTCAAGCGGACACGTGATATCTGGGGAGGGCCACCCGCCACCGGCCCTCGCGCTCCTGTGCACACCGACGGCCACGACTACTTCGTCCCGCTGCGCGCGGTCACCACGGCGATGCACCACTTGGCGACGCGACCCTGGCTGCCCTGGCCCCCGTCGCCCGAGGGCGATGCCAGAGAACCGATCCTCTACAAGGGTGGCTCGGCCCCGGGTGTGCTGGCAGCGGTCTGGCGCTCGGGGCCCCCGCTCTCCGGCATCGCCGTGGCCATCGCCGTGAACGCAGAGCGAGAGCTGGGCCTACTCGAGGAGATCCACGTCTTCAGCTGCGCAGAGCGGCTCGTCACGGAGCTGACGACCTCCCGGCGCCACACGCCGCCAGCAGCCGGAACCCACCAAGCCCGCACTGAGAGGCACCTCGATGTCCACTGATCTGCTCGCCGGGAAGCGTCACGCCGGCCGCAACACGATCTACGTCGTCGCTGAAGAGGACGGCTTGGCCTTGGCGAAGCGATTCGACGGGCCCGATGTCGACCGCGACCGACGCTTCAGCAACACCGTGGACTGGGAGAAGGTGCAGGCCATCCGGGGCGACGACTTCTCCCCCCGCCTGCTGCGGACCGACCCGGTTGAGAGGCGCGTGTGGTTTCCCTACCTGGACTCGGCCGAGACGTTGCAGTCGCAGATCGAGGGCCGCACGTCGTGGAGCGCGGTCTCCGACGTCCTGCGAGACTGTGGCCGCCGCCTGGGTGACGTGCACTCGCTCACGGGACAGAGCCTCATCCTCGATCTGTTCACCGCCCGGCCCGCCCTCTCAGAGCCTCCGGACCCCCTGGCCATGTTCCACGCCATCAGCGGGCAGCAGTACGCCGAAGCGAGCGGTGGTGAGTTGGAGTGCTGGGCCCTCTTCCACCACGACCATGAGCTCCGGAGTGCCCTTCAGGCCTGGATGGAGGACCAGGGTCAAGACCCCGCGATAGCGCCCATCCATGGCGATCTGCGACCCGACCAGTTCCTCATCGACGGCTCGCGCGTTCACATCATCGACTGGGAGGAGTGGACGCTCGGCCCGACCACGAGGGACCTCGCGGGCATGGTGGGGGCCCTGGTCTTCGACGCGCTGCACGGCGCCTTCGTCCGGGCAGCAGCTGCCACGGGCGGGGTGGGTGAGGTCCACGCCAATGTCCTCGCTCGGGCGGGGGAGGCCCTCGCTGAGGTGAGCGTGGCCACGGGCGCATTCCTTGAGGGATACGCCGCTGCGTCACCCCACCCTGTCGACCCTGTCCGCCTTGGGCGCGCGATCGGTTGGGCCCTGCTCGAGCGGGTCCTCGCCCGCGCAGTGTTCTCCCACCGGCTCACCACCATCGACAAGGCGGTCGCGGGCATCGGGCGGCAGGCCCTGATCGATCCGGACTCGGCGACCGCGCTCGTGCATCAGGAGGCTGAAGATGTCCCTGCTTGAACCACAGCTCGCGCCCTCCGTCGAAGAGGCGCAGGACCCACGCTCGCGCTCGGCCGAAGCGATCGCCCGCCTCTTTGCCATCGACGTGCCCTCACGCGTCATAGGCGTGGGTGGCCATCACATCCAGCTGCCCGGCGGTCACCTGGACGTATCAGGGCTGACCAGATGGTTGTACGGCATTCTCCACGCCGGCAACGAGGCGGTGTTCGCGCAAGCGTCGAGTCTGCCCGACGTCGACTTCGAGGACGAGGTGCGCCAGCGTGTCGACGACGTGGGGGTCCTGGTACCCGCCGTGGTGACTCGCGACGCTGCCGGCGACATCGAGCAGGTCGAGGTGCACCGGGTGAGACTTGATGCCTCCTCAACCATCGTGACCGAAGGTCCGGACCGGTCCTATGTGCGCCTGCCCAGCCTCAGGCCGCGCCTGTCTCCCGGATTCTTCATGATGGTGAACGACCGTGGATCGTTCGACCCGGCACTGGGCCCCTTGGTGAGGTACTACGTCGGCTGTCGCGACCCGCACGAGGCGCTGGACCAGTGGGCGACCGCGGTGGCGGCGTTGCAGACGACGCGCTCGTCGTTCCGGACCAAGATCCTGTCTCGGCGCGCCGCCTTCCCCCGCAACGACGCGCTGGTGTTCTACGCCCAGGCCGAGGACCGCGCAGTCCTCGAGACACTCCTGGGCGTGTTCGGGGAGACCATTGAAGGCGCCACCGAAGGATCCCCGCTGTGTGCCGCGCTGTCACCGGCACTACGCACCGCCGACGAGCCGTTCGACCTGAGGGGTCAGCCGGGACGCAGCTTCGGGGAGCACCGCTGCTCGCTGATGGCCGAAGCCGTGGCCAGCTCGCTCGAATCACCAGGCGACACCCTCGCCGAGCATCTGCGTCGGCTGTGCCTGGAAGCGAACGTCGACCCGGACGACGTCGCACGCAACCGCGACCGAAACAAGGCTCGCATGGGGGCGGGCTGATGGACTATTCCGTCCTCTTCCCCCAGCAGCCGGCGGACCCCCGTGCCATTGATGTGTTCGCTGGCGTCGTCCGCCACCACCGACTCAGCCGGCTCTGGATGGGGCAATCCTTCGCCATCGAGTCGCACCTGGCCCTGGCTGCCTCGGGCGCAGACGGCGTCGGCGTACCTGTCGGCATCGGCACTGCCCTCGCGGCGCTGCGGTCCCCGTACGACGCGGCCATGCAGGCCCGCTCGCTGGCGGCCGTCATCCGTCAGCCGGTGGCCGTTGCCTACGGCGCGGCCGATCCTGAGTTCGTGTCCTCGGTCTCCGGGTCCGCGCTGTCCCGGCCGGCGGCCTACACGGCAGAGTACTGCCGCCTCGTCCGCGCGCTGGTCGACGGGCATGTTGCCACTAGTACCGCAGACCGGCTGCAGATGAACGCCGTGCTACCGCCGCTGGACCACCCACGGGTGGACATCGGCACCGGTGTGCTGCGTCCGGGGATGGCGAGGAAGTCTGCGTCGGTGGCGGACTTCGTCATCACGTGGCTGACGCCGGAGCACTACCTTCGCGAGACCCTGATCCCCGCTCTCACGCGCCCCGACGGGACCCGGCCACGGCTGGTCGCCCACGTGCACTGTGCCGTCGACCGCCCCGGCCGCAATGCGCGGCTGCTGGCTCAGGTCGGCTGCTCAGGTCACCTCAGCCGGCCCCATTACGTGTCCATGCTCCGGTCAGCGGGCCTCGACATCGACGTCAGCGATCCCGTCTCCGGGGCGCGAATGCTGGTTCAACACGGGGTCATCGCCATCGGGTCGGCCGTTGAGATCGCCGAACGTCTCGACGGGTTCGCGGCCAGCGGAGTCGACGAAGTCGTCATCAACGCCACGGCCGTGGCGCTCACTCACGGTGACACCGCTGCTGTCGATGACCTCGAAGAGATCGCAGCGTCCCTCAGGAAAGGAACATCGCATGACTGACCAGGCTCCCTTCGTCCCGGTGCTGGTGCTCGCCCTGGCATTCGTCGGCTACTGCTACATCGACCTGGCAGGCTCCGGTCCGACTCGACATCTGCCCAAGCGGGCTTGGGCGGTCCTCTGTCTCATCACCATTCCCCTGGGTGGCATCGCCTACCTGGTGTTCGGTCGGTCCCCCCGTCATGCAGCGTGAGCCCGTCATCGTCGAGCTGCGCGACGTGACTGTCGACTTCGCAGGACTGCGGGCGCTCGCCGGCGTCAGTTGCACCATTGCAGGCCAAGGGGTCTGCGGTCTCATCGGTACCAACGGAGCCGGCAAGACGACGTTGATTCACGCCGCCGTCGGCCTACGTGAGGTCAACAGCGGCGAAGTCGTTGTCCAGGGTGATCCGGAAGCCGTGGCCTACTGCCCGGACACGCCCAACTTCGACCCATACCTGACAGCCGCGGAAGTACTCCAGGAGTCCGCTCGCCTAGGTGCTCCCGCCAGGCGTCGCCGCCTCGAACCAGAAACGCTCCTCGACGAGGTCGGGCTGGCGGAGGCTGGACACCGCAGGGTGGGCGGATTCTCGCGAGGAATGTTGCAGCGCCTCGGCATTGCCGCCGCACTGAGCCGCGACCCGGCCGTGCTGATCCTCGACGAGCCGACCAGCGCCCTCGACCCCCTCGGACGCGAGGCGGTCTTGAGCCTCATTGCGCAGCTGGGCACACGGATGATGGTGGTCTTCTCCAGCCACGTCCTCGAGGACGTCGACCGCGTCGCGACCCACCTCCTGGTTCTCAACCGCGGAAACCTCGTGTACGCCGGCGAACGCGCCGGTTTCGGCGGCACGGCTCCCTCCGACACCCTCACGCTGGAGCTGGCGCATGGGATCGCGGCCCTCACTGAGGAGCTGGATCGTGCCGGCTTGAGCTGGCAACAGGGCTCAGGCCCGCGCCAGGTAGTTGTCGGAGCCGCAGCCCTACCCCTGCTCCTCGAGCGCATCGGGCGAGAACCCGGGTCCTTGGTCGAGCTGGCGCGCAGGGACTCCCTGCTCACCGAGTTCATCAAGCGCATCGCCGCCTGAAAGGACGTGATGACATTGGTCTTCCACCTGCGCCGCTGGTTTCGGTCACAGCGATTCCTCGTGGTTCTGGCGCTGTTTGTGTTCTCCGGCGTGACGGCCCCCCTGCTGGCCGCCAACCTCGCTGACATCCTGGCCAGCCTCGACAGCGATCAAGGCATCGCCGTCGTTGCCGCGGATCCGACCTGGGAGAGTCTCCTCGGCGCCTATTTCAAGAACGCTTCTCAACTGGTCCTGCTCGTGGTGTGCTTCGTCGTGGGCTCCATGGTCCACCTGGGTCCGACCCCAGCTCACCGGATCCACTACCTCACACGGGTCTCGCGCAGGGGCCAGCTGTTGCTGCCGCGCCTCCTGAGCTCGGTCCTGGTCGTGTCGCTGGGCGCCGTCTGCGGGGCGGGTGTGGCTCTCTACGAGACGACGGCCCTCGTCGGAGATACCCAGGTCCGGCAGGCGCTGCTCGCCCTGGGGGTGCAGTCCGCGGGCATGATCCTGTGGGCTGCGGTCGCCGGGGCCCTGGCCTTTGCCACCGGCAGCCCGTTCATCAGTGCCCTGGCCATCTCGGGGTCGGTGCTGATCTCGGAGCTACTGGGCAGCGTCGCGGCCGTCCGCGACTGGGCGCCGACCAGGATGCTGGCTCCTCACAGTCTGCTCGACGCAGGGGGAGACCTTGCCGACTATGCCCGACCCGCTGCCGCCCTCGTCGTGCTCGTCGTCGTGGTGGTGACGGTGGCTGCGATCCCGCGTACCGTGACCGCCCGCCACGGCTCAGCGCGTCCCGCGGATGCTGGGGGCGATCGCAGGACTCCCCAAGCAGTGGCAGCCGCCATACCAACCCACCCGATGCCGTACGAGCGGGCGTCCCGCGCTGGATCGGCCCGCCTATCAGGAAGGCCATGATGGAGACCATGTCGCCCGCATCCCTGCAGCGAGGCCGCACGCGCGAGCCCGCTGCTCCCGCGATCGAGATTTTTGGGGTGTCCAAGTCGTTCGGAGAGGGCCGGCTCGCCCTCGACGACGTCAGCCTCACGGCGCAGCCCGGGGAGGTGCTTGGTCTCCTCGGCCACAACGGCGCCGGCAAGACCACCTTGGTCCGGCTGATGGCCGGCCTGCTCCGCCCGACGTCGGGACGCATCGAGGTCCTGGGCCACGACCCGGTCGAGAGTGGCAGCTTCGTGCGGAGCCGGCTCGGCGTTCTTCCGTCCGGCGGCCTGCTCGACTTCCGGCTCACGGCACGGGAGAACCTCGAGTTCGCCGCTGCGCTCTTCGACCTCCGTCCTGAGCTGGGGCACCGCGCTCAGGACATGCTGGACGAGTTCGGATTGAGCGAGCGGGCGGACGAGCGCGTTGCCACGTTCAGCCAAGGGATGAAGCAGCGCCTGGGCCTGGCCCGGGTCCTCCTACCAGAACCACGGGTTCTCCTGCTCGACGAGCCGACCTCCGCACTCGACCCGGTCGCCGCCCGTGATGTGCGCGAACTCATCCGGCAGCAGAGCCGCGACCGTGAGGTGACCGTGGTCGTCTGCACCCATGACCTCGTCGAGGCCGCTGAGATCTGCGACCGGGTGATCATCCTCAACCAAGGGAGCTGCCTCGCTCAAGGTCCGCCCGCGCAGCTCGCGAGCAGCGTCGCAATCACCGGAGCGATCGAACTCGAAGTGCATCCAGACGACCTGGAGCGCGCCCGCGTGGCCCTGACCGGGTTGACCGTGCGCCGGTACGACGCCACCCGCCTCCACGTGACCGTGCAGGCCCAGGTCGACGTCCCCGGCATGGTCGTCGACCTGGTCACGGCCGGTGTCCGTATCCAGGCAGTCCGTCCACCCCGGGCCACCCTGGAAGACCTCTACCTGTCTCTCCACGGGGCCACGGGGGCGGCCGCAACCGCCTCGTCTCCCCAGGAACAAGGAGCTCCGTCATGAACTGGCGCGCAGTCAAGGCCATCGCGAGACGGGACCTGCAGGTCGTCGCGCGCAACGGTGCGGTCCTCGGACCCATGATCGCCGTCCCAGTCATCCTCCTCGTGGTGCTCTCGGCCGTCACCTTTGCCGCCAGCCGCTCCACTGCAGTGCCCGACGCCTTCAGCAACTTCCTGCAGGCCCTCCCCGAGGGCGCTGTCCAGGGTCTTCAGGGAACTCCAGGACAACGGCTGGCGGTGCTGCTCGCGACGTATGTCGTTCCGCCGCTCACGGTTGTCATTCCCTTGATGGCGGCCTCGGTCCTGGCAACCGACGCCATCGCCGGCGAGCGTGAGCGCAGCACCATCGAGGGCTTGATGCTCTCCCCGGTGACCGAACAGGAGATCCTCGTCGGCAAGATCCTCGGCGCCCTGGTGCCCGCGGTGACTCTCGGCCTGCTCTGCCATCTGACGTACGCCGTCGTGGTGGACATCATGATGTGGCCGTCCTTTGGGGGCCTGGTCCTGCCGACGGCAGCGTGGCTCCTTACCGTGTTGTGGTTCGGGCCGGCCTTCACCGTGTCTGCACTCGGCCTCATCGTGATCGTCTCTGCACGCGCGAAGAGTGTTCAGGGTGCCTATCAGGTCTCGGGCATCTGCGTGCTTCCCCTGATCATGCTGACGATCGGTCAGGGGACCGGCGTCGTGGTCCTGGTGTGGTGGGTGGCGCTCGCCGCCGGTGCTCTGCTGTGGGCCGCCGCCTACGTGTTGATCCGCCTCGGTGCCCGTGCCATGTCCCGCGAGCAACAGCTCGTGACTCTCGGATGATCCCCAGCCGGACGCTCGAGAGCGTGGCTGAGGCTGGTCCCCTCCTTGCGGATCATGGTGTGTCCCGGGCCGTTTTGGTGGTCGACACGGAGCTGGAGCACAGCGCGACAGCTGACGCACTACGCCTGCCCCTGGCAAGGTCAGGCGTCTCAGTGCAGGTCCACCCGGTCAGCGGCCCAGGGACGCTGACGGGGGCGTTGGAGTTGGGCAGACGCCTCGAGGACGCCGACGCGGTCATCGCGCTCGGCGGCGGTTCCGTCATGGATCGGGCGAAGGCCGCGGTGATTGCCGGGTCATTGCAGGAGGCCGCAACGTCGGCCGAGCCGGGACATCGCCCCGGAGCGCTTGTCGTTACACCCCGGGATGCCATGCGCATGCCGATTGTCGCGGTACCGACCACCATTGGCACCGGCAGCGAGCGCAGCGCCAATACCGTGGTCGAAGCACACGACGGACGCGTACTCGTCTCCTGCCCCGCGATAAAGCCAGCCATCGTCGCACGTGATCCCCGTGGCACCCGTGGGCTCGGTGCCGGCGCCGTCGTCGCCGGGACGTTCGAGGCGCTGTGCAGGACGCTGGCGCCGTACGTGGGCTCGGCTGCCGATCGGGCGGAGGCCGATGAGCTCGCCCTCGCCGTCGCGACTCGGTTGGTCAGGCTGGGTGAGCGGGTGGTCGACGACCCGGCCACGGTTGAGGACGACACCCTTCGCCTGGAACTCAGTCGGCTCAGCGGGCTGAGCCACACCAGTTCCATGCACCGTGGCCGCAGTCCGTTCGCCTACAAGGCTTGGTATGTCAGCCACGAGCTCAGCTGGCTGTCGGGGGCCAGCAAGTCTCAGGCGCTCGCAGTGACGCTGCCTGCTGTCTGGGCAGCGGTGGCGCAGGGAGATAGCCAATGGGGTGACACCGCGCGGGCAGATTCCGCCGGGGCGGTCCTGGGCCGGGCGACGACTGACGCGCGCAGGGGGGCGCACCTCAGCCTGGCCCTCCTCGCCCGTGATTGGGGGGTTGTTCCCACGTTCCGGCAGCCCGTGGCGCCGGGTGAGCTGGCACAGCGGGTCCACGCCCGGTGGGCCGTCGGCCTGCCGCACATGAGTACGGTCTCGGCCGCATCTTTGGCCCGGGTCTCGGAGCGGATCCTCACGCCGGAAAGCCACACGTAGCTCCCGGCTCCGTCGCCTGCACCGCCAGGGCCCCCGCGACCATGGTCACGGGGGCCCTCCCTGCAGTCGATGTCACCAGCAGATGCCGCACACCGCATCAGGCGGCGCCAGTTCGCCCGGTACCCCGACGGCAACCGACGACCAGAGCTGAATTGTCACTGCAACAACGAGATTGAGCACGGTTCGATTCTCCCCGACTAGGGCGTGTCTCCCTTATGTGCGTAGCCAGGTGAGGA
>NZ_BAABZW010000027.1:0-6042 GCF_040365325.1 Intrasporangium sp. DVR | reverse complement strand
GAACGCCCTCGTAGTTGCTCGGCCGCGGCGCCCGCGCGGGACGCTCCTGGCCGGCTTCGTGACGCTCGATGACGCGCTTGACGGTCTTGTGCGTGGTGCCGCAGATCTCTGCAGCCGCACGGTAAGTGCCCACCTGCTGGTAGGCGGCAATGATGTCCATCTCTTCCCTCTTGCTCTTCAATGGAGCTCCCTGAGCGGTGACCGGTGACTGGCTAGACACCGCCACCGTCACCGCTCAGGCCTCAAGCTCCGGGTCGACACGACGAGCAGAGGGTGGGGACTACTACATGGCCACCAGTGGGGACCTCACCTGGCCACCAGTGGGGACTTTTCCATGGCCATGGACACGCGTCGACCACCCTGAAGTCGCCGGAACGGAACAACTCCGCCGTGATCGAGGGCGACGTCGGCGAGGCCGTCCAGCGACCCAGCCAGGACGAAGGCAAGGACATCCTCGTCAATGGCAGCGGAGCGCTGGTCCGAACGTTGATCGACGACCACCTGCTCGTGGTCCACCCGGTCGTGGTGGGCTCCGCGCTCCGGCTTCGATGGCACCAGCAATCCAGTGGAACTCGCGCTCCGACTCTCACAATCCTTCGCCAACGGCGTCATCGCGCTCACCTACCGCCCCACCGGAGCAGCTCGGAGCGTCCGTCCCCTGGCCTGAAGCGACGATCCCAGGGCCGTGACGGTTGCCCTATCTGGGCGGAATGACACTCGCTCCCTCGTTGGTGGACCAAGCCCGTTATGAGCGGCTCGGCACGCTCCCGGTCACTCCTACGGATCAGAAGGTTTGGTTTCGAGGACTTGACCAGACTGGTCCGACTGTCGCTTCAGGGGCTGTCGGGCGACTCAAAGCCCAACCGCTCGTACACCGGCTCTGCCTTGCGACCCGAATGGACCGTCACGTGAAGGGACCGAGGGTGCGTCGCATGCTTCGAAGCAGCCTCCACGAGCGCCGAGCCGATCCCCTGGCCTCGCTGCTTCGGCATGACGAAGACGCTCTGGATGTCTGCGGACAGCCGACTTGTCGCTCCGGGTCTCGGGACGCGCGGGACGAGCGCGACCCAGGCCATGCCGACGATCTCCGGTGGGAGGAGTCGAGCGACGAATGCCAGGTGCGAGTCCTTGGTGCGCGGCCCACCAGTGCGCGAGCTCAGCTGCGAAGGCGTCAACGGAACGCTGTGCTGGTTCCTCATCAAGGGTGTCCAGACACAACAGTCGGGCCAAGTCTGCGATGTCGTCCGCATTGGCCTGACCGATCCTCACGAGACGAGTCTGTCATCTGATTGATCGGAAGTAGCGAAGCCGTGACGGGTGGGGCCTCGAGCCGGCAGCACGATCGCCAGCCCACCCCGCAGCGTGACAGTGGGTCGGTGAGGGGCGGCGCGCCTGCCACGTTGTTGCTGGATTCCGCGGGTGATCTGTTCATGCCCTTCCTCCGGGCTCGTGGGGCCCGGCACCCGCCGCTCGTGGAGCAACGTGGGTGGGCCGGCCGATCAGGGCTCCGTGCCGGTGCGGCGGTCCCGCTCCTGCCGCTCCTCGTCGGTGACGTAGCGGTCGGCGTACTCCTGTCCGGAGGATCGGGCGATCCGAGACATCAGGGCATCCGTCGCCTCCCGCCAGGCTGCAGGGTCGTCGGGGTGGCCCGCCCATGGAGACAGGTCGATCGGCGCGTCGTAGGTCACCTGGACGCGGCCCCGGCGCGGCCTGCCCGTGCCCGGCAGCCGCACCTCCCGGGTGCCCCGGACCACAACGGGGATCACGGGGACTCCGTGGGGGAGGGCAAGGCGCATCACTCCGGTGCGCCCCCGGTAGAGCCTCCCGTCGGGCGAGCGCGTCCCTTCCGGGAAGAGGGCCACGACGCCGCCGTCACGCAGGACGCGCCCCGCCGTCTCCAGCCCGGGGTTCGCCGTCTGGGCGCTGGCCGGGTCGATCGGCACCTGGCCGACGGCTCGAAGGAACCAGGCGAGCGCCCGCCGGCGCAGGCTGGTCCCGGTGTAGTACTTCGCCTTTGCGATGAAGATGACGGGCCGCGGCACGCCGAGCGCGATGACGACCGGGTCGATCATCGTCGTGTGGTTGCCCGCGAGGATGAACGGACCGGTGCGCGGCAGGTGCTCGCGGCCCGACCAGCGCGGCCGGACGTACCAGCGGGCGATGGGCCCGATGACGACGTGCTTGAACAGCCAGTACCACACGGGCACAGCGTACGGACCGGAGTCAGTCCTCCAGGTAGGGATCGGTCACCTCGCGCAGCTTCGCCAGCGCCTCGCGCAGCTGGCCCATCCGCCGTGGACCGAGGTGCTGCTCCCATTCACGCTCGATGCGCGCCTCCTCTGCCCGGGCGAGCGGGATGGCGGCCTGGCCACGGGCGGTCAGGCGGACGAGCCGCGCTCGGCCGTCGGTGGGGTCGGGGACCCGCTCGACGTAGCCGGCCCGCTCGAGCTTGTCGACGAGAGCGGTGGCGGTCTGCTTGGCGACCTGCGCTCTCTCCGCCAGAACCGTCAGGCGGGTGCCCCCGTCGTCGATACCCATGAGCAGCCGGCTCTGGGCGATGGTCACGTCGCCGTAGCCCTTGGCCGCGACCGCGTGGTAGATGCGGTTCTCGGCGGCTCGGTGAGCGATGAACATGAGCAGGCTGGTCGGCAGGTCGCGTGACATGAAGGTCCTTGAACTAGTCCTATGATCGCACTATATTGGTTCGTTGATAGGACTAGTTTACGCATTGGGGGTGGACATGGCCTCGCACCGGGTGCGGATCCATCAGGTCGACTTCTGGTTCGACCCCGTGTGCCCGTACTCGTGGACGGCATCTCGGTGGCTGCTCGAGGTCGAGCGCAGCCGACCGCTCGACATCCGGTGGCATGTGATGAGCCTCTACCTCCTCAACGAGCGTCGCACCGAGGATCCCTCCTACATCACGTACCTCGCTGAGGTCTCCGGTGTCGCCAAGGTCGCGAGCGCCGCCGCTGCAGCCCACGGCCAGGCCGTCCTGAGGGATCTGTACGCCGGATTCGGCACACGGATCTTCGACGAGTGGCGCTACGCGAGCGCGGACGAGTGTCGCTCGGCGATCGTCGGGGCCCTGGCCGACGCCGGCCTACCGACCGCACTCGCGAAAGCCTTCGACTCCGACGGCTTCAGCCCCCTGCTGCGTGACAGCCACGAAACCGCCGTCGCCCTCGTGGGCGACGAGTGCGGCACCCCCGTCACCCGGATCGACGGCCACGCCTGCTACGGGCCGATCCTCAACTCGATCCCCCGAGGGGAGATGGCAGAGCGCGTCTTCGACGGGGCGCAGCTGCTCGCCGGCGTGCCCGACTTCTATGAGCTCAAGCGAACCCGCACGACCGCACCGGTCTTCAGCTGAAGGAGAATCGGACATGGACACCGACGATCTGTGGGCGGCGATCGACGACCAGCGTCGCCGCACCGCGGACCTTCTCGACACGCTCACCCCGACACAGTGGGAGCAGGAGTCCCTCTGCCAGGGCTGGACGGTCCGCGACGTAGCGGCCCACCTCACGCTCCAGCAGCAGCACCTCACCGACGCGCTCCGCTTCGTCGTCCACCACCCCAGCCTGCTGCGCAGCGGCTCCCTGAACCGCGCCATCCACCAGTCCGCCAAGCTCCAGGCACGGCTGCCCACCGCCGAGATCATCGCGCGGATCCGTGCCTCCACCGGGTCGAGACGGCACAACTCTTTCGTCACCGAGCGGGAGACCCTGACCGACATCCTCGTTCACGGCCAGGACAACGCCGTCCCCCTCGGGCTCGAGCTCACGATGCCGACCGCGGCGTCGGCCGAGGCCGCCACCCGGGTCTGGGAGACCCGGGGCACCTGGCTGGCGCGGGTCTTCCGCACCCTGCCCCTCGAGGGGTGCCGGCTGACTGCGACCGACATGGACTGGTCGGTGGGCCGCGGTCTCGAGGTCGCCGGGCCGGTCGGGGCGCTGCTGCTCCTGCTCACCGGGCGGACGGCGCTCGCGGACCAGCTGACGGGACCCGTGCCGGTGCGGTGAGCCGCCCCCTCCACGCACGGCCCTCCACGACACGTGTGCGGAGGGGGAGGCCGACCGGTAGGCGCCCGTCCCAGCTCGGGGGGTACTGGGACGGGCGCTCTGTTCTGAAGACGGGCGGGGCCGGCGATCGTGACGCGGTTTCTGTGATCTTCGTCGAAAACGTGTCAGCAGCTCCTTCCGGCGTTGTGCAACGGCGACCCCTGTGGTGGAGTCGGCCTGGACCCGTCCGCCGTTGCACGATCCGGAGGCATCATGACCGACGTCCTCGACCCGACGCTCTCGCACACCCGCGGGGAGACCCACACACCTCTGCTCGAGCAGACCATCGGCGACAACTTCGATGCCACGGTGGTCCGCTTCCCCGACCGCGAGGCGCTCGTCGACGTCACGCAGGGCAGACGCTGGACGTATGCCGCTCTGCGCGCTGACGTCGACCGGCTCGCTCGCGCTCTCCTGGCCATCGGGGTCCAGACGGGTGACCGGGTCGGCATCTGGGCGCCCAACTGCTCGGAGTGGACCCTCGTCCAGTTCGCGACCGCGAAGATGGGCGCGATTCTCGTCAACATCAACCCCGCCTACCGGGCGCACGAGCTGCACTACGTCCTGGGCCAGGCCGGGATCTCCACGCTCATCGCGGCCGAGTCGTTCAAGTCGAGCAACTACCGCGAGATGATCGAGGAGGTGCGGCATGACATCCCGGGCCTCGAGCGGGTCATCCTCCTCGGCACCGAGGACTGGGACTCGACCCTCGCGCAAGCCGACCGGGTGAGCGAGAGCGAGCTCAGCGGCATACAGGCTGCGTTGAAGGCGACCGACCCGATCAACATCCAGTACACGTCGGGGACGACGGGCTTCCCCAAGGGCGCGACGCTGAGCCACCGCAACATCCTCAACAACGGCTTCTTCGTCGGCGAGCTGTGTCGGTACACCGAAGCGGACCGGGTCTGCATCCCCGTGCCCTTCTACCACTGCTTCGGCATGGTCATGGGCAACCTCGCCTGCACCACCCACGGCGCCTGCATGGTCATCCCGGCGCCCGGCTTCGACCCCGCCGCCACCCTCCAGGCGGTCCAGGACGAGACGTGCACGAGCCTCTACGGCGTGCCGACGATGTTCATCGCCGAGTGGAACCTGCCGACCTTCGCCGACTACGACATCAGCTCCGTCCGGACCGGCATCATGGCCGGCTCGCCCTGCCCTGCCGAGCTGATGAAGAAGCTCATCGCGTCCGGGATCGACGAGATGACGATCTGCTACGGCATGACGGAGACCTCACCGGTGTCCACGCAGAACCGCACGGACGACACGTTCGAGCAGAAGACCGGCACCGTGGGCCGAGTCCACCCGCACCTCGAGATCAAGATCGTCGACCCGGGGACCGGCGAGACGGTCAAGCGGGGGCAGACCGGGGAGTTCATGACCAAGGGCTACTCCGTCATGCTCGGCTACTGGGACCAGCCCGACAAGACCGCCGAGGCCATCGAGGACGGCTGGATGCACACGGGCGACCTCGCGGTGATGCATGACGACGGCTACGTCGAGATCACCGGCCGGATCAAGGACATGGTCATCCGTGGTGGCGAGAACGTCTATCCCCGAGAGATCGAGGAGTTCCTCTACACGCACCCCGACATCCTCGACGCCCAGGTCATCGGCGTCCCCGACGAGAAGTACGGCGAGGAGCTCTGCGCCTGGGTCCGGATGAAGGAGGGCGCCGAACCGCTCACCCCGGAGGCGCTGAGGGAGTTCTGCACGGGCCAGCTCGCGCACTACAAGATCCCACGCTACGTCGAGGTCGTCGACGAGTTCCCCATGACGGTCACAGGGAAGATCCGCAAGGTGGAGATGCGCGAGGCGACGGCGCGACGACTCGGCCTGGCCTGACGCAGAACCTCCAGCCGGATGGCCGAGTACTCAAGCTCATGCGGGCGCCGACCCGCCGCACTAGGCTGGGAGACAACGCCGCCCGTGGCGTTCGACTAGGGCGTGTCTCCCTTATGGCGGGTGAGACACGCGA
>NZ_BAABZW010000026.1:0-2778 GCF_040365325.1 Intrasporangium sp. DVR | reverse complement strand
CACTGACCCGCCTGACGGGTCAGTGCGGCTTGCTGATCACCGGGTCGCACTGACTTGCCTGACGGGTCAGTGCGGCTTGCTGATCACCGGGTCGCACTGACTTGCCTGACGGGTCAGTGCGGCTTGCTGATCACCGGGTGTCAAGGGCCATCTGTTTCTGCCCAGGGGCGGTCGTGAGACCTGCCCGGTGACGGTCACGAGAACTGCCCGGTGGTGGCCATGGGATCTGCTCTACGGGTGGCCACCACTGGCTGGTTCGTGTCAGCTCAAGGGGCTCACCCCTGCTCCGTTGAGGGCCTGGGTCAGGCGTACGGACTCGCCGCTGGTCTGGCAGACGTGGGCGTGGTGCAGCAGCCGGTCGACGGTGGCGGTGGCCAGCGTCTTGGGCATCAGCTCGTCGAACCCTGAGGGGTGCAGGTTCGAGGAGACGGCGATGGAGCGTTTCTCGTACGCGGCGTCGACGAGCCGGTAGAGGCCCTCGGCGGCGTCGTGCCCGACCGGGAGCAGGCCGATGTCGTCGACGACGACGAGGTCGGCGCGCAGGATCCGGGCGATGGCCTTGGTGACGGTGTCGTCGGCGCGGTGTCGACGCAGCAGCACGCCGAGGTCCTCGAGGGTGAACCAGGCGACCTTCAGGCCGGCCTCGACGGCGTGCTGGCCGAGGGCCTCGAGCAGGAACGTCTTGCCGGTGCCGGACGGGCCGCACACGACGAGGTTCTCCCTGCGGTGGACCCACTCGAGGGTGCGCAGCGCCTGCTGGGTCGGCGCCGGGATGGAGGACGCGGCCGGCTCCCACGCCTCGAACGTCTTGCCGGTGGGGAACCCGGCCGCGGCGCGGCGGGTTGCCAGCGCGGAGCGTTCCCGCCCGGCGACCTCCTCGGCCAGGACGGCCTTGAGGACCTCGGCCGGGTCCCAGCGTTGGGCCTTGGCGGTGGCGATGACCTCCGGGGCGTGGCGGCGCACGTGCGGCAGCCGCAGCCGGCGCAGCAGCGCCTCGAGGTCGGCCGGCAGCGGCGGCGCGGACGGCGTCGGGGTGGTCACGGGCTCACCTGGCCCTCGTTCGCGACCGGCGCGGTGTGGGCGCCGAGGCGCGCCCAGCCGCGGGTGCCCTGCGTTAGGGAGGCGTCCTCGGTGGCACGATGCTGGCCGGTGTCCTCGTGCCGTGGCGTGCTGGCGTGGTGGTCGAGGATGGAGGCCAGGTCGGCCTCGGCGAACCGGCCGTGGACGGCGGCGTGCCCCAGGGCCCAGTCGACCCGGGCCGCGTCGAACAGCTTGGCCAGCTGGACGGCCTCGGCCATCTTGACCCGCATCTTGGTGGTGCCGGCCGCGGCGGCCTCGGTCAGCCACAACCGGGCGCCCTCGCCGAGGGCGAGGAACTGAGCCTCGGCGGCATTGCGCGCCAACGGTTTGCGCTCCAGTGCGCCCTGCGGTTGGGTCGGGAAGTGGGTGTCGTCGATCCGTGGCGAGCCGGGCGTCGCGCGCGCGTGCCGGGCGACCTCGACCGGCCCCGCCTCACCGAGGTGGGTGATCACGACCTGCTCGCCGGCCCCGGCGCCGTACACGCGCACCCACACCGTTTCCCCGAGCAGGGTGTGCGGCACCGAGTACTGCCCGGCCTCGAAGGTGACCATCGGCGTGTTGGGCGGCACGACCCGGGTGACGCCGTACGCGACGGTGTACGCCCTCGCCGCGACCGGGTGCAGCCGGGCCCGCTCCTGCTCGAGCATCTCCTGCGGGGCCCGCCGGGTGATCCGGTGGACCCTCGTGTTGACCGTGTCGTTGAACGCCTCGCACGCGGACTGTAGCTGCTCGAACGAGTCATACGCCTCGAGCAGGTTCGCGTCCGTGGGCACGAGGTCGGCCTTGGATATCCGCACGCTCGCCTCGGTCCCGCCCTTGGACGCCGGGTCGGCCGGCACGCAGGTGTGGACCACGACCGAGTAGTGCCGCGCGAACTCGAGCATCTGCCGGTTGCGCACCGGGATCCCGGCGATGTGCTCGGTGGTGACCGTCTTCTCGTTGTCGGTCAGCACGTACGTCGGCACCCCACCCAGGCGCCGGAACGTCGCATCGAGCGCGGCGAACACCGACGGCAGCGTCTTGTCCCGCAACGGGATCACCACCCGGAAGCGTGACCAGGCCAGCCACGCACAGAACAAGATCGTCTTGACCCCATCGACGACCGGCCCGTCGCCGTAGTCGTACTGCAGCCACATCCCCGGCTCGGTCACCCACGGCCGGTGCACCCGCACCCGACCGGCCCGGAAGTTGCGCCGCACCGCCGCGACCGCGCGGCGGGTGGTGCGCTCCGAGCCGGTGTAGCCCAGCGCGACCAGCTTGTCGTGGCACACGTCCGCGCGGACCTTCCCGCTGCTGCGTTCGACCCACTCCTCGACCTTTTCCAGGAACGGGTCGATCAGCTGCTCCCGCCGCTCGGGCGCGTCGCGCACCCCGCCCGCGTCGCGGGCCTGCACATACCGCTTGACCGTGTGATGCGAGCAGCCAGCCAGCTCACCCGCATCCCGCAACGACCCGGTCAGGTCGTACGCATCCAGAATTTCCATGATCTCCTCGGCAGACTTCAACCTGTCCCTCCTCAGGACGACGACAGCGCTTCAGCACCGCCACCGTCCCCTGAGGAGGGGCCCCAACCCGCACACGGGCGAGGCAAACGGACTTCGTGTCGAGCAGATCCCGCGACCGTCAGCGGGCAGAACTCATGACCGCGACCGGGCAGCTTCGTGACCGCCTACGGGCAGTTTCCCGTGGCCGTCGACA